>CAWTZF010000030.1:0-15737 GCA_963920015.1 uncultured Nitrosopumilaceae archaeon | reverse complement strand
TAGTACTGCCAGATGATATTTCTAAATCTCCAAACATTAAATCAAACGAATCTGAAATTTTTGGGTTATCTTTACTCACTATAACATAGAATGGTTTTGGGCCCATTGGCCAAGCCGTGATCAAGTAAAAACCGGTCATCCCTGCTTTTTTTAGATTTGAAGGATAAAGATCATCCCCCCATTCTGTTTTTGCGCCGGATTGTTGCATCTTTTCAATTAACTCAGAATATGAATACTGAGGAATTTTTTCAGGAATATCTGGAATAATAAATTCTACATCTGAATTTGATTGAGAATATTCTTGTGTAGCTTTAACTGCTGCAATGATTATCTTTTCAATTCTATCCATAACATCATCATAGTCTACAAACGCTTCTTCAAAATCAATTGATATTGCTTCAGCAAGATGTCGGTTAGTTCTAGATGGTTCTGCTCTAAATATCGGTGCAATCTCAAATACTTTTTCAAAACTCATCGTAAGTTGTTCTTTGTATAATTGTGGACTCTGAGCTAAAAATGCCTCCTTATTATAATAAAAAATTGGAAATAATGCAGCCCCACCTTCAGTTGCAGTTGCAATCATTTTAGGAGTGTTTATTTCAGTAAAATCTTCATCATAAAAATAATTTCTAATTGATTTTAAAATAGAACTTCTTGCATTGAAAATATCTTGTAAAACTTTTCTTCTTAGATCAATTGGTCTAATCTCCAATCTTGTATCGATATTTTTTACAGTTTTTGCTTGAGGTTCAAAAGGAGGTATTTTTTCAACTTCAGAAAAAACTCTTAGCTCAGTTGGGATTATCTCAATACCATTTGGTGCTTTTTCAGAAGTTTTTATTGTACCGCTGATGCTTATTGAGGAATGTGATTTTAACTGTGAAATTTTTTCACGGATTTCATCTGGGCAAGAACCAGCTTTTGCAACTACTTGAATATCTCCGGTCTTATCATGTAGTGTTAAAAATGAAATATTTCCGTGACCCCGAACTGTTAATACCCAACCCATTACAATAACTGAATTTCCTTCTAAAGACGCCGACAGCTGATTAGAATAATGAGTTCTACGAATACTTCCTAATTCAGTTTCAATCATAATTTCACTTAATCTGCCTTTTTTACAGAGTAATTAATTTTCTTCGTGTATTACGATTAGAGATTTTGTCAAAAAAGCTACTTTACTATTGAGATCAGATTTTTTGATGTTAATTTAGTTGTAAATTTGGGATTTTCAGCGATTCAGAGTTATTCCACAAAAGAGAGCATAACGTGTAGATGTTATTCACCATTTCAACAGAATTTGTACAAATCGCAAAATCAGATTCTATATTACTTTGAAAAGAATTTGAAACCGTATCCGACATTATCATTCTTTTGCCTTTTTCTACTATTATTCTACCTTTAGAACGAAGTTTTCCCACCTTGGTTTCTGTAGCTTCAAATCTACTTACAAATGAAATCATATCGTAGTTAATTATTTCAGTTAAAAGACGTACTTGTCCACCATTTTTTTCACATGTTTTGATTTTTTCAGGAATTCCAGTATGATACATTCTAGAGATGTCTTTTAACGTTGTAATTATGTAAACAATTTCAGCTGAGTTTTCAATTAATTTTTCAATTTCAGAGTAAATATTTGTTGTACCTTGTGTGATATGAAATGTTGGTAGTTTACTTGTATAATTAGTGGGAATAGTATCATTGATACTTTTGATTAGCTCATCTTTTGTATTTTTAATTTTGTTTATCTGATTTTGTTTTTTCTGTAATATGGTTTTAAGTACATCATCAGGTTTGTTTGCTAAACATAATTTTGGTTTTGAAAGAGTCGTTGATACTATTTTTAATTGTAATAATTTATCGATAGTTCGATAAGCTTTTGTTCTATCAATATGAAGTTCTTTTGCTAATGCACTTGCGGTGACTGGACCCATTCTTAATAAATTAAGATAGATATGTGCATCAAGTTCATCTAAATCTAAAATTGCAGAAAGTTCCAAGCCTAATTTTTCAATTCTATGAATTGATGGTATGTTTTCTTCAGCAATGATTTCAGCAGAGGATATAACGTCCGTAAAATCAATGTGGTAATTTTCTATTAAAACACTTACGTAGAAATCATCAGTAGGATCAGAAATATTTTCAAATAAATTGTCTGAATTGATAAGTGAATACTTTAAATAAAAATTTACTTTACATTAAATTAGTTTAGTATACATCAATAATCATGGTCTTAAGTAAAAAAGAGAAAACTGTTGCTCTAATTTCAAATGCGATTGCCGTTTATTCTCTTAATCAGGAACGTGGGAGTTTTCCTGAAAATACTTCTTTAATTGATTTTATTATCAAGGCAGTACCTGAGGATATTAAATCAGAAATTTCAATGGAGATCATAGATGAGGTGTTTGAGTATGTTTCAAACGCACATAATTCATAAAGAATCAATATATTAGAAAAAGTGTAGCCTTGACATCAATAGCAACTTTAGGTTCTCATTGTGCCTTGCAGGTACTAAAAGGCGCAAAAGATGAGGGTTTAAAGACAATTCTTGTTTGTGAAAAAAAACGTGAAAAATTATACAGAAGATTTGGTTTTATTGATGAATTCGTACTGGTTGATTCTTTTTTAGAAGTAATAGAAAATCACTGTTCTACAATTTTAGAACAAAATAATGCTGTTCTCATTCCTCATGGAACATTAATTGCTCAGATGAGCTCAGAGCAAATTGAATCAATTAAAACACCAGTATTTGGAAACAAATGGATTTTACGATGGGAATCGGATAGAAAATTAAAACAACAATTGATGGTGGACGCAAAACTTAATGTTCCAAAAGTCATTTCCAGTCCAAAAGACATTAACAAATTAGTCATTGCAAAAAGACAAGGGGCTGCAGGTGGAAAAGGCTACTTTTTAGCAACAAGTGAATCCGAGTATAATAAAAAACATGAGAAATTGATAGAACAAGGAATAATCAATGCAGATGAAGAGCTGTATATTCAAGAATATTCCGCAGGCGTTTTAGCATATTTACAATATTTTTATTCCCCACTAAAAGAAGAACTTGAATTTTTTGGAATCGATAAAAGACATGAATCAGATATTGAAGGACTAGGAAGAATTCCAGCTTCAGTACAATTAGAAAACGACAAAATCCCTTCCTTTAATGTAATTGGAAACAGTCCAATGGTATTAAGAGAATCTTTGTTGGATGAAGTGTATTCAATGGGTGAGAGATTTGTTGAAGCATCAAAAAGATTAGTAAAACCAGGAATGAATGGACCATTTTGTATTGAAGGTGTTTATGATGAAGATGCAAAATTTACTTCATTTGAGTTTTCAGCAAGAATTGTAGCAGGAACTAACATCTACATGGATGGGTCTCCATATACTACACTTTTGTATAATGAACCAATGAGTATGGGGCGCCGAATTGCAAGAGAAGTAAAAAATGCTACTGAATCAAATCAATTAGATAAGATTACAACTTAATTTGAATAAGATTTCTTTTAGAAATTAGTACGCTTAGTGATATTATCATAGCAAATACAATCATTACTCCTAAAGGAAATTCTGGTATTACATGAGTACCAATAATCTCAATCTCTTGAGAACTCACTGGAACAAAAAACGAGATTGTATTGCTTGATTCACTACTAGTAATTTGATAATCTACCTCATATCCATCAACGAGTACTGCAAATTCATTATTTTCGGCAGATATCATCTCTATAGGTAAATTTATTTGAAAATTCGAATCACGCGTATTTTCAATTCCAATTAACAATGAATTTAGTTCATGATCAATGGCCATAGCTAGCACATCAGCATCTATTTCATAATCAAGATTGTAATAATTCTCATCTATTATTATTTGATAAGATGAAGCTGAATAAGCAGGATTTAACCAAAGAATTAGTAAAAAAGTAATTAGTCCAAAAATAACATATTTCATGTATCAACACGAATGTTGTGAATTAGTATTAGAATTTGTCTAATTTGCACATGATTCCGAATTGTTGTGCAATATGCACAGCATTTCTCTTAGATAATCTTTGGGGATATAGTTGAATAACAATGACTACAAACTTGAAACAAAAAGAACGTCTAACCAATCGCAGAGCAGTAGCGCCAGTAATCGCAACACTGCTCATGGTTGCAATCGCTGTAGTTGGGGGAACAATTATTTTCGTTTTCGCTCAAGGGTTTTTTAGTCAAGCCCAAATCAGCGGAACACCATCAATAGAATCTGTAAAGATTATAGGATACGATGCACGAGATATTAGTGCATTACGTGCTCACGATGGACTGACCATGCCACCACTTTCAGCAGGAAATACTACTGGAAATACACTAGGTAAAAACGTCGATGAAAGAGTTGCCGTATTTATCAAAAATGATAGTGTAAATCAAGTACTATTCTCAGAAATACGACTTGGTGGTACAGTATACGCATACGATACAGCTACAACACTTTCAGACTGGGATGATACTACAGATCTAATTCCAGGAGAGTATTCGGTCATGCTAGATGCAACACCAGGAGGAATCTTGCAGGAACTAGCAGCAACCGTACAACCTGGTGGAACTATAACAGTCATCGTGGATCTTGATGACAACTTCCCGATTGGAAGAGACACACAATTCAAACTGACTACAACTAATGGTGCCGTATTTGTAGGTACTGTTGTGATGGGTCAGAACGTGGGTTAATCCCCTCTTTTTTCTTTTTATGGGGGACAAAATGACAAATAAATCTCTGCTAGTCCTAACATTATCAATTCTTCTCATTTCTGGTTTTGCATCACAAGCTTCAGGACAAATTGTTATTGCAAATTTAGATAATGCAGTCATTCATCTCAATATTTCTCCTTCGCATGTTGAAAGTGGAGAAGCAATTCATCATGTAGGTTATGTTAATTTAATTAATACAAATGGATTTTTAGTAAAACCATCTCAAGATGTAACTATTCAACTGAAATCAGATGATCTAAATATTGCTTCTGTTCCATCTGAAGTAATTATTAATACACACCAAAATTATGGTGTTTTTGATATTAACACTGGAAGCTCAACTGGCAAGACCACAATTTCTGCGAGTTTTAATGGACAAACAGTATTTCAAAACTTTATAGTTGGAAAAAATAATTTTGAGATACCAGAAGATGTAGAATTAGTAGTATATCTACCATCTAAGGAGATGCACGTTAATTCAAAAATGCCTTTTTCAGTTTACTTACAATCATCTGATGGTTCTGTAATACAATCGCCATATGACATTAAAGTAATATTTGATTATGAAGATTCACTTATTGAATTAGATAACAACTCTCTAGAAATTAAAGAAGGAGCATATTATGGATGGGGAATTATTCAAACCAATGAAAATATTGGAAATGCATTCATTAGAGCTAATCAAGATGAGTTAAATCTTCAAAATGCTCAAAATATTAAAGTCTCTTCTTCATTTCCAGCAGGTTTAGAAATTGATGTGTTTCCAAAAATTGTTGCAAGAGAAAATGCTAGATTCATAGATGTTATAGTAAGTTTGATTGATTCAGATGGATCTCCTACCATAGCTCGTGAAGATACTCAGCTAGAATTCTTTTCAGACAATACTGAGATAGACAAAAAAATTGATGAGACTATGGATGAAGCATTATACAATGGAGTAATTAGAAAAGGAGATTTTAGTTATCATTTTAAACAAAAATTATATCTTTCACATCTATGGCCTGAGATCAACATAGGCGTCAGCACCGAAGGTCTTGGGGTTGCAACAGATTGTTTTGTTACAAGACCTCCAGTAACCTTTGATAATCCACTAGCTGGAAACAAAACCACACATATTTTTGCTCTTGAATCATTTCCAAGTGATTCTAAAACAATAGTTGGCTACCAGATTGGTGCAGTAATAGAGTTTCCAGATGAAGCCACGAACAATGATCAATATGACCCCCTTTATTTTGGCGAAATTAACGAAGATAATAGTGATTGTATAGATTTTGAGCGATTTGATTCACCAATTAACATAGCAACTGAAGCCGCAGAAGATATAGAATATCGTCCAATTTTATCAAATGAGAATCTTGTGTCTAAAGGAGGCTTTGAAAAAATTGATTTAATTTCAAGTGATGGATTATTATTAAATATTGAAAATGCTGGAAAGATTGGTGCGGGTTATGCATATGGTACAGCAGAAATTTCATCATCTAAAGAAACAGGTTCGGTATTGCTATCAACTACAATAACTGGAATTGGTACTGCAGAATCTGAAACAAATATTGTCAATACATTAAAACATGAAAAAACAGTAATTTTTTCACCAACTGGTCCAAATACAATTCTGTTTGATAAAAATGGAAATTTTGATTTGTTTTTAGTTTCATTAGATGCTAAAGGAAGACCCACATTTGTTGAAGATGAAACAAGGTTTTTACTTTCTCCAGTTAATGAGATTATAAAAATATCAACTGATCAAACATTTGCACATGCAAATTTTCATAGCGATTCATTTGGTACAGATTCCGAAGATACAATTATTTTAGATGCAATTCCTATAGGAATATCAGCTGATCAAAGTCTTGAGACAACAGCTAGTTTTGAAAGAGAACCATCTTCTTCAGTTAAAGTAATCTTGCCATATGATAAGCTTGATGTAAGTAGTGACCAACCATATACAGGAATTATTCAGCTTATTGATGTTAGATTGAACCCACTAAAAGCATCCTCTAATGTTAAAGTAAAAATCGAAACGCTTAATTCTAATTTAATTGAAGTTCCTCGATTTATTGATATTCAAGCAGGTACATCATATTCAGAATTCCCAATTCAAGTTAATGGAAAGCAAGGAAAAGTGAAGCTCTCAGCAAATGCTAATGGAGTTATTGGCTCTAGTGAAAGTTTAGAGATTAAATCATTTCTCAATAAATTATCAATTACTACTGGAATAATAGAGGAACCTATTCCTCCTGGGGAATCACTCGAAGTTAAAATCTATGTAGATAGTGAAAAATTGGAACCAATACAAGGCGCTGAGTTACGTATTGAAGGAAATAATGCTACCATTACTCCTACAAGCATAAAAACTCAGGATGATGGAAGCGCAAAAATTCACTTAACCGCAGGAAATGAGCCTACTTTATCATTCCAAGTATTTGCTTCAGCAGAAGGTTATGTGGAGGAACAGAAAAGTTTTGAATTTACTGTAGATGTCACTCAAATTGAACTTGTAGAAACTTTGGTTTTAGGTTTGCCTGAATGGGTTTTGTATGTTGGACTTGCAGCTATTGTAGTTATTGTTGCAGCCATAGTATTGTTCCTCAAAAAACCAAAACAAAGTCTAGATGATGAAGAAGAAGACGAAATTTATGAAGAAGATATCTAAGTTTTTAATATGAGATTTTTTTTGAATAAAATCAATTCAGTAAAACTTTGAAGTTTTGTATTAAGGAAGAACACTATCTTTGGGATTAATTTTTTCTTTAATTTCTTCTGAACTTTGTTGAATAAATTGTTTCAAGTCTCGCATTATAGTTGAATTTCCAATTTTTTCTTTTACTTCAAAGTTTAATTTATTGATATTTTTTAAATTGAGTATCTCTTCGTTTATTGTTCCTTCTGATTGTGATTCTATTGCAAAATAAGCTATGATTCCAAAAATGGAAATTACAAATCCAACAACAACAAATAAGAGAAATCTTTCGTTCACTTGAAATCCTCAAGGAATCACTTGAAGTATAATCTCAGCAAGTGGACCGATAGCAAAGTCACTTCCACCAGTATCAGTTACACCTTCCGCAAGTACATACATGACAAACATTTGTTGGTTACTAACATCAGGAGCAGTTGCATTAAATGAAATTGTTCGTGCTACAGTTGTGTATCCTGTAGGACCAGACGTTTCTGCAATTATTTGATATGAACTATCTCCAATAGCTCTTATAGTTGGAGTGTTAAAACCACTATTATTATCAATTATTACATTTGTCCAATCTCTTGGTACATTGATAATTAATTTGGCTCCCGATTTAATATGAGTATCTGATGCATCATCCATATCTGCTAAAACAATGTGGAATCTTTGTTCAGAATTTTCTGGAATATATAATCGGGTGGCATTAATTTTGGTTTTATCTCTAGTATCGATCTCACTTGCCAAATAGACATTAACATTTGCATCCTCATCAGTCATAGAGGATTCATATCCTGCTTTTCCAAAAGCACCAAATGACGTAAACACAGAAGCCTGCACAATAATTGACTCTAATTCAGGATTTCCAGCAGTGCCAGGCTCAACTAAAGCAAGAAACGAAAAAGCAGAATATCCAGGAATGACAATAGGCGCATCCAAGTTCTTCCAAATTACTTGATTTTCTATTGGACAGCCCCAATCAGAATCAACTGCTGGTGAAATTCCCTCAGCTCCACACGGAGAAGCAAAAATTCTGTCATTATTATTAGCACCTGGAGCAAAAGCACTTACTGTAACCTTAGTGACATTCATAGTTGCATTAACTGGATTAACAACGTTTACTCCCCAAATAGCCTTATAATTATCACTGGGCGAATTTCCTCCAAATGTAGAAGGTGTAACAATGAAAATCTCAGGTCTTGCTAAAAGTTCTTGTGATAAAATAATAAGATCCCCACCACCGGTTCCATCGTCCCTTATTGTTATTTTGTCAGAATCATCATTACTGTCAACGGTAAATGAACCTAAAACAGTACCAGAAGCATTATTTGAAAATACAACTTTACTGTTAATTGGTCCATTCATTGTATAATGCCAAGTAAAAAATCCAGTCTCTCCAGGTTTTAACAAATCAATTGATGCTGCAGATACCATTTCAGAAGAAACAACTGTTGATTGTGGGTTTACAATAGGTGGTCCATACGGTACAACATTTTCTATATCAATATCACCAACATTGGTCACACGCATTGCAATTGTAACATTTTCATTAATTTCAACATCAGGTGGAATAGAAAATAGTTCAACTAGAAGATCATTATTACCAGTAACATCTAGATCAGCTATTCTAATTGTTCCTACAGTTGAGATTACTTTAATGTCATATTCATCAGGATTCATGTACAGTGGATTATTTTCTAAAATATTTTTTCCATATCCTATTGGAATGAATGAATCAATTGAGTTTAACAAATGTCGTTCAGCAGGATATCCATTAACTGCATCTGTTTTGTTAATAATCCAAATATTTGCAACCTCTAATGGAAAAGGGCCTTGATTTTTTACTTGGATTGCTAATCTGTTATTATCATTAGTATCTGTAGTTGCTGAAATCGCATAATCCTCTTGAATTTTTCTAATCTGTGTATCAGCTACTTTTTGTTGGGTATCAATTAAATCAGCCTGAGATTGTATTGATAAAAAATAAACAGACATTCCACTAGTCATTAAAATTAAAAAAATCATAGAACCTACAATTGACGAAATTCCTCTTCGTGAACCAAATTTTATCATGAAACAATCACCTTGTATCGCCGCTTAGAATGATGTATTCTGTTGGTTCAGGAGCACCAAAATTGAGTTGTAATTTCATAGGGCGCCACATATCAATGTCTTCTGAAAATTGCTCGCTTAGTTTTATGACAACACGTACTTCTTCATCACCCTGAATCACAAATGAGTCTCTTTGAATTATTGGAGGATCATTAGATCTTGGAATTATGCTAAATTTTCCATTTGCAGGATATTTTCCCGTTGTGTCATCTATGGACGCATCAAATATTTTGTTAGATGTATTCTCATCCCAATTATGTGCCACATTATTAACATAAATTATTTGAAGAAAAACGGGGTTGATGTTTGTGTTTCGAATTTGAATTACAATAAATTCGGTTCCACCATTAAGTAAACTAGGAACATTATTTGCATTGGCTTGACAACCTATAGTACAAAGTGTTTGATTAAAATAATTATTCAAAGATGATATTCCAGAAATCGTGGTGGAGTCTCTAGTATCATAAGCTGTTAGTCTTACTGAGTTTGGGCTAATGTCTGCATGAGGTAATTGATCAGTACTAGTCAGCATTGAATCTTGAATTATATTAGAAACGAAAACTGCACCCACCATAGTAATAGCTAGTATAAGTACAGTTGAAATTACTTCAGATACTGCTCTTCTTTTTGAAAATTTAAGATTCAAATTCATGTGTTAAATGGCCTGCCTATTGTGTCAAAGAAATTTCCTCTACTTGTTATTAGAGATATTTTGTATTCACTGTTTGGATTAGCGGCTTGCATAGCACCCCAATCCAATGGAGAAAAATTTGCAGTAACTGAGATATCTCCAGAATCTTTTAATGACAAGAATGGCGCTAAATTATCTTGAGATACTATCAGTTCCTGTGTATCCATTTTAATGATAGAAATTTTGTTAATTGATGTATCAATTGTACCAATATTTCTTAATGAAATGATTACTTCCTTTGAAGTAGGTACAAATCGTATATGTTCAAAAATTATATCTTCTTGAACAGCATCCACTTTTTGAGCAGATTGTGTAGTCAAAATATAATTAAATTCAGCTGTTTCATGCATGCCTTGACTAAGAATTACTACGCCAATTGGAACTACAATTGCAAGCATGAAAAGACTGCCTACAATTTGACTAATTCCTCTATGAGATTTATTCATCTTTTCCCAAATTGGATAATTGCTTATTGAGAACATCATCTGTTGATGAAATAATCTTGTTAGTATCGTGCTCAGAAACAATTGAAACGTTATAACTTGTAGCAATGGATTTTGCTTTTTCAGAAATTGATGCAAATCCTACCAAGATTGCAATAGTTGGTGAAGTATCTAATACCTGGATGATTTTTGAGTTTATTTCAGAATTATCAATTTCGATATTGGATTTCTTTATAAAAATAAAAATTGTCTTACCATACTTGTTTTCTGCAAATAGATCTATGTGATGATAATGCCCACTTTTTCCTTTTATTGAATAATTTTCTTCAACGTTAAAATCATGTCTTTGAAGAAGTTCGGTTAATCTATTAGAAATTGCCGAAACATCAATACTGATTTCATCATCATCACTTTTAATTTTAAATCCAGGTATGTTTATCATGTGAGATTGATTAGTTTCAAAATCATGATTGTGATTTCTACAATGAATCTTTACTAAAACATTATCAAATTTTTCATTACAATGTTTACATAAATACCACATAGCTGGTACTCTCAATTCTTTTTTAAAATCTGAAATGACTTTATTACAAGACGGACATTTTATAGAATTTTTTTCATTAGAATTTTCAAAACTTCGTTTTTCTGAAATATGTCCACATTTAATATGCTCAAAAAGATGTAATTTTTCTATATTCATAGATTTGCAGTGCGGACAATACAAACGAACATTAACAGAAAGAGATTCTGGATGCTGAGGGCAAACTAGAAATTTTTCATATACAGTTTTTTCTAAGACATCAGAAGATGATGCCGATAATTTTTCAAGAAATTCAATGTTATCCTCACTTTCATTAATTTCAGTAAGAAGTGGATATGTTATTTTCCCAGAAGATATATCAATTGTTGGAGCAACCATCTTTTCTTTAGCTGAATTGATTTTTTTGATTAGAGCATAGATTTTATCAGTATCAATAGAATCTTTGATTTTTGTTGCTTTTTCTTCAATTATAGAAAAATTTTTAATTTTATTTGGAGAATTATCTTCTTTTGCCTTTCTTTTTAGAAGCGATTTCATAATTTCGGCTTTGAGACTGTTTTTAGCATTACTAGATTCAGTTTCGTGGTTTTCTTTGGTCTTCTGTTGCAATTTTGTCTTATTTTTATTAAAGATCATCATGTTAGTCACCTCGAACCTGCATACCTACTCAGTGATAGATCCCTAACTGCCATTACTTAGAATCAAGAATTATTCAATGTAAGCCAGATGTTGTGCATTTGCATGAACAATCGTTTAAGATTCAAATTATTCTTGAAAAATATAATTGAAATTCAACATTTTGAAGGAAAGATTCAACATAAAGTTACCTGAATTTATTCCAAAATTAATTCATCCTGAGGAAAAAACTGAATTTGAGCGAATTACAGAGAACGATTTGGCTGAATTAAAATTTCAAAATATGCCAAATGCTGTTGTCGATGAAAATGAAGATATTCCAAATTTTATTTCTGTTAATAAACTTGATTTTGAGGGTGCCGAAATTCATGGAGGTATTATTAAAGATTCTACTGCAAGAGGTGGTTTAAAATATTGTATAATTCAACCACGTTTAAGCGTAAAAGATAAAAAAAATTTTGATATAATTACCAAACTCTTAATGACAGAACTAAGTGTTTCATTAAATGAGATTAAAACAAAAAAAGATGCAGAAAGACGATTAAAAAGAAAGATAATCCAATTAATTAAAAAATACAAATTAGGAATACCTACAAAAAATCTTTCTAAAATAACATATTATGCAATTCGTAATTTCATTTACTTAGGTAAAATTGAACCACTAATGCGTGATCATATGATTGAAGAAATAAGTTGTGATGGAACTGGAATTCCATTATACGTTTGGCATAGAGAATATGAATCAATTCCAACAAATATTATATTTAATTCAGATAAAGAACTAGACAATTTTGCAAGAAAAATTTCCTATATTTGTGGAAAGCATGTTTCAATGGCAAATCCAATCATCGATGCATCTCTACCTGATGGCAGTAGAATAAACCTGACATTAGGTCATGAAATTACAAAACGAGGAAGTACATTTACAATTAGAAGATTCAGGGCAGATCCAATTACTGTTATTGATTTGATCAAATTTGGAACTATGAATACTGATATTGCTGCATATTTGTGGTTCATTGCTGAAAAAAACGCAACAATGCTGGTTGCAGGAGGAACAGCCAGTGGAAAGACAACTACCCTCAACGCTTTAGGCTCATTTATTCGTCCAGGACAGAAGATTGTAAGTATAGAGGATACACAAGAGCTAAACCTTCCCCATGAAAATTGGATTCCTGCTGTATCCCGTCAAAATTTTACTGATGGTCAAATCGGAGAAATTAATCAGTTTGATCTTCTACGTGCTGCTTTAAGGCAAAGACCAGATATCATAATTGTAGGAGAAACCAGAGGAAGAGAAGCATATACTCTATTTCAGGCCATGGCAACAGGTCATGGTGGATTTTCATCAATTCACGCAGATTCTGTTGATGCAACATTAACAAGATTAGCATCCTCACCAATGGATATTCCAAAACCACTAATCTCAAACACTCTTGATGTAATTACATTACAATTAAAAATTAGACATAAGAACAAATCAATCAGAAGAATAATTCAAATTTCTGAAATTGCAGGACTAGATGATGCTACAGATAAAATAAAAACTCATGAAATTTTCAAATGGAATCCTAACACTGATACACAACATTATACTGGAAATAGCATAGTTTTAGAAAAAATTAAAGAAAGAACTGGTGAATCAGATAAACAAATTGAAGATGAATTACAAAAAAGAAAGATTGCATTAGAATGGATGGTAAAAAATGATATTCGTAGACATGAAGAAGTTTCAAAAAATATATTAGAATTCTATTCAGAACCTGAAAGATTCTATGAAAGAAAGAGGTTAGTAATATGAGTTTATTAAAATCTAAAAAAAATAAATCAAAATCTAAACGTGAGGCAGTATCTTCTTTACATGTCTTAAGTTATAGACTATTAAATGATCATGTACAATCTTTGTATCCTAGATTAACAACTTTAGAAAATAATCTAAAACAGGCCATGATGCCAATTCCATTTGATGTTTATGTTTGTGGAGTAGTTTTGTTTAGTATGATTGCAGGTATTGTTGGCATAATTGTTGGTGTTGCAGTAGCTTTGTTGGTATCTATTCAACCTGCCGCATTTGCAGTTGTTTTGCCGATTTTGGGAGGAGTCAGTATTGGTGGTATAGTATTTTTTGTCTTACTGACAATACCTGTAATTAATGTAAAAAATAGAGCAGCAAAACTTGCTGAAGAAATTCCTCATTTTATTAGCTATATGGCAACATTAGCCACAAGTGGATTATCTTTAGAGGGTATTTTCAAAGCAATAGCAAAGGAGGATACTAATGAAGAGATAGTCAAAGATTGCCGATTTATCACAAGAAATATTGAGATTTTAGGCATGGATTTACTTACTGCTATCACAGATCTCATCAAACGAAGTCCAAAGGGATCCTATTCAGAACTTCTTGAGGGTGCCATTATAACAACTCAAACTGGTGGAAATCTCAAAGAGTACTTCATTGCAACATCAAAAGTTCAATTAGAAGAAAAGAAGATGAGTCTAAGAAAATCAACAGACTCTCTTGGGGTCATGGCAGAGATGTACACTACTTTGCTCATTGTTTTCCCATTGATGACTGTTATCATGTTATCAATTATGGCAATTATGAGTCCAGATTTAGCTGGTTTTGATCTTATTACATTAATGTATTTACTAACTTATGTTTTGGTGCCATTCTTTGGAGTTATTTTGTTGTTTATGATGGATTCAATGGTGCCAAAGAGGTAAAAATTGTCAAAAACAACTGAAATTAAAAAAACAGATGTTGAAGCTCCAAAACCATCTTTCATTCATTCAGAAAAATTTAAAGTCGGTATTAGTTCGGCAGTTGCTAGCGTTGTAGTTTTTGTTTTAAGTTTTTATTTATCTGGATTTTCAGAAACTACAAGTACAAGAGATATAGGAATAATTTTTGCAATATTAGTTGGAATAGTTCCACTTACTTTATTACAATTAAGAGAAATTAAAAGAAGAGATAGTATAGATAGAAATCTTCCATTATTTTTACTAGCATTAGTTAGTGCAGTACAAAGTGGTGCTAATTTGATTAGAGCAATTGAGCAAACAGCTGATAGAAACATGGGTGCTTTAACTCCTGAATTAAAAAATCTACGAGCAAACATTACCTGGGGAATGCCAATAGAAGATTCATTTGAAAATTTTGCACAGAGAACTGGGACTAGAATGGCAAGAAGAGTAGTTGTATTACTGGAAATGGCAGTCAAAATTGGTGGAGATATTACATCAAATCTTGATATGATTCAAAAATATGTAACTGAGTTGCAAAACCTAGAAAAGGAAAGAAAATCTAGTCTGCAGCCATATACTTATACAATTTACATATCTTTTGTAGTTTTTATTGGAATTGCAGTAATTTTATCATCACAATTTTTTTCAGAAATTCAAGTAGTTCAAGATATGCTGATAGACTCAGAAACAGCTGGTAGTGGAAGCGGAGTTTTTAGTGCCTTAAAAGATATGGATTTGAAACTGCTTGATTCACTTCTCTTTAACATGGCAATTATTGAAGCAGTGTTTGGAGGTTTAGCTGCTGGAAAAATTGGTTCTGGTTCTTATGTTGCAGGAATAAAACATATCGTAATAATGGTGGTAATTGCGATAATTGCCTTTAGTTTAATCTGATTTTTGGTAACATTCAGGAATGAGTTGTGTGCGTTTGTCCGTTCAATCCAAACACAGAGAAGGGTATTACGAATCAAAATCAAGAAAAATTTGGATGGACCAGAAGACATACTCTAGTATTAGTGCCAATGAAGGAGAGAAAGAAAAAACCCCACACTTTCATCAAATAGTGGAGTTGGGAAAAGAATTATCCTCTGTACTTGATCTTGAGGAATTAGAAGGCAATATCTATCTGAATCTATTAAGAACGGGTCCAATTAC
>CAWTZF010000029.1:0-25507 GCA_963920015.1 uncultured Nitrosopumilaceae archaeon | reverse complement strand
ACATGTAATCAGTCGCTGCTTGTTTTGCATTGAATACCTTCATCAAAAGCCATTACCTTGGTTAATGTATAATAGTTTCTAGAAATCGAGTCAGGAAAACAATTATTGAAAAAATATCAAAATTGTTGCTGCAACAATTGTAATCTGAATTCCAACGATTACTCTAAAAAGGAAAGATATACGTCTGTATTTCCTATTAAATTCCAGCCAGTTCAATCTAATTCATGATAGTATAATATTCTTCTAACAGATTGTTTGTACTCTCACAACATACACAAATTGATTTCATTAGTCCTCTCATAATTTTTTGAAGAAACAATGTACATGACTGAACCTAAAGGAGGAACTGCAGATTTAGCTAAACTTGCTACAAAGGCATACTATGATTTAGGTCTGGCTAAAACTGAAATTGAAGAAAAAGATAAGATTATTCATGAATTATCAACCAAGTCATCAGAAAAATTTAGTGAAGAAATTAAAGTTAACAAAGCTATACAAGATAAAATTAAATTTTTACAAGAACTTGCATCTACTCTTAGTCAAAACAATGAAACTTTAGAATTAGAAAATAAAAAACTTCAGGAACAAAAAAATGAATTTGTCACTCTTAACTCTGATTTAAAAAAACATCTCGAAGACGTTGTCTTAAAAGAAAATGATTTAGAATTTCAAAAAGAACAACTTGAAAAGAAAATTAATCAACAAAGTGAGGAAATATCAAAATCAAAGAAATTTACTACGTTAGGTGAGATTTCTAGCAAACTTGGTGATGAAATGACTGTACCTCTTTCAATGATTAAAGACTCAGCAAAAAAATTAGAATCGCTTCCAAGATTAAAGATAGATGATAAAATGCAAATTGTACGAAATCTTCATAGAGCAACTCGTAACATGGAACTTTATCTAAACAGTATTCGTAATCTGGTTACTCCGTCACAATTAAACATCAGTCATTTTTCACTTCTCTCAGTTATAGATTCTGCAATAGAAAATGTTCCAATTCCTGGAAATATTCTCGTAAATATTGAACAAAATGATCTTATTGTTAATTGTGATTTTAAACTACTATCAGCTTGTTTTTCTCAAATATTGTTAAACTCCCTCCAAGAACTTGATGAGGAAGGGAAAATCAATATACGAATCATGGATTGTGGAGCAGATATAATGATTGCATTTGAAGACACTGGAAAAGGAATACCACGTGGTATTCTGCCCAAGATCTTTGATCCATTCTTTTCAACCAGTAACAAAAGAAAAGGCATTGGGTTAGCTATTTGCAAAAATATTATAGAACAGCATGGGGGCAATATTTCTGTTAAAAATTCCCCAACTACTGTTATGGTAAGAATACCTCAAAATCACTAAAAACTCGTATTGCAAGCAAGGTAATTTCTATTTCTGAAAAAACAAAGAGAGTATAATAATACGTAATCGCGTTTTTCATGATTGGTAAAAGAACGAGTAACCATTACAATGAGAGTAAAACATGATAACAAGATAAGCACACTACAATCGAAACTTATTGCATCACCCCAAAGAAATTGGAGTTATTCTCAAGTAATTGAATTAATTATTGAACAAGGATTCAAGTTATTTTCACTTGATAACGCCAAGAAATTTTTTTAATAGAATATTTTAGTGGACCGGGAGGGAATCGAACCCTCGACATCTGCGTTGCGAACGCAGCATTATACCACTAAACCACCGGCCCTTCTCTTATCACTATGTGATCTGTTTTTATTTATTTACTCAACGATTAATAGCCTGATTCATAAAAGAAAATTAAATGACCTATGATACTGTAATTACAAACTCTCATGTAATTACAAATCAAGGAATTATTGATAAAAATATCATTATTGATGAAGGAAAAATTATTGGTTTTACAAATGATACTCCTTCAAGTGATCAAAAAATTAATGGTAACGGATTGATTTCTATTCCGGGGTTAATTGATACACATGTTCATTATGGAGTTTATTCTCCTATAGACAAAGCTGCAATTACAGAATCACGTGCAGCAGCTATGGGTGGTGTAACAACAATGATGAGAATGCTTAGATTAGGTGATTCTTACAAAAGATCATTACAATCTCATCTTGATGGTAGTAGGGCCTCACATTATATCGATTACTCAATACATGCATCTATCTTCAACAAAGAACAAGTTAACGAAATGAGTTATTGTGTAGAAAAAGGAATTACATCATTCAAACTGTACATGAATCTTGGTTCTGATGTTGGTCATGTTTACATGGATATGGCTCCTGGAACAAATTTTTTGCATGAAGCACAAGTTGAAGTAAATAATGATATTGTTAAGCAAGTAGTTTCAGAAGCAGCCAAACTTAATTGTCCAGTATTAGTTCATGCTGAAGATTACGAATCTTGTTCTTGTGGAATAAAAACTGCAAAGGAAAAAAAACGAGATGGACTAGGTGCATGGTCTGAAAGCCGTTCTCCAGATTATGAGGCTAAAGCCATTAAAACAGTTTCAGAATTTGCAAGAGAATCTAATTGTACAATTTTCTTTGCTCACATTGGTTCTAAAAGAGCTCTAGAACAAATCAACGAAGAAAAACAAAAGGGAACAAAAATCTTTGTAGAAACATGTCCTCATTATCTTACATTATCACATGAAAAACAAGAGGGGTATTTAGCAAAAGTAATGCCTCCAATTAGAACATTAGATGATGTTTCAAGTATCTGGAATGCTCTTACTGAGGGACAAATTAATGTAATAGGGACCGATCATGTGGCAAACCAACTTGAACTCAAGCTTGGTGGTGAAGATGTTTGGAGTGCACTTGCAGGGTTTCCTAGTATTGGAACTGTCCTCCCAATTTTGTTAAGTGAGGGAGTAAACAAGAATAGAATTTCTTTAGAACAATTGGTTCAGATAACTAGCTATAACGCGTCAACAATCTTTTCAATGAATTCTCAGAAAGGCGCAATTGAAGTAGGTAATGACGCCGATATAACAATGATTGATTTGAAAATGGAAAAGAAAGTAACAAGTGAATTATTTGGAGGATTTTCTGATTATATTATGTATGAAGGATGGAATCTTAAGGGATGGCCAGTAAAAACCATTGTTCGAGGAAATACAATTGTAGAAGATTTTGAAGTGATTGGAAAGCCTGGATATGGAGAATTAGTTAAACGGAAAATTAGCTGAAATTCATAAAATCAACTCTAAGAATTATAAAAAACGTTAATTAGCAATAATTGAAGGTCAAAATTATGGATAGTAATATGAAAGCAATGGCAGGAGTTCTTATCGCAATGTGTGCAATTGCTGGTGCCTATGCCGCATATCTAGCAGCAGGCGGAACTCCAATTATGTGATAATATGCTGCTTAAAACTACGTAATTATGTCAAATTTTCCGTTAGTTTTTGCTTTGTAAATCACATCGGGTTTTCTTGTAAAAATTCCAAACTCCATAACTCCAGCAATCAGTTTTACTTTTTGTACTAAACTTTTAGGATTTTTTATTATTCCAAAATCACAATCAAAAATTATATTTCCATTTTCTGTAATAAACGGATAACCACGATCAAGCGTACGTAATTCTGGACTTCCACCTAATTTTTTAATTGATTTTGTTACTGTGTTTCGTGCTAATGGATGAACTTCTACTGGCACAGATCTACTAAAATTTTTTACAAACTTTGATTTGTCTGCCATTATGACTACTTTTCTTGCAGCATTTATCAGAATTTTTTCTCTTAACAATGCACCACCTCCTCCTTTAATCAAATTTTTTTGAGAATCAATTTGATCTGCTCCATCAAAAACAACATCGATATGATTTACTTGATCAGATTCAATAAGTGGTATTCCACCTTTCTCTGCGATTAATTTTATTTGAAGTGATGTTGGTACTGCTTTAATTTCTAAATGTTTTGTTTTGATGTATGATGAAAGAGATTTTACAAATGCTGTAGCTGCTCTACCGCTACCAAGGCCTAAAACATAATCATCTTTTACAAATCTTAATGCATCAGTTGATAATGCCTTAATGGCACTATCAAATGACAATTACTCTACCTCAGCTTCTTGTAGTTTGGAGAGTGTTTTCATTATATCTCCTTTAATTTTGTCCAAATCTTCTTCATTGTCATCCTCATCACTTTCTTCAGGTAGATTTACTGCTGGTTTGGATTTATTTTCAATTTCTATAACTGGTTCAGGTTTTGGAAGATGTTCTTGTAATTGTGGCTTTGCCAATTCAATTTCTAGTGATTTTAATTCAGAAGAACCTAAACTAGCTTGAATTACCTGCATTTTTGGTTCTGACTCAGGCGATTTAGAAATTTCGTTAATTATTTCTGTTTTTGATTCTATTGACTTTCTTTCAATTAATGGAAATTCTAATGAATTCTTTGGCAGATTTGTTAATGTTACAATTTCAATTGGTTGCTTAGGCTTTTCATCAATTTCAATATTCTGGAATGGAATTTTTACTTCTGGTTTTTCTATACTCTTTTCAACTTCTATTTTTTCTTCTTTAACAATAGATTTCTTGGCTTTTTCTTTCTCTAATTCAGGAACTTGAACATTTGCAACGGTAATTTTTGATGATATCTCATAAAGCCTCTGATCAAGCTGAGATAGTTTTTGATCCATCAACGTAATTAGACCATCTCCAATAGGACCCAAGTCTGGATGTTTTGCTGCCGCTTCAAGTTTCTCAGTTTTTGCCAAAATGACTCCAAGTTGATGTTGGTATCTTAACAATAATTTATCACACTGAATCTTTGTAAGTCCAACATCAGATTGGTAGAGCCTCGAAATAGTTTTAGTGAGAATGTCTTTTTCTAACTTTAATGAATTAATTTGATTTTTAATATAAGGACTTGTTCCTATATTTACTAGTTCGGCCTTATTTTTTGGGAATTTTTTATAAGCAACAGCAGTTGCTACGCCGGCAATAGAACTTAAGAAAAGTGCAATTTCTTGCATTTAGGTATACCATTTGATCCAAGAATACTTTCTGATTTTTGCATCAGGGAATCCACAACTAGCGCATCTATGATGACGCTTATGGTATGAGTTTTTTCCACATCTTCTACATCTGATGTGTACAAATTTCTTTGTAAAACCACCCATTGAGGTTGTGCCTTTTACCATGCTTGCATCCTCACGATCATGTCGGAGGAGGAGAAATCATTACGACATTATCTCCTCTTACAACTATGGTTCCAAGACTTTTTGAATCGCCTTCAGAAGGGATCTCTTCTGATTGGTCGAGCAGCAGGTTCATGTGCTGGTCAAAACCTAACAAATTTCCTCTAATTGTCTTACTACCTTTGAGCTTGACTAGGACAACTTTGTTAATGCTCTCATCCAGTATTTTTACTGCCATATCTACGGACATCTATTTCACTTATTGGCAAAAGTACCTAGGGATTATATTAAAATATCACTTGTGTAACTTTGGGCTTTTGTCGGTAAGGCAAGTTTGACACTTTTTTTGTAGATTATTAACGATTTCCGATAGAATTTTCTTCCCATCTTTGGTATTTGCCTTCCTTGGATCTCCCCAAATACCATTTTTTGTTACAGACGGAAATGATTTTGATGCTTTTTTAGAAATCCTAGATATTTCTTTAAATGAGAGATTTTCTGTTGTAAAACCTTTTTTTGCCTTTTTCATTTTTACATTCTTTGAGATTACTCGCATTAGAGAAGTTTCTACAAATCCTGCATGATCAAACTCCCTACGCATAAAATGCCAATACGAAAAGACAAAAACTTTGGTCTTGCCTTTTGATAGTTTTTTTATTTTCTGTGGAATTCTCTCTAAATATTTTTGATTACCATGGTGCCCGTTAATCACAAAAACTACTTTGATACCATTATCTCCAAGTGACAAAATAAGTTCTGATATGATATTTTGTAATGTAGTTCCTTTAATGCTAATGTTGAAAAAAGGAGAGTGTTCAAAGGAAACTCCATAATTTAGAGTGGGTAATAACAAGAAATTAGCTTTTTTTGAGACTCTTTTTGTAACCTCTGAAACTATATCTGAATCAGTCGAAATAGGTAGATGCTCTCCATGTTGCTCAATTGAGCCTACAGGAATAACTGCTACTTGTTTTTTTCTTAAAATTAGTTTTCTAAGTGTAGGATCAAACTGATCTTTGACAATTACCATTTGTCTCACTTGGACTTTATGTGGACTTTTCTCCAACGTACCTCTAGCTTATTGTCTAGATGCATTTTTACAGCCTTTAGTAGAGTTTCAGCTTCTAGCTTCTGACCCTTCTTCTTAATCTGTTCTAATGAATCATTGGGATCTACCTCAAAAGAATCTTGGAAAATAATTGGTCCTTGATCTAAATTTTCAGTTACATAGTGAGATGTTACACCAACAATCTTTGTTCCCCTTTCAAATGCTTGTGCGTATGCTAATGCACCTGGAAATGCTGGAAGCAATGAAGGATGGATGTTGATTATCCTGTTTGGATACCTCCAAACAAAATTCGGAGTAAGAATTCTGATGTATCTTGCTAGAACAATTAGATCGATGTTGTATTTTTTACAAATATCAATAAGTTTAGTTTCCGCTTTTTCTTGATTTCTCTCTTCAATTGAAACGAATGGAATCTTTGCTTTTTTTGCCATTGGAGCAAGGGTTTTTTCCGTTCCAACTATTAGTGAGATATTTCCTTTAAGTTTACTTTTAGAATCTAATATTGCTTTAAGACCATGAGGTTCTTTAGTTACAAATATCGCAATATTTTTCTGGGAATTGCTTTCATGATGTGTACTAACTTCCATTTTTTGTTTTTTAGCAAGACTTTGTAATTCCTTATCAAATTTTTTAATATCTACATAATTTGTAAATGAAATTTCCAAGTACATTCCAAAAAGACCTTTTATGACATTTTGGTTAACTTTCTCGACATTTCCTTTCTTTTGAAAAACAAAATTAGTAAACGCCGCAACTATGCCCTCTCTGTCTTTTCCTACTACTGTAATTCCAATGGTTGTCTTTTTCATGAACGTTTTGAATGGCAATTCATTATTAATGCTTTAAGCTAAGAATTTTTTTGAGAAAATAGTATGCGGGAGGTGGGATTTGAACCCACGGACTCCTAAGAGACAGGGTCCTAAGCCCTGCGCCTTTGACCAGGCTTGGCAACTCCCGCACCCCCACTGCCATTAAACACAAATTTATCTATTATTGACAATACTTGATGGCAAAATTTTTTGGAACTAATGGGATCCGTGGTGTTTTTGGTGAAGATTTTTCCTTAGAATTTATTCATGATATGACTTTAGCAATTGGAACTTATTTCAAAGAAGGACCAATTTTGATTGGATTTGATGGAAGACATTCAAGTCCAGCAATTTCCAAAGTTGTCTCTGCAACATTGAATTCTATTGGAATTGATTGTTACATGGCTGGACTTGTACCAACTCCATGTTTGGAATTTGCTGTAAAATCTCTTGGATTTAAAGGAGGAATAATGATTACTGCTTCTCATAACCCACCACAATACAATGGAATTAAACCAGTAGCTGCAGATGGCGTTGAAATCTCAAGAGAAGATGAGCTAATAATTGAAGATATTTATTCAGAAAAAAACTGGACTAGATCATCACGTGTAGGAATAACTAAAGAGGAAACAAGAACAATTCAATCATACATAGATGGCATTAAATCACAAGTTGATTGGGAAAAAATAAGAACAAAAAATTTCAAAGTTGCCCTAGATCTTGGTAATGGGGCTCAAGCAGAAGTAGCACCACTTCTATGCAATGAGTTAGGATGTGAAGTATTTTCAGTAAATGAAACTATTGATGGAAATTTTCCAGGAAGAGGTTCAGAACCCACGCCTCAGAATCTAGACGAATTATCAAAATTAGTTGTTGAAAATAATGCTGATTTAGGAATAGCATTTGATGGTGATGGTGATAGGAGCTTATTTTGTGATGAAAAAGGAGAAATTCTTACAGGAGACAAATCTGCTTTACTATTTTCAAAATATCTGCTACAAAAGAATCCCAACTCCACAATAGTTACATGTTTGAATTCAGGCTCTAGTATTGAGAGATTAGCTTCTGAGGTTGGTTCTAAAGTAATTCGAACCAAAGTAGGAAGTGTTGAAGTTTCACGAAAGATGGCTTCAATTGATGCTTTAATAGGTTTTGAGGAAAATGGCGGTTTCATGTATGGGCCATTCAATCACGTAAGAGATGGATGCATGACATTAGCATTAGCTCTTGATTTGTTAGCATCAACGGATAAAGCAATTTCAGAACATGTTGCAATTTTACCTCCCTCATTTACAACAAAAGATAAAATTTCTTGCCCAAAAGAAGCGGCAAACAAGCTAATCGCAATTCTTAAGGATGAAAATCCTGATTCTGATACCACTGATGGTATCAAAATCGTTTTTGATTCAAAAAACTGGGTTATGATTAGAGCCAGCGGAACAGAACCAATCATAAGAATTTATGCAGAGGCTAGTTCTGCAGAAAAACTTGATGAGATAATGTCTAAATATATTCAAAAGGTAAAATCCGTCCTTGTCGGCTAACACTTTTAAAACCAATCGGCAGCAATTTGAGAATGGAGATGAACCCTTAGGGTGATGTATAATGACTAAGCCTTATTATGTAAAATTTGAGACGCCAGAAGAACTTGTAAGTCCAATCCTAGAGGCAATTAGAGTAGCTGCAACTAGTGGAAAAGTTCGAAAAGGAACTAATGAGGCTACAAAGGCTATTGAGCGTGGTACAAGTAAACTAATTATAATTGCTGAAGATGTAGAACCACCAGAGGTTGTTGCACATCTTCCAATCTTATGTGAAGAACAAAATGCAGCTTATGCATTTGTTCCGAGTAAACAAGAATTGGGTAAAGCTTTAGGAATTGATATTACCTCAGCTGCAGCTGCAATTTTAGATTCTGGAGATGCTGAACACATAGTTGATCAAGTCATACTATCACTTTCTAAAATCAAAGGTGGAAAGTCTGATCAATGAGCAGCACACAAACTGATGAAGTAACTCCTTCAGAAGTCATCCAAATTGTTGGCAGAACTGGAATTGCCGGTGAGGTAATTCAAGTTAGAGTCAAGGTATTGGATGGCAAAGACAAAGGAAGAATTCTTACACGTAATGTTAAAGGCTCAGTTAGGATCGGTGATATTCTTATGCTTCGAGAAACCGAAAGAGAAGCGAAGAAGATCAGATAGGCGAATGTGATGAGTCTCTTAGTAAAACCATGTAGCTTTTGTGATAGGCCTGTTGCAAAAGGTTCTGGAACAATGCTAGTAAAAAATGATGGAACTGTCTTTTGGTTTTGTTCATCAAAGTGTAAAAAAAATATGTTAGAACTAAAACGCGATCCTAGAAAATTAAAATGGACAAAAAAATACGTCAAAGGCGGAATTAGAAAGAAGTAATCTTGACTGAAAAATCATTATTCATTGTTAAACCAGACGCGGTAGCTCGTAATCTAGTTGGAGAAATTATTTCTCGTTTTGAGAGAAAGAGTTTCAAAATTGTAAAGCTAAAGATATTCACCTTTACCCAAGAACAGGCAGAAGAATTTTATGCAGTTCACAAAGATAAACCATTTTTTGGTGAACTTGTTTCATTTATCACATCGGGAAGAGTAGTAGCAGTAGTAATTGAAGGAAATAACACAGTTGCAACAACTCGAAAGATGATTGGTACTACAAAATCATTTGAAGCAGAACCTGGTTCTATCAGAGGTGATTTTGGATTAGGACTTACTGATAATATCATTCATGCATCTGATTCAGCCGAAAGCTTTGAACATGAAGAGAGGGTAGCATTTCAGTGATTAGCATTGCGAATAAGACAACCCATTGTGGTCGTATTAGGTCATGTAGATTCTGGTAAGACTTCATTACTAGATAGAATTAGAGGAACCGGCGTTCAAGAAAGAGAAGCAGGTGGAATTACTCAACATATTGGAGCTTCCTTTCTACCTGATGAAACAATACAAAAAAGATGTGGTTATCTCTATGAAAAACTAGGCAAAGCTGAAACTAAAATTCCCGGCGTTCTTGTAATTGATACACCCGGTCACGAAGTATTTACGAATCTTCGTGCACGAGGTGGCTCTGCTGCTGATATTGCTATACTGGTCGTTGATGTGAATAGGGGATTTCAACCTCAAACAAATGAATCTTTGAAAATTCTTCAAAGTAGAAAGGTTCCTTTTGTTGTTGCTTTGAATAAAGTTGATCAAATATCTGGTTGGAAAACAACAGATACTGCATATGTGACACAAGCAATCAAAGAACAGCCCCCATCAATTCAAACTGATTTAGATCAAAAGATATACGATGTAGTTGGAACATTATCTGTTCTAGGATATCAATCAGAGGCATTTTATCGAGTTCAAGATTTCAAAAAAGAGATAGCTATTGTTCCAATAAGTGCACGAAGTGGTGTTGGAATACCCGAATTATTAGCTGTTCTGGTTGGTTTAACACAACAATATCTCAAAAACAGACTAAACCAAGAAGAAAAATCTACCCGTGGAATTGTTCTTGAAGTAACTGATGAAGTAGGAATTGGACCTGCAGCAAATATCATTTTAGTTGATGGCTCTATGACCAAAAACGATACTATTCTTGTTGCAAAACGAGATAGTGTAATTGTAACAAAACCAAAAGCAATCTTACTACCTAAACCATTAGACGAGATGAGAGATCCACGTGATAAATTCAAACCGGTAGATGAAGTTCAAGCTGCTGCTGGAATTAAGATAGCCTCACCTGATCTGGATGGCGTATTACCTGGTAGTACAGTTTATGTTGCAAAAACGGAATCTGAAATTTTAGAATATAAAAAAATTATAGAATCTGAGATGAAATCAGTTTTTATTGATACTGAAACTGATGGAGTTATAATCAAATGTGATACCATTGGTTCACTTGAAGCAATTTCTGAGATGCTAAAACGTCAACAAATTCCAATATCCAAGGCAGATATTGGTCCTGTAAACCGTCGTGATGTAATAGAGGCAAAAGCTGTAAAAGAAAATGATAGACATCTAGGTGTAATCTTGGCCTTTAATGTAAAGACTCTGCCTGATGCATTAGACGAAGCAGAAGATAACCACATTCGAATTTTCAATGATAAAGTAATCTACAGTCTTATTGATAACTACACAGCTTGGGTTGAAGATGATACTCTTCACGAAGAAGATGCAATATTTGCAGAGCTTACCCCAATTGCCAAATTTACTTTTTTGAAGGGATTTGTATTTAGAAACAATGATCCAGCTGTTTTTGGAATACGTGTTGATGTTGGAACTCTACGACAAAAAGTTAATTTCATGAATGAAAAAGGCAAAAAAATTGGTCAGGTTCACCAGCTTCAAGAAGACAAAAAAACAGTTTCTTCAGTTAAGAAAGGAGCTGAAGTAGCATGTTCTGTTAAAGGAGTTACTATTGGAAGACAGATCCATGAAGAAGATGTCTTCTATACTCTACCACACTCACATGAAGCAAGACAACTACTAAAAAAATTCTCACACAAGATATCCTCTGAAGAATATACTCTACTAAACCAGATAGTTGAAATTCAAAGAAAAATTGATTCTGCTTATGGATATTGATTGGAGATGACTAAATGAAATCTATTGTATTTGTTTTACTAATTTTGTTCTCCATTGTTTTATTTTTTGACAAAAGTTATGCATTTGAAAATGGCTTAATTGAAGGACAGTGGGTAAAGTACAAAATTTCTGGATTAAATATTGCTGCAGAAAATGCAACTCTCGCAACTTTTATCGAAGGTACATTTGAAGGTTTTAAAGAAATTTCTTTCGGGGATCAGCAAATTTCTCCTGAAAGTATTGATTGGTTTAAAATTCAAATTGATACAGTAGAAGATAGATCTTTTACAGGAAAAATCATTATTATGACTACTAGTGGCCAAGAAATACTAGCTGGCACTTTTTCTAAAAGTGTTAATGAATTCATAGATATCATTGACTTTGCAATTTCTATAGACACTGAAATAGGCTCAACTTTCTATAGCGGTTTAACTAAACAATCTGGTGTTCAAACTGTTAATATACTCACAGAAAACGTTGGAACTCAAATTCGTGATGTATATGACTTAAGATATACAATCTACCTAACATTGGGTGACGAGGATTTAGTAGCAAAATACCAACATCTTTTTGATAAACAAACAGGAATTTTCTTGGCAACAAACATTCATGCAGAAATTGACACTGATGAATTTGGTTTTGGACAAGGAAATTTCTCAATTAATGCTATTGAAATGTCAGTTCCTGAAAAACAATTCGTACCAAACATTCCAGAAACTCCAACTGAAGGAGGAGGCTGCTTAATTGCTACAGCGACATATGGTTCAGAATTAGCTCCTCAAGTTCAGCAATTACGAGAATTAAGAGATAACACTGTTCTTAATACTAAAACTGGCTTGGCTTTCATGTCTGGATTTAACCAATTCTACTATTCGTTTTCTCCAGCTATAGCAGATTTAGAACGTGAAAATGCATTCTTTAGAGAATCCATAAAGCTTGGAATCACTCCTCTATTAGCAAGTTTGTCTATTCTAAATCTTGTTGAGATTGATTCCGAAGCTGAAATGTTAGGATATGGAATTGGGATTATTTTGATGAATGTTGGAATGTATTTTGTAATTCCAGTTACTTTAATTTGGAAATTTAAAAGAAATTATTCATAATATCAAGTTCAGTTCCTAAACTCCTCACTTTTCAAAAATTTTTTTTCAAAACCTGTCTATCAATTTCTACTAATACTTTTTCAATTATAGATTACTTAATGACCGAAGAACATGATTTGTACGAAATCACTTCTGCAATATCCATCCTAAATTTGGATGATAATGAACTGTGAATTCCATGTTTTCGGTCTCCTATCTCGTTTAGGCAAAATCATGCCTAGGCAGTTTTGAGAATTCTTAATTCATAGTTTGATCTAGATATTCTAATGGTTCATGTATGTTATTATTGTGAGCAATTTTTTAATTCAAAAGAGGATCTGTATGAGCATTTAGAGGTACATGAAGATACTAAAACCGAACAAGAAAAAAAATCTAAAAAGAGAAAATCATAATGATAAATATTTTCTTCATTAATTCAATTTTCTAAATATTTTTTACAAATCATTGTAATTCCAGGTTCGCCAACTGCTCCTAGAAGCTTATCAGCTATTGTGCCACCTGAAAACATGATGAAAGTTGGAATTGACTGTACACCATACCTCATAGCTATGTTTTGGTTTTGATCTACATTCACTCGAGCAAATTTAATACCTGGAAATTTTTTTGCTATTCTCTCAAATACTGGATGCATCGTCTTACACGGTCCACACCACGATGCCCAAAAATCAACTAGTACAAGAGAATTTTCAGAGATTGTATTATTGAAATTTGATGAATCCAGTTCAGTGATGCCAACTTGTGTATCTCTTTGCTGTTTCATCATTTCAGCAAGTTTTTTCTCTTTTATGCGTTCAATTTCTGGGTCTTCCATGTTACGTCTCTATATTTTCCCATATTATAATTCAAGAACCAATTATTTGCAGACTCAAGTACGCAGATTAGCTAACAAATTACAATTCTAAATTACTTTGCATAATATGATCTTAATTCAAAGTAAGTGTGACAGTATGATCCTAGTTAAAATAATCCTAGAATATGCTATGGATGAAAATGGCTGAAACTCCTGAAAAGAACAAAGAATTACGAACTCCGATAGACAATAGAATTATGTTATTAATTCTCTGTTTTGTAATAGGTTTCCAGTCTTATCTGTACTTCGTAGGTGGAGAATTTGGGGATTTCGGTATTCCTGATTATACTTTATGCTCTAATAAAACATGAAAAGACAATTTAACCAGTAAGGGGCTAATATTACTATGCTAGAATCTATTCTCACCTGTCATTCTTGTGGAGAGTATATTCCAACAGAAAAAATTGAAGAACACGTCAAAGAATTACACTTTTGGAATTAATTTCTAGCCATATCTATTCATAAGAATTTGATTAAAAATTCAAAAGTTTTGCGAAACCCTCAAAATAATTATGATCTTTGTAGGAAATTATTTTTTTAAACCTATTCTAAGAGTTTCATTAATTACAGCAGAGAAACTCACAGACTTGTTTGTTCGCTCAAGTTTCTTTGATTGTTTCAATCTCAATTTTTTAACAAGATCATCATCGATTACAATAGTAATTCTACTACTCATAATTCTAATTAAATGAAAGCACTAAATCAATTAATAAATTTACCTGGAATTTTATTTCAGAATTATTTTTGATTCACCATTCTTAACTCTTTCAATGGTTTTTTGCACCTTTTCCATGTCAAATGGTTTCCAGATTATTGCTGAAGCATTTTCTTCAACTAATTTTTGTTCAATATCCATATCAATTGATGCAGTAACTATGATGATTTTTGCATTAGGATCAAATTCACGAATTTTTTTTAATCCATACACGCCATCATACAAAGGCATTCTGACATCCATTAGAACAATCTCTGGCCGATGTTTTTTGTATAGTTCAACTGCTTCTTTCCCATCACTTCCTTTTGCAAGAACTTCTACGTCAAATAAAGGAAGACATTCAGAGAAAACATCTAGTACATCTAGTTCATCATCTATTACTATTGCAGTGCTTTTCAACAAAAAATATTCTAGTCCGAATATATTATCTTCATATTTATTCACAATGAACAAACAATCTAAGATCTTTCTTAGTTTCACACCAGAGCTATAAATCAAGCAAAAATCTCATAGTGACATTACTGTTTTGTTTAATCTCCATTAAATGAAAAGTGGGTGCTTTAATTTCCATCTTAAAATGATGTTTTTTCAAATTTATCTCTTCTCCAAATATTGTTGCTGTTAGTATGCATTCTGAATTTTTTGAAATTTGCAAAGAAAATCTATGGATTGCGAAACCTTCAGTGATAAGCTGATAGATAACTTCTTCTAGCCAGTTAAACAACAAAAAATCCAAATCTTCTCCCTTTACTGTTAGAGTCTTTTGTTCTTTCTCTTCTACTGAACTTTGATCAAGTGTAATATCTACTACAGATTCTCCTGCATGAATAAACGCCTCTTCTAAGCTTGATGCCGTTACTTCAATAAATGCATCAGTTGTATGCTCTAGTAATTTATAGCCCAAACTGTTTTTTTTCAAATGAATTTCTAGTATTAATGTACAGAATCATTCTAATCCCAAATTAGTAAGCATTAGTGTTTACTTTGAACAAAAATGAAATTATATGCAATTTTTCTTCATAATTTTCAATGGTATTGTCTCATTACTTTGGCTTGATAGCACTAGCAATTATTGCTACTGGTATTGGCATCTTTGTGTCTACATATGAAATTTCTACATATGAGGATGGACAACGTCTAGAAAAACAGTTATGGCTACAAATAAATAATTTAGAAAATCGATTTGAAATTATCAAAGACGAATATAATGCTGGAATTCTTACTACTCATGAAGCCTATGACGGTTTAAAACAACTAAAAATAGACACACAAACATATCTAAAAATTGTTGAAGAAAAAATTAGACCCCTTAATACATCTCACATTTACAAAAATACCCAACAACTTCTGGTATACATTGATGAAGAAATTGTTATGATGGAATCAATAATTAATTAATGATTTTTTTTTTACCTTATATCAAAAAATGATGCGTAGAATATTTTACCTATTTCAAACTAATTTTTATTGAATGAGAACAGAAACTAACTATGGATTCATGCGATACTCGAACTCGAGCTTATAAAAATGGCAAAACTTTTGATCAATGCAAAGAAATTGCTGAATCCATGAATACAGAATTAAAAAATGAAATTGAAAAGAACGGAAAAATTCTATGGAGTGAACTTTTAGACAAAGTGGATCATGATGAGCTAGTCTACAAACTTACCTTAAAGTTTCTCAGACGTGACGGATATGATATCGGGAATTTGAAAACTCCAGAAATTAAGAAAACTTGATAATTTTTTACCACAAAGTCTTTAATCAGAATCTAGGAATGTCTGAGTAACTTGGAATTACCTAGAGGTATGAAAGATTTTGAAGCACAAGAGATTGCAAAAATCGAGTTAATACGACAAAAATTCCTTGACAATGCAAAACTCTTTGGTTTCAATCTTATGGATCCTTCACCTATAGAATTACTATCAACACTTGAAGCAAAAAGCGGACCTGCCATTAGAGAAGAAATCTACTTTTTCAAAGATAAGGGAGAAAGAGATGTTGCATTAAGATTTGATTTTACTGTAGGGTTAACAAGATATGTTGCATCACAAAAATCTCTAAGACTTCCTGCAAAGTTTGGCTCATTTGGCGGTGTTTTTAGATACGATGAACCTCAAAAAGGTAGATACAGATTTTTCCATCAATGGAATGTAGAGATTTTTGGAAAACCAAGCATAGAGTCTGAAGCTGAAGTAATAGAATTTACATCAAGACTCTTTGATTCCCTAAATTTTCAAAATATCCAAATTCAGATTAATCATAGAAAAATTGTAGAATCTTTTATCAAAAATCATTATCCTTACTTTGACCCAAAACAACAAGAAAAAATCTTTGGGGATTCATTTAGGCTAGTTGATAAGGTTGCAAAAAAATCAAAAGATGAACTACTAAAAGAATATGAGCACATGCCTTCTGAATTTATTTCCAGTCTTCTAGATTTTGCTCTTATCAAAGGAACTCCTGAGGAAATCGAACAAAAAACTGATGTTACACAGTTTGATTCATGGGATTATCTAAAAGAATTATCTAGCTCAATCAAAAATCGTGGAGTTGAGAATCTTCAAATTAATTTTGGAATTGTTCGGGGTTTAGATTATTACTCTGGTATCGTATTCGAAGTTTTTGATACACAATCAAAGCTTGGAGCATTGGCTGGAGGAGGTCGTTATGATGCTTTAACAAAAGTATTTGGGAGAGAAGATATTGGTGCTACAGGAGTAGCAGGTGGTGTTGAACGAATGATACTTACCATGGATGAACAAGGAATTTCACATTCAATATCGTATCCAAAAGTTTCTGTTTTGTACGTTAATGATGACATGCAAAAACTTGCAATGAGTATTGTATCGAATTTACGACTTGGCGGTATCATAACCGAAGTTGATCTTCTTGGACGAGCGCTCAAAAAACAGATGGAAGCAGCTTCAGATTCAAAATTTGCAATAATTGTTGCACCTAAAGAGTTTGCAGAAAAGAAATTAGTTCTTAGAAATATGTCTGATGGAACAGAAACTCAAATTTCAATTGATGATTTAATTTCTGATCCTAAATCAATTCTTAATCTGTAAAAGCCCTAGTAAGCATCATGATCTCTGGTCCATTAGTAAATGAACCAACTACGACTGTGTGATTATTTGAAAGAATGCCAGATGAAACAAATGGAACTGCTCCATTAATTGTTGCTGGCTCAATATTGACTCCTAAAACATTTGCAATAATTTTGATGTCTTCATCATCAGTTTCTGGATGAATTATGCCCCCATGAGATGTTGCATTCAACATTGCACCTACTTGATGATATCCAGCAACTCTTTTCTGAAGAACTTCTACCCCTAAAACATCTTCAATTTTTTTCACGGACTCTTTTGAAAATGCTGGTGATACTATTGCTCCTTTATCATTTGCACAAATCATGTTACCTAGTGCAGTAAACTTTGTATCTAAAAACTCAACATCAAGTCCGGTAGATTTTTTCAAATATTCTAATTCAAACTCTGATGCCGTTGGAGGCAACAATATTCCTTGATTATTTAATGCCATTAAGACTCCAATCAGTCTAGTATTTGCAACTGCTGCAAAAATGGCTTCAGTTTTTAGATGATCAGCTAACAGCTTTGCTTTTGGTTTGGAAAAACCATTTGGAATAAACACAAAATCATCATTTACTTTGGAGTAAATTCCAATGTTAGGCCCACGATAAAGGTCGTATTTGATAATATCCATCATTCTGCTCAGCTAAGGAAAAAATATGAACGTAAGGAAAAAGCGATCGTAGATGGTTAATTCATGACTCGTGATCGCTCATTATTAGTTGCCACTAATTTGAACTAGATTTAAATACAATTCGTAGGAAATTCTCACATGCCAATTCAAGAAAATTTCTGTGTTGACAAAGAACCAATCGGAAAAATAATGCATGCGGATGGTGAGAATTTTCACTTTGTATGGCCTTCTCAAGGTTTAGTGGAAGCATCCAAAGACGAAAAAACACTTGCTGCCTACAAAGAACATGGCGATAAAATGGTACCTCTTGGTATTAGTGGCACAATGGTCGCAGTTGATTGGGACTCTTGTGTTGGAGATGGTGCATGTATTGAGGCTTGTCCAGTTCAAGTATTCCAGTGGTACAGAACAGAAAAAGATATTCCTGCAATTGATGCAATTAATGAAACCTTTGAAGGTACTGGTGAAACTGAAAAAGAAAATCGTAAAGATTTCTCAGATAAGGCCGATCCAATAAGAGAACACGATTGCATCTGGTGTATGGCATGCGTATCAGTTTGTCCACCACTGGCAGTTGGTGTAGATCAAGGTTTACAAGAATGGCACGAAAAAGCAGCAGGAACGTTCACGAAAATTGAAGCTGGAACTGCAAATCCACATTCACACGACTAGCCAAAAACATTCCGTTTTTTTTAATTTTTTTAATATAAAATTAAAATAATTATAGTTAAAATCCATTCAATTCCTTTCAGAGGGATTTTAGTCCAAACTTAGTTTGTCTAGCTTTAAATATAATTTAAAATAATTCTGAGTTATGCCAATTGATGATAAATTTCCCGAGACCCTCCAAGTAGTTGGAAAAACCAGCCATTCCGATGGTGAGAATAAGCACTTTATTTGGGGTGAAGGCAAAGTAGGATCAGCAGCTAGCAATGATCAAGTAAAAGCAGCATATGAGGCCCACGGTGAAAAAATAGTTCCACTGGGAATTCATGGTACAACAGTTGCAGTTGACTGGGATGATTGTACTGCACAAGGTTCGTGTTTTGGTGTATGTCCCGTTCAAACATTCCAATGGTACAGAACCGAAAAAGATATTTCAGCAGACAAATGTCTAGGTGAAACTTTTGATGGAACTGGACTAACTGAAACAGATGAACGTTTAGACCATAGTGATAAATCACAACCAATCAGGGAACATGATTGTACCAATTGTATGGCTTGCCAAGAAGCTTGTCCAGAACATGCAATCGTGATTGAACAATCCTATCTAGAACATCATGAGAAAGCTGATGGAACTTTCGTAAAGATGGAATCCGGTTCTGCGAACCCACACGCACACGATTAAATCTCTTTCTCTTCTTTTATTTTTCAAATTTAATTTTGAATTTTTGATAGCTTATCTCAACAAATTTTAGTTAGTTATTACGAACCAAACTCGCAGAGGTCGCCTAGCCTGGTAGGGCGCGGGCCTTGAGAGCCTGTGTGAGCAATCATACGGGGGTTCGAATCCCTCTCTCTGCGCTTACTTTTTTCCAAATTTACCTAGCTCAGCTAACATTGCAGATAGCTGAATCTCAGGATTTGCTCCCACTAAAATTCTATAATCATACTTTGCAATTATCTCTAAAATTTCACTAAGATGTTCGGTTTTAGTTTTGAAAACTGCAGAATTGATATATTTTAGAAAATCAGATTCAGACATTCCATAAACTTTGATTAACTCAATCATTTGTTCCCTAGCTTGAGAAGTCTTTCCATCAATTGCTAATTTTAAAACTCCATCAACGTCCTTTGTTTTTGTTAGTCCCGCTGATGCTTTAACATTAGCTTCAGTGATATCTCCTAAACTAGCTGTGGCTTGCATAATATTGATTGAATGACGAAGATCGCCTTCTGAGTAGTCATTAATTGCTTTCAGGCCTTTGTCATCAGCTTTAATCTTTTCTGCTTTTGCTATCTTTTTTAGATAAGAAATTACATCTTTTTCAGGAATGGCAGTAAATTTGAAAACTGCGCATCTGCTTTGAATTGGTTTTATAATCTTAGAAATGTTGTTGGCAATCAGAATAAACCTACAAATTTTTGAAGCATCTTCGATGGTTCTTCTAAGGGCAGTTTGAGCATCAGAAGTCATTTCATCAGCTTCATCTAAAATAATTATTTTGAATGGAATATCTGTAAATGCTGCATAGTTGGAGAATTTTTTTACCTTTTCACGTACCATATTGATCCCACGCTCATCTGATGCATTTAGCTCAAGAACATTATCATTCAAGTAATCTCCGAGAATTTGCCTTGCAATACATAAAGCTGTTGATGTTTTTCCAACACCAGCTGATCCTGAAAATAAAAGATGTGGCATTTCTGACAAATTTTTAAGAAGAGATTCCAAACTTCTAATGATCTCTCCTTGATCGACTATATCTGAAAGTTTTGAAGGACGATATTTTTCAACCCACATGATATTAGATGTCATGCGATCTATCAGCTGTTACCCACTAAATAAATCACAGCAGTAATACAGGATCAATTGATCTCACCAAGTTGTTAACAAATTTGATCGATCCATTGTATGAATATCTAGAGGAGGATCACTGATCTCATGCTCAACATAACTGATCTTGATAAGGTTCATGTTACAGGCTTGAATTTGGACGAAGTTAAGATTAGCTTTAACCATGATGTTAAGATAAACGTTGCAGGTATCGACGTTGAGGCAAAACAAGGAGAAATTCTTAATGTGCCAAGATGGATTGCAACTGTTCTAGAATCTGATAATCATGTTGAAATTCAAGATACTGATATGATAGTAGAATTAAAACAAGCAATTGTTAAAGAAAACGTTCAAGGAGAGTTTGAGCTTGCAACATTAGAACCTCACTTTTACATTAAACTAAAATCTCAAATGAAAAAACTTGAGCAATCTGACTTTGATAAAGTTGAAAGCATGCTAAATCAACTTATTCGTAAGAGACAAGGAAAAATTATTCGTTTAGCGGATTCATCAAAATTAACTGCCAATTTATCCAACAAACTAACTTTTGAAGAACGAGAATTTTATAATAACCTACACAATATCAGCACGAATTTTACAAAACAAATTCTAGGCGACAAAAATGAGTAGAACTGAAACAACTACATTTTCCCCATCAGCTATTTCAGACAAAGTAAAGGAATTTCTTGTTCAGTTCAAGTACAAAGATGGATCCTTCAAGTATGTAGAACAAATCGATGAAATGATGCCAAAAGCAGCAAAATTCATTGTTATCGATTACAATGATCTTGTTACAGTTCCAGAAATAGAATCACTCTTTAATGAAGAACCTGATTCTATCCTAAATGCATTTTCCAGAGCCATTAATGAAATCTTACACGAAAGATTTCCTACATATGCAGAAAAAATTAAACAAGAAACAAGAGCAAGAATTGTAAATTATCCCATACAAAGAAGCCTACGTCAGATCAATGCTGAAATTATCAATAAAATGACTAGCGTCTCTGGAATGGTAGTTAGGGCATCAGAAATAAAGCCACTTGCAAGAGAAGTAACCTTTGTTTGTCCAGATGGTCATGTAACCCATGTTGATTTACTAACAGGAATGAGTCTGAACACACCTTCTAAATGTACTAATCCAAAATGCTCTCACAGAGAATTAGAAATTAAACACGATTCTAGTCGTTTCATAGATTTTCAAATTCTTCGACTACAAGAATTACCTGAAGATTTACCTCCTGGACAATTACCACACTATGTTGATGTCTCAATAAAACAAGATCTCGTAGATAATGCAAGACCGGGAGACAGAGTCATCCTAACGGGAATTGTCAGAATTGAACAAGAACCTGTTTCAGGAATAAGCAGAACTGAAAGTGCCTTGTATAGGCTCAGAATAGATGGAAACAACATAGAATTTCTTGGAGGTAAAGGTGTAAAAATTTCTCGAAGCACTGAAAGAGAAGAAGTTTCACCTGAAGAAGAAAAAATTATCAAATCACTTGGAAAAAATTCTGATATTTATGAAAGACTTGTTGGTTCATTTGCACCACACATTCAAGGACATTCTCTTATCAAAGAAGCAATACTATTGTTAATTGTTGGTTCAACACAAAGAATTCTTCAAGATGGTAGCAAAATTAGAGGAGACATTAACATATTTCTTGTAGGAGATCCTGGTACAGCAAAAAGTGAGATGTTAAAATTCTGTGCAAGAATTGCACCAAGAGGATTATACACTTCCGGAAGAGGTTCTACAGCAGCTGGTCTTACTGCAGCAGTTGTTAGAGATAAAACTGGAATCATGATGCTTGAAGCAGGTGCAGTAGTTCTAGGAGACCAAGGACTGGTCTGTATAGATGAATTTGATAAAATGAAACCAGAAGATAGAAGCGCACTCCATGAAGTTATGGAACAACAGTCTGCCAGTATTGCAAAAGCAGGAATAGTTGCAACACTTAATGCAAGAACATCTATTCTTGCTGCAGCAAACCCCATGTATGGAAAATATGATCCCTTCAAAAATATAACTGAAAATGTTAATCTTCCAATTCCACTTTTAACAAGATTTGACTTGATATTTGTGGTAAGAGATATTCCTTCAAAAGAAAGGGACAGAAATATTGCACAACACATCCTAAATTTACACAAACCAACTGGAGTTGAAACACGTTCTTTGATTGATGTTGATACGCTCACAAAATATCTGGCATTTGCAAAAAGAATCGATCCAATTCTCACAAAAGAAGCAGAAGAAAAAATCTTGGAATATTACATGAAAATGAGAAATGTAGATTCTGAAGACATGATAACTGTCACCCCACGACAGCTTGAAGGATTAATTAGACTTGCAACGGCTAGGGCAAGACTCATGATGAAAGATCAAGTAGAAGAAGAAGATGCTGAAAGAGCCATTTTCCTAATTCAAAGCATGTTACAGGATGCAGGAGTTGATGTCAATACTGGCAAGGTGGATCTAGGTGTACTTCAAGGAAGACCTAGAAGTGAGGTATCAAAGATGCAACTATTCATGGATGTACTAAAGTCACTAGAGGGTGATAACAAAATACCAGTTGAGGAAAAATTATTTGTCAAAGAACTAGAAAAATCAGGTAAATTCACAGTAGATGAAGCTCGTAATTATATTAGAAGAATGCTCCGCGAGGCATCTATTTATGAATCTAAACCCGGTCATTATAACCGTGTATGAAAATTTCTGAACTGGATTTACCACAACAAGCTAAAGAATTCCTTGAATCTGATGGCTATTCTAAGCTTTTTCCCCCTCAGATTGACAGCATAAAAGCCGGGCTACTAGAAGGAGAGAGTATTTTAGTTTCTGCTCCAACTGCTAGTGGAAAAACTCTCATTGCAACAATAGCGATACTGAATTATTTATCCAAAAATTCTGGCAAGGTTGTTTATCTTAGTCCATTAAGAGCGCTTGCAGCTGAAAAATATAACGAATTCAAAAAAATTGAAAAAGTTTCACTTGGAAAAAAAATTAGAGTTCAGATCTCTACTGGTGATTTTGAATCAGCAGACAAGAACTTGGAAAAAAGTAATGTTTTGATTTTAACAAACGAAAAAATGGATTCAATTATTCGACATGGTTCTGAATGGACTGATGATATTGGATTAGTAATTGCTGATGAGATACATCTAATCGGAGATCAAGATAGAGGGCCAACTCTTGAAATGATTCTAACAAAGTTAAAACTGCTTGAAAAAAGCCCACAAATTATTGCACTGAGTGCAACAATTACAAATGTAAATGAAATTTCTGAGTGGTTAAATTGTAAACTTGTTGAAAGTGATTGGAGACCAGTACCTCTTTCTGAAGGTGTCTATGTTGATGGATGTGTAACCATGTCTAATGGTAAAGATTATGAGGTCGAAACAAGTCTTCGAGGACCTCCAGTAGATTTAGGAGCAGAATCTGTAAAAAATGGGGGCCAGTCTCTAATATTTGCTGAAACTAGAGCACGTTCAGCCTCACTAGCTGCTAAAGCCTCTGATATTATTTCAAGATATTTAGAAAATTCTGAAAAAACAGAATTAGAAAAAATCTCTAAAAAAATTCTTGGAAATAATGAACACACAACACTTGTCAAAACTCTAGCTGAGCTGGTCAAAAAAGGAGTGGCATTTCATCATGCTGGATTAAATCAAAATTGTAGAGAAACCGTAGAAAATGAATTTCGAAAAGGAAACATAAAATTAATTTCCTCCACTCCAACACTTGCCGCTGGTGTTAATCTACCCGCAAGAAGAGTTGTGATCTCCAACATAAATCGTTATAATGCACGCATTGGTGCTAACAGACCAATTAGTGTTCTAGAATATAAGCAACTTTGTGGCAGAGCAGGACGACCACAATATGACAAGTTTGGTGAAGCAATAATAGTTGGTAATGCAAATGGAGCGGAATTAATTGATTATTACATTAATGGTGAGCCTGAACCAATAGAATCTAAAATTACTGATGATAAGGCATTAAGGATTCACGTTCTTAGTTTAATTGTAACAAATCCTGGAATCAAAAAAGATGAAATCATAAACTTCTTTATGGAAACTCTTGGAGGAATTCAATCACGAAAATCTACTATCAAGTTTGGAATTGATATAGCAATTAGATACTTAAACAGTGAAGAATTAATCATAAAAAAAGGAGAAAGATTTGCAGCTTCAGAGTTTGGAAAAAAAGTTTCTAAACTTTACATTGATCCTTTAACTGCAACATATTTTAGAAGTGCAATTGAAAATGTCTCAGAAGGAAGAAAACACACTTTGGGATTTTTACATCTTGTTTCTAACTCTGAAGAATTCTTTCCAAAATTTGCATTACGCAATAAAGATTATGAGATTGCAAGTCTCTTAATTGAAAATAACTCATCTGAACTCATTGAGCCAATATCAGAGTATGACTGTACTAGAAGCCTGATAGGCTTACATTCTTGGATTACAGAGTCCTCTGAAATTTCACTCTCAGATAACCTGAAAATTGAATCTGGAGATATGCATAGGATGATAGAAACTGCCAATTGGCTGGTTTATTGCCTACGAGAATTAGCAAAACAGTTTGAAAGGGCTGATCTTTTAGAAGAACTAGACACACTTCGGAAGCGAATTATCTATGGAATTAGGGATGAACTGCTAGATCTTGTAAAAATCAAAGGAATTGGCCGTATTCGTGCTAGAACATTATACAAGCATGGAATCAAGAATCTAGATGATCTCTCTACCATTCCAGTTAAAAAATTAGCAGAGATTGATAAAATTGGTTCGACACTTGCAGATAACATAAAATCTCAATTACGGAAAGGTAGATAATTGCCTGAACAAATCATCGGTGCTGTAGCCTCTTGTGTAATTGCATTCTTTACAGTATATTTTATCACTCCTCCTTTGATTAAAGCACTTGAAAAACGCAACTTAACTGTAAAAGATATTAACAAAAAAGAAGAAGTTTGGGTAGCAAGACCCGGTGGTCCATCTCT
>CAWTZF010000028.1:0-21201 GCA_963920015.1 uncultured Nitrosopumilaceae archaeon | reverse complement strand
GCATAGATCAAAATGGCTATCCACAAATCATTCCAATGAATTTTGTTTTTCTAAACGATGCAATCTATTTGCATTCTCATACTAAAGGAGAAAAGCTTGACAATATCCGAAATAATGAAAAGGTTGGGTTTGAAGTCGATAGAGAATTAGAATTTTTACCATCTTATTTTGAAGATCCTAAAGATGCATCTCTAGCAGATACTCTGTACATTAGTGTAATTATCAAAGGTAAGGGGTTCATTGTAGAAGATAGAAGTGAGAAAACTGTTGCACTTAATGCTTTAATGCAAAAATATCAGCCTGAAGGAAAGTATGAACCATTAACATCACAAATGCAAGTAGTTGATGAAGTATCTATCATCAAAGTTATTCCAAACTCGATTACAGGAAAATACAAGATTGGACAAAACTTACGTCCAGAAGATCGAATTGAATTGGCAAAGAGAATTTTTGAGAGAAATTCGCCTACTGCTATCAATACTCTAAAGGTTATGGGCTTTGAAGTAACCCAAGATGGTTTGAATGTGGTTGATGAACCAGTGTGGTAATATAATAACAGAAGTACCATTGCTTTAAATTCAGTTTACAACGATCGTAACTGTTGCAACAAATTCAAGGATTTCAGTTAGAGTCAGAGTTTGCACCTACAGGAGATCAACCTCAAGCAGTTGAAAAATTGGTAAATGGTGTAAAAAAGGGTAAAATTCAAACGCTTTTGGGAGTAACAGGAAGTGGAAAAACTTTTACTGTTGCAAATGTAATTGCAAAAACAGAAAAAAATACTCTAGTTATTTCACACAACAAAACATTGGCAGCGCAGCTATATTCAGAATTAAAACAATTTTTTCCACATAACAATGTCGGATATTTTGTTTCGTATTATGATTATTATCAGCCAGAAAGTTACATCCCTCAAACAGATACCTACATAGAAAAAGATACTCAGATTAATGAAAAAATTGAAAAAATGAGATTAGAAGCAACTGCAATGCTTTTGTCTGGAGAACCTACAATCATTGTGGCAACTGTTTCTTGCATTTACTCACTAGGTAATCCTAGCGATTGGGAAGATATGGCAATTACTTTGAAGCAAGGGTATGAAAACAACCGAAGTCAAATTATCAAAAAATTAGTCAATGCAAGGTATGAACGAAATGATATGGAATTAGTCCCAGGAAATTTTAGAGTCAAAGGAGACACTATAGATGTTATTCCTGCTTATTCTGAAGATATTATTCGTATCTCAATGTTTGGTGATGAAATTGAAAAAATGACTTCCTTGGATCATGTCTCATTAAAAGAAAAGAAAAAAATATCTCAAATCAAAATTTTTCCAGCAAAACACTATCTTATTGCAAAAGATGCTAGAGAAAGGGCTATCAAATCAATAAAGTCAGAGCTTAAAAAAAGACTTCCCCAACTTAATGAATTAGAAAATCAGCGCTTGGAGATGAGGACAAAATATGATTTAGAGATGATTGAAGAATTAGGCTATTGTTCAGGAATGGAAAATTATTCAAGACATTTTGATGGAAGAAAGCCTGGAGAAAAGGCATTTTGTTTATTGGATTTTTTTGATAAAGATTTTCTGCTAGTAATTGATGAATCACATGTTACGCTTCCTCAATTACATGGAATGTACAAAGGAGATTATTCACGTAAAAAAGAGCTTGTAACGTATGGTTTTAGATTACCTAGTGCATATGATAACCGACCACTAAAGTTTGAAGAGTTCGAAGATTACATAAAAAATACAATATTTGTTTCTGCCACTCCTAGCGAATATGAAAGAAAATTATCATATCAGATAGTTGAACAGGTAGTTCGACCCACTGGTCTCTTAGATCCTACTGTAGAAATTCGACCGACAAATAACCAAATGGTTGATTTGATTTTAGAAATTAATAAACGAGTAGAACGAAATGAACGCGTTTTAGTTACAACATTAACTAAAAGAATGGCTGAAGACTTAACAGAATATCTTGCAAAAAAACAAGTCAAAGTAAGATATATGCATTCAGAAATTGAAGGTTTACAGAGAACTGAGCTTATCAGGCAACTCCGTTTAGGAGAGTTCGATGTTTTGGTAGGAATAAATCTTCTAAGAGAAGGTTTGGACATTCCTGAAGTTTCTCTTGTTGCTATTTTAGATGCAGATAAGGAAGGATTCTTGAGAAACGTGACCAGTTTAATTCAGACGTTTGGTAGAAGTTCAAGAAACATTAATGGTGCTGTTATCATGTATGCAGATAACAATACTAAATCAATTCAGGCAGCAATGGCTGAAACTCAACGTCGTAGAAAAAAACAGATTCAATATAATAAAGAGAATGAGATTACTCCAAAAACAATAATAAAGTCAATACCTGAACAAGTAGCAAATCTTGATGACCTAAAACACAAATCAATTCATGATCTTGCAACAGATGTAATTGAACTTGAAGCACAAATGAAAAAATATGCTGAAGAGTTAGACTTTGAACGTGCAATGGAATACCGTGATAGAATAAAAAGAATTCAAAAGGAGATTGAAAAAAAAGATGAAAGAAAATAAATTAAAAATTCGTGGTGCACGTCATCATAATTTAAAGAATCTAGATATAGATATTCCAAAAAATAATCTTGTAGTAATTAGTGGTGTATCAGGCTCTGGAAAATCAACACTTGCTTTTGATACAATTTATGCAGAAGGTCAAAGACGATATGTTGAGTCCCTATCAGCATATGCAAGACAATTTTTAGAAATGATGGACAAGCCTGATGTTGATTCAATTGAAGGCTTGTCACCAGCAATATCTATTCAACAAAAAACAACAAGTAAAAACCCTAGATCAACAGTAGGAACAACAACTGAGATCTTTGATTATCTTAGACTGCTTTATGCCAGGATAGGAATTCCTCATTGTACAAATTGTGGTAGAAAAATATCCACCCAGTCAGTAGAGACAATTTGTGATTCTGTCCTAAAGGATTTTGATAAAAAGAAAATTATGGTTTTGTCCCCAATTGTTCAGAGAAAAAAAGGAACCTATGAGAAATTATTTGAGCAAACCAAGCGAGATGGATATTCAAGAATAAGAATAGATGGCGAAATTCTGTCTTTAGATGAGGAAATTCCTCCTCTTGATAGGCAAAAATGGCACAATATCGAAATTATCGTAGATAGAATTATCGTAGAAAAATCAGAAAAATCAAGATTGTTTGAAGCAATTCAAACTGCGCTGAAAGCCTCAAAAGGTTATGTGATGATTTCAGTAGAAAAAGAAAACAAAGTGTTTTCACAAAATAATGCTTGCCCATTTTGTGGTGTTACTGTTGGTGAACTAGAACCAAGAACTTTTTCATTTAATTCACCATTTGGTATGTGCAAAACATGTAATGGGTTGGGAGTAAAAATGGAGTTTGATCCAGATTTGGTAATTCCAGATAAAAGTAAATCAATTCTTGATGGTGCCATTGTTCCATGGACTGGACGATTTTCATCGTTTAGAAGACAAGCGTTACGAGCAGTGGGTAAAAAATTTGATTTTGATTTAATGACACCAATTGAAAAAATCAAAGCAAAACATCTTCAAATAATTTTGTATGGAACAGATGAATTAATTGATTTTAGATACAGATCAAAATCAGGTAATTCATCATGGCAATATACGGATGCATTTGAAGGCGTTTTAGAAAACCTTCACAGAGTATTCATTGAAACTGAGTCGGAAGGAAAAAGAGAGTGGCTAAAACAATTCATGAGAGACACTCCATGCAATATTTGTGGGGGCAAAAAATTAAAACCAGAATCGTTGGCAGTTAAAGTAAACGATAAAGGCATAATTGAAGTATGTGATTTGCCCATTGATCAATGTTATGATTTTTTTGCGACATTAAAACTAACTGAAACAGAACAATACATTGCAAGAGACGTTCTAAAAGAAATTAAAGAGAGATTAGAATTCTTAAAAAATGTAGGATTAAATTATTTAACATTAAACAGGTTGAGTTCTACGTTATCTGGTGGGGAATCACAACGAATAAGATTGGCTACACAGATTGGTTCAAATCTCACTGGAGTTCTTTACGTGTTAGACGAGCCTACAATTGGTCTTCACCAGCGAGACAATACTAGACTCATAAAAACGCTAACAAAGCTACGAAATCTTGGAAATACAGTTATTATTGTAGAGCATGACGAAGAAATAATACGAAATTCAGATTGGATAATTGATCTTGGGCCAGGTGCAGGAGTACATGGAGGAAATGTTGTCTTTGAAGGAACAGTTGATCAAATTCTTAATGGTCACGAATCAGTTACTGGTAAATATCTAAAAAACAAATCATTGATAAAATTAGAAAATAAAAAACGTAGTAAAAAAAACAAACTAGTTGTAAAAGGTGCTGCACAAAATAATCTTAAAACAATTGATGTTGAGTTTCCTCTCGGTCTTTTTATTACAGTGACGGGTGTTTCGGGTTCTGGCAAGTCAACGTTGGTAAATGAAATATTACTAAAGTCATTAGAAGCACATTTTTACAAAACAAACAAGAAACCAGGAAAACACAAAAGTGTTACAGGTATTGAGAATATTGATAAAGTAATTGCCATTGATCAGTCACCAATTGGACGAACGCCCAGATCAAATCCAGCTACATACATTGGAGTGTTTACTCCAATTAGAGAGCTTTATGCAAATACAGAATTATCAAAAGAAAGAGGATATGCACCTGGACAGTTTTCCTTTAATGTTGCAGATGGAAGATGTTTTGCTTGTGAAGGAGATGGAGTCAAACAAATTGAAATGCAGTTTTTATCAGATGTTTATGTAAAGTGTGATGAATGTAAAGGTAAAAGATACAACTCTGAAACATTATCAGTTCTATACAAGGGAAAAAATATTTCAGATATTTTGAACATGACAGTATATGAAGCCCTAAAATTCTTTGAAAATTTTCCTGCAATTAAAAGAAAATTACAAACAATTTACGATGTTGGTCTTGGATACATTAAACTTGGTCAATCTTCCACTACTCTTTCTGGTGGAGAAGCACAAAGAGTAAAACTTGCCTCAGAATTATCAAAAAGAGGAACTGGAAATACCATGTATATTCTTGATGAACCAACTACAGGTTTGCATTTTGCAGATGTGCAAAAATTACTGGATGTTTTAAACAGGCTCGTTAATCTAGGTAATACAGTCATAGTCATTGAGCATAACATGGATGTTATCAAAAATTCAGATTGGATTATTGATTTAGGTCCAGAAGGTGGAGAAGAAGGTGGAAAAGTTGTCACCACAGGAACACCGGAACAAGTAGCAAAAACACCTGGAAGCTATACTGGAAAATATCTTAAGAAATTCATGAAAAGATGACTTTTGATATTTCTAAAATTAGTATTACTTCACAGCCAGGCATCTATTTGATGAAAGATGAAAAAGATAAGATAATCTACATTGGTAAGGCAAAAAATCTAAAAAAACGAGTTAGATCATATTTTTTGAAAAATCAAAACTACAAGACACAGAAATTAGTTGAAAAAATTCAGGATATTGAATTTGTATTAACGGATAATGAAAGTGAAGCTTTTCTTTTGGAATCAAACATGATAAAACGATACAGGCCAACATACAATATTGAGCTCAAAGACCAACAAAGGTATACATATCTTAGATTAACTGACGAAAAATATCCTAGACTTTTAGTTGCAAGAAGAATTCGTACAGGAAAATTTTTGGGTAGTGGAAAAGTTTACGGTCCATTTACTCACGGGAGCTCAAAACTGTTAACTATTGGAACATTACGAAAAACATTCAAAATTAGAATTTGTAAGACATTACCAAAAAAAGCGTGTCTAGAATACCATTTAGGAAATTGTGAAGCGCCATGTGAGTTTAAAGATGCACAAAAAAATTATACAAATCATGTTGAAGATTTAGAATCTATTCTAAAAGGAAAACAGCGCATGCAAGATTTTGTAAAAAAATTAAAAAAAGAAATGATGCACGCCTCTGATTCATTAGAATTTGAGCGAGCAAAAGAGATTAGAGATACTCTACAAAGATTAGGCAGTCTCCAATCAAATCAAAAAATGGAATATGTTGAAAATGCGCCCGATGAAGACTATTTTGGAATAAAGCTAGAAGAGCAAACTGCACTCATAATGACATTACATCAAAAACATGGAGTTATTCGTGATCGAGATAGATTTTCATTTGATCTTGTTGCAGATAATACTTTTTCAAACTTTTTGTATCAATATTATACTACACATAAAATTCCAAAGTACATTGTTGTTAATCAAGAACCGGAAAATAAGAAGTTTTTAGAGAAAATTTTTTCAAAGAATGTAGGTTTTGATGTAAAAATAATGATTCCAAAGAAAGGTAAAAGAAAAAAGATGATTGATTTGATTATGAAAAATATTGATTTAATTCAATCAAAAGGTGCAGACCCAGGATTAATTGAATTAAAAGAAATTCTCGGATTGCCATCAATCCCAAAAATTATAGAATGTTTTGATATTTCAAATCACGGAGTAGATTATGCAGTTGGTTCAATGTCACGATTTGTTGATGGATCACCTAATAAGGATGGATATAGAAAATTCAAAATTAAAACTATCAAAGGACGAGATGATTTTGCAATGATTGCTGAAATAATCAAAAGAAGATACATAAGACTTGTAGATGAAAAATCTGAATTTCCGGATTTGATTTTAATTGATGGTGGTAAAGGTCAGCTAAATGCATCATTAAAGGCACTAAGAAACATTGCGGTAAAGATTCCATGCATTTCACTGGCAAAAGAAAATGAAGAAGTGTTTGTCCCCAACAAAAAAGATTCTATTATGATTCCAAAAGATCATCAGTCATTAAAGATACTACAGTATGCTAGAGATGAGACTCATAGATTTGGAATTGCGTATAATCGAAATTTACGTAAATTAGCAAAGTTAGAGAACTAGAATAAAAGAAAAAGAAAAGAGGTGTAGTTTAGTTCACTTGAACGTTGCCAACCATCCATGGGTGAACCATACAGAAGTAATCATTACTTCCTGATTCATCAAAAGTAACCTCGAAGGTTGCTCCACCCATTAGTAGGCTGCTATCAAATGTACCATCTGGTCCGTCTGCTGCTGTTCCGCTAGTAACTGTGTGTGCTGCAGTATCAGTATTTTCCCAACTTACAGTATCTCCTGCATTAATTGTGATTGATTCTGGAATGAAACATTCGTTTGTTTCTTCACAACCGGGAACTGAAGTTCCTGCAGGTAGCGTTACTGTAACTGTCTGTGGTCCTGCTGGAGCTGATGGTTCTGCCATCATCATTGTTTTTCCAGGAGTTGTTGTGGCACTTACAGAGTAACTAACAGTAAATTCTGTTGGAAACATTGTATGAACAGCTAGTGCGTTACCTGAAAATTCCCAAGAACCCATTGCGTTATCAGGATCAACGAAGGTCAATGCAAAGATTGTATCTCCATCAGGAGTCCATGTCATTGCAGGTTGTTCACCATCACCAATTGGTCCTTCCAATGAAACTAGTTGAATTGGTTCAGAGGCAGAGTATGAAAGAATTCCAGAATATACATCACTTGATGGTGCAAGTAGTATTGCAAGTTGATGTGATTCATGTCCAATGCCAGGATCTAGTACGGAACTTGTTGTTCCAGTCATTACGGTTTCAGACATTGATTTTTCCTCATAATCTACTTGGAAATCAACTATGAATGGTGTTGGGTTCATTGTATGAACAGCTAGTGCATTACCAGCAAATTGCCATTCACCTTTTGATTTCATTGGATCAACCAAAGTTAGTGCAAACTTTGTTTCACCATCTGGTGTCCAGATAGCTTGTCCGTTATCTTCACCTGCTGCAAGTGGACCATGCAGTGTAACAAGTTGAATTGGTTCAGTTGCATCATATTTCAGAGAACCTGAATATACTTTGTCACTTGGTGGCAAAATTATTACAAGTTCATGTGACGCATGTCCAATGCCAGGATCTGTTGAAGACGTTAATCTTTCCCAACCAATTTTTTGAGTTTTTTCGGGTGCGCCTTCTGGTACCATTGCAGCCTCATCAGGCTCATCCATTGAAGGAGCTGATGGAGCTGGTGCGCCAGAGTCAATAGAAGAAATTGCTGCTACAATTCCTACAAACACGAATACTATTCCTATAGACCAGCCTATTGCTGCTTTATCTGTGGATGTCATAGTAAATCCATGAATTTCTATCGGCTAAATAAAGCTAATCGCCAATATGAGTTTCATAATACGACCAAAAAGCGAATTTTAACTCAAAAAAAACCGAGAGTATTCATTGAATACAGAAATCGATCATTTATCATAGATAAGGGATCCTACCAAATCAGCAGTAACAATACTGCGCAATTGCTTATAATAAAATTGACAAATGGGACATAATGAAATCAAAGAAGTACCGAAGCATTCTTTCAGCAATCGCATTGCTTTTGGTTTTGGTAATTGCACCAGTATCTTCTGGGGTATATGCTCAAACCACTACAGATGCTGAAGAACCAGATACACAAACTACCGTAGATGATACAGGAGTTTCAACAGAAACTGATGAAGCAGAAACTGATGAAGCAGAAGACATTAGAAAAGACTACAGAGACGATAGAAAAGAAGTCAGAGATCAACACAAAGATCAAAGAAAAGATCTAAGAGATCAGTTTAGAGACGAAAGAAAAGACCTTAGAGAACAATACAAAGACAGACTAAGAAATTCTGATATTTCAGTAGTAAGACCAACACCAATTGATCCTGATAGAAGACCAGATGTTACGTTTACTGGAGGAACTAGTGGTTATATGATATTAGGCGGTCAAGCATGGCATTCAGAAATTGCTCTTGATGGAAGCGCATATCATGTTCACAATGGTATGTGGAAAATTCTATCTACTGGAAAAATTTCAGTTGGAGATAGATCTGCAGAACTTGATCTGAAAGGATTTGCTAAAGGAAATAAAATAACTTTGCATGGAAGCGGAACTATGGACAATGGTGATAAAGTAAGACTTGTCTTACGTGGTCACTTTGCACCAACTCCTGAATATGGAGTTTTTGCCATGGCATTTACAAATGCTGTAGTCCACAACATCAATACCGGTGAAAGAATTCCTCTAATGCACGTTGGTGAAGTTATAGTAACTCCTACCGGAGTAACTGATATAGAACCAACTGCAGAGCCAATGCCATTTGCGCTAAGCTAGGAAAATTCTTCCCTTTCTTTTTTTATTTTTTGAAAATTCATTTAATTTTTTGTTAAATATTAAATGAATTCGAGGTCTAAAAAAGACGAATTTGATATATTGCTGGAGCTTAATAATTAATGAATCAGGAGATAATTGATGGAAACAGCATATGTTCTAATTCATTGTGATTTGGGAGCCGAAGTTGATATTATTGCTGAGCTGATGAAGGTCTCTGAAATAATAGAAGTTAGAGGAACTTATGGAATTTATGATATTTTTTGTAAGATTCAAGCAGATGCTAATAATTCATTAGATGATGTTATTACAAATAAAATTCGAAAGATTCCAAGAATTCGTTCAACTATTACACTTCATTCGATTCCGTCGCAAGGTGGTAGATAGTGATTGAAAAGACATTCAATCCAGAGATGCTATACAACAAAGTCGTTCATTATTATATTGATAAAAAAGGCTACACAAAGGATCAGGCAAATTCAATTGCCCAGTCGGTGATTAGACGAGAGGCAAAAAGAAGAATGTGTAAAAATGATAGTTGTCACCATTCTCTAGATGATCATATAAGAAACGCTGATACTTGTTTAATCCTTAATTGTAATTGTTCAAAATTTCTTAAATAAAAAAGGCTAATTGCCAGCCATAGTCATGGATTCTTTTAGTTCAACTTTTTTGTCGTCTTCTTCATCATTAGAAGATTCTTCGTCTTCCATGCTAATCTCTTCGTTTAACGTAACTTCTTCGTCTTCGTGTTCTGCTTGCATTTCAAATTCTTTGAGAATTTCTCCCCAACCAGCACTGCTCAATTTACTAGCAGTGGAAGGAGTAACACATGCTGCATCTCCACCCATTCGAATCATTAGTGTAAAACCACCTTTACAGATTACGTCTTCTGCTGAAATTCCATCATTCATTTGTTTTTTTGGAGACATTAAATCGTGTTCAGCATATGTAGAACTCATCATTGTTCCAATTAGAACAAACCCAAGAATCATTGCAAATACTTTCTTCAATAAATTATCGACTGGTATTTTTTATTTAACCTTTGTTCTAAGCTAAATTAGATCAAATGAAGTCATCAAGTGATTCTTCTTTTAGTGGTTGTGCATCAATTCCCAGTTTTTTTAGATATTCAGCAAACTCATTTACAAAACCATGAATCGTGTAGACTTTTTCTGCCTCAGATTGCTTTACCATTTCAACTAATTCATTAAAATCACAATGATCACTTAGAGGTATAGAATAATCAGACCTTCGTCCAAAAACAAATCTGGGGGATTTTGCCCATCCACTGAATCCAATAGTTACTGCACCATATTTTGATTTCATGTGTTTTACGAAAAAGTTTTTTCCAGACATCATTGGTGCAACCATGACCCATGGTTTTTTATCAAGAAGACCTAATGATTCAGCTTCAGTATGACCCATTGCCTCGTTGAGGTCGATGCCTAGTTTTCTATGCAAGTCGTTCATTTTCTTAACAGAATCATGATAAAACAATGGCTTCCAATGACCAAAGAGTTGTGTAATTGTTTGAGATTTTCCTAATTGGTAACCCATTAGAATTACGGGAGTGCCTCTAGAGTAATGCTCAGAAATTATTTGATTGACCTGAGCTTCAATCTCATTAGTTTTTGGAAAAACAAATTCTGGAATTCCAAACGTACATTCAGTGATGAGTGTTTTACATTTTGGAACTTTTGCACCTTTAAGAAATCCTCGAGTTCTTGTACTAATATCACCAGTATAAAAAATATCATCGAGTAGAATTCCTTTTGCTCCCAAGATATGACCGCTATCAATTAATGAAAAATCTTGGTGTTCTGAGACATGATTTTCCATCTTAAATCCTCGCAAATTAGCAATCTCACTGGTTTCATAAGAAGAAAGTATAGTTCCACCATTCTGTGAAGGGAGATGATCTGCATGAGCATGAGATACAAAATTGATTCTCTCACTAACGGTACGCTTTGGATCGAGGTATACTTGAGTACCATTAACCTGACACACAATACCGTTTGTAGTCATTCGTACTGCTCTTTTCAAACTAAAAACATGATGTTAAGATTTGATATAAATTGCAGGATTGATCTACTGTTGATTAATTGCTGAATCTTTGTATCCTAATTTCTGGTAGAGGTAGCAACATGGAATCTATTCTAAAGGCAATAAAGAAGAAAAAAATTCCAATAAATCCCGCAGTTGTAATTTCAAACAAACCAGGTGCTAAAGGCCTCAAAATTGCAAAAAAGTTAGGGGTAAAAACTGAAGTCATTGATAGTAAAGGATTCAAAGGTAATAGATCAGATTATGATAAGAAAATTATTTCTGTTTTAAAGAAATATGGAGTAACACCAACAAATGGTCTTGTATGCCTAGCAGGTTTTATGAGAATTCTCAGTCCACAGTTTGTTAAAAAGTACAAGTTTAGAATTTTGAATATTCATCCAGCAATCTTGCCAGCGTTTCCTGGACTTGATGCACAAAAGCAGGCTATTGATTATGGTGCAAAATTTTCAGGGTGCACAGTTCATTTTGTAAATGAGAGTATAGATACAGGTCCAATTATTTTACAAACTATTGTAAAAGTAAAAAAAGGAGATACAAAGGAAACATTAGCAAAAAGAATTCTTACACAAGAGCATAAGACATATCCTGAAGCTGTACGTCTTTTTGCGCAAGGTAAAATCAAGATTTCAGGTAGAAAAACAATAATTTCCTAAGAATCTGGCCCACCAAAAAAGTATAACACAATAAGCTCTTTTTTGTTTCCAAAAAAATAATGCTCTACATCTTTTTGAACAAAAAATGATTTTCCTTCGGATATTGGATAATCTTTTTTGTGAATCTTAAGATAGCCATCTCCTTTTAGCACATAGTACATCTCATCAGATTCGTGTGGGCTTTGAGTGTCTTCTTCACCAGGTTGTAGGACAATTATGCCTGCAGCTAAGGTTTCTCTATTGATAAAAGTGTGAAAATAATTGTTTTTGTCTTTTCTAAGATTTTCAACATACTGTTTTGTGTCAAATTCAAATTTCATGCTTTTTTGAGATTGGTTTTGCCTTTAAAGATTGATTTTATTTTTAATTATATTCCAAGAATTAAATAGCAACAATCCAACATCAGCAATATTGACTGGAACTAAAATTGATGGTAAGGAAATTGCGGCGTCTGTCAAAAATAGAGTCAAAAAGGCAGTTGAAGAACTGAAATCACAAGGAGTAGAACCGTGTCTTGCCACAGTATTGATTGGAGACAACCAAGCATCAGCAACATACGTAAGAAACAAACACAATGCTTGTCAAGAAGTTGGAATTAAAACAAAAGATCACAAGTTACCTTCATCATTAACGCAAAATGAAATGAATGATTTACTGGATTCTCTAAACAATGATTCATCAGTTCATGGAATACTTGTACAGTTACCGCTTCCAGAACAGCTTGATGAATTTGCCACAACATCTAGAATATCACCAATAAAAGATGTAGATGGTCTTACACCACATAATGCAGGTTTACTATCAATGAAAAAAGCTGCTCTTGTACCTTGTACACCTTCAGGGATAATGGAGATGTTTGATTATCATAATATTTCCTTGGAAGGAAAAAATGTTGTTATTATTAATCGTAAGAATCTAATTGGAAGACCGCTGTATCATTTGCTGTTAGAAAAAAATGCAACAGTAATTACATGTCACTCTAAAACTAAAAATCTCAAAGAACATTGTCAAAATGCGGATATTGTGATAACTGCAGTTGGGGATAGAACAAAATTCACACTAACTCCAGATATGATAAAAAAAGGAGCTGTTGTAATTGATGTTGCTATCACCAGACATGAAGAAAAACTGGTAGGTGATGCAGATTATGATAAAATAATTGAAAAAGCATCATTTGCTACTCCAGTTCCTGGAGGAGTTGGACCTATGACAGTGGCAATGCTACTAAAAAATACGGTAACGGCAGCATCATTAAGTAAAGGACTTGGAATCTAATCCTAAAAAATCATCTCTTCGAAAAACACTCCTGGAGAAGAGAGATGCAACTTCATTTGATTTAATTAAAATTTCTAGCAGGCAAATTCAAGCTAATCTTGAAAGAATTGAAGATTATAGAAATGCAAAATCAATTGCTTTCTATTATCCAATTGGAAGTGAAGTCAAAACCCAAGATCTAATGTTGAAAGTTCTCAGTTTAGGAAAAGATGTACTTTTACCCAAAATTCAAGAAGACGAGTTAGATTTTAGAAAAATTACAGATTTGAATAGTTTAGAGAAGGGAAGTTTTGATATTATGGAGCCAAAAGATAATTGCGAAAAATCCGATAAAATAGATGTAATAATTGTACCAACTGTTGGAATTTCTGCAGACGGTAATCGTTTGGGATATGGACATGGATACTATGATAGATTTTTAGCAAAAACAGATGCTGTCTCCGTCGCATTGACATATGAAAAACAAATTATAAAATCAGTTCCTTCCACGGAAAATGATGTTACGATTAATTGGATTGTGACTGAAGACAGATTCTTTAAGGTTTAGTTGTAAGCTAGGCCTTTTTTTCCAATGTCAGTTCTACAATATTTGTGAGGCCAAGAAATTTTTTCAGTTGCGGCATATGCATTTGATATTGCAGATTCTAATGAATCGCCTAAAGCAGTTACGCCTAGAACTCTACCACCATTGGTTAGAATTTTACCGTTTTCATTTTTTGTTCCAGCATGAAAAATATACGAATTCTCCGAGATAGAATCTAATCCCAAGATTTCTTCATTTTTTGGATATGATTCAGGATATCCTTTTGATGCTAAGACAATACATACTGCATTTTGTTTTTTCCAAGCAGGTATTGGCAAGGTAGATAATGTTCCGTCTGCACAACTATTCAGATAATCAAAAAGATCAAAATCCATACGCATTGTTATCGGTTGACATTCAGGATCTCCCATTCTAACGTTGTATTCCAAAACAAAAGGTTCCCCATCTTTAATCATAATACCGGCATAGAGAAATCCTTTGAATGTGATTCCTTCTTTTTTCATCGAGTCTATAGTTTTATTTATAATATTTTCTTGAATTTTTTTTGATAAAGCCTCATCAATAATAGGAGTTGGAGAATAGGCACCCATTCCTCCTGTGTTTGGTCCTTTATCATCGTCATAGATTCTTTTGTGGTCTTGACTAGAAGCCACCGGAATTGCAATATTTCCATCAGATAAGGCAATGTAAGATGCTTCAATGCCATCAATTCTTTCTTCTATGATGATTTTATTGCCTGCATCTCCAAATGTTTTTTTGACCAAGATTGTATCAATGGCAACTTTAGCCTCTTCTTTGCTATTACAAACAATTACGCCTTTACCAGCTGCAAGACCATCAGCTTTTACAACGACATGATGTGATATAGATTGCACATACTGTTTTGCTTTATCAGGATCATCAAAGATTTCAAAAGTTACAGTATGAATATTGTTTCGTTTCATGAAATTTTTTGCCCAGATTTTGCTTGATTCTAGTTGAGCAGCACCTTTTGATGGTCCAAAAATTTTTAAATTATTTTCATTAAATTTATCAACAATTCCCTGTGCTAATGGAGCTTCAGGCCCTACAACTGTAAAACAGTCATTCTTTGAGGCAAAATCTGCAAGCTCATCAATCTTATCAACGGATATTGGAACATTGTTTGTGGTTCCACCATTTCCGGGAGCTGTGAAAACTTTGTCAACTTTTGAGCTTTGTGATAATTTCCATCCTAATGCATGTTCTCTGCCACCAGAACCAACAACCAGAATGTTTACCAATAATTTTCCTCACTAGTGGAGCAATATAATCCAAGAGAGTCTGCATGCAAATTTAGCTTTAAAATATCAGGTATAATTGACAACGATCGATGGAGCTTGCAAAAGATTTTGATTCAAAGAAAATCGAAGAGCAGGTTCGAAGTTATCTTTCTGATCTAGATTTACAGAAGATGATTTTCGAATCTACAGAAAAGAATCAAGAAATTATGTTTATTGAAGGCCCCCCAACTATGAATGGAACTCCTCACGCTGGACATCTTAGAGGTCGAGTTATCAAAGATCTTTGGTACAGATACAAAACTCTTCGAGGTTACAAAGTAGAATTCAATGCAGGTTGGGATACTCAGGGGCTTCCTGTCGAGCTTCAAGCCGAAAAGGAATTAGGAGTAACTGGAGGCAAAACTGAGATTGTAAAAACTGTAGGACTTGAAAGGCTTGTTGCTGAGTGCAAAAATCTCGTCCAAAAATTTAACGCAAAATGGGTTGAAGTAGATAAGCTTCTGGGCATGTCATTTAATCAAGAAAAGGCGTACTGGACATTCAAAGATGAGTTCATTGAAAGAGAATGGCAGTTTCTTAGAAAAGCAAATGAGAATAAAATTTTAGAAGAGGATTTTACTGTAATTGCGTATTGCCCTAGCTGTCAGACTTCGCTTAGCCATGCAGAAGTAAATCAGGGATATGAAGAAGTAAAAGATCCTTCGTTGTATTACAAAGTAAAATTACAAGAAGAAGATGCATTTTTGATTGTCTGGACTACAATGCCATTTACTCTAGTAACAGATGCAATGGTTGGTTTTAATCCAGAAGAAGATTATCATTATATCAAAGTTGAAAATGAAACTTGGGTCATTGGCAAAACAAGACTAGAGGAATTTATCAAAGAAGCTAGAGTTGAAAATTATTCTATTGAAAAAACTGTCAAAGGTTCTGAGTTTGAAGGAAAAAAATACATTCATCCGTTATTAGAAGAAATTCCTTCACTGGCTGAATTAGCAAAAAAAGAAAACTATCATGTAGCAGTTTCTGAAGAATTTGTTGATGTAACAGCGGGAAGTGGAATTGTACACTTGTCTCCTGCAAATGGTGAAGAAGACATCAAAATTGCAAATAAAAGAAAAGTCGAAATCTTCAATCCAATTAATGATGAAGTGAAATTTACTGAAAAAGCAGGAAAATACAATGGTCTTTTTGTTAGAGATGCAGATGAGAAGATTGTAAATGACCTAAAGGATCTCAATGCTCTAGTCAGAATTGGAAAAATTAAACACAGGTATCCACTATGCTGGCGTTCTCACCACCCAATTGTATGGCTTGCAAGAAAGGGATGGTTTTACAAGCTTGACAAGCTTGGTGACAAAGCAATTGATGCTGCTGAAAAAGTAGAGTATTTTTTTGACCAGCCTAAGAATCGATTCCTAGGCATAATCAAGGAAAAACATCCATGGTGTATCTCACGAGAGAGGTTTTGGGGATGCCCATTACCGGTATGGAATTGTAATGATTGTAAAAACAAAAATTGGTTTTTCTCAAGACAAGAAATTGTAAATTCTGCTACAGAACTTCCTGATGGAGAAAATTTTGAGTTACATATACCATGGATTGATAATGTAAAAATCAAATGTACGAAATGTGGTAGTACAAATACAAAACGAGATCCCTATGTCTTAGATACATGGCACAATAGCGGTTCTGCACCCTATTCTTCATTATCAGATAAAGCATATTCTAAATCTATTCCCGCACCATTTTTCACAGAGGGGATTGATCAAACAAGAGGATGGGCGTATACACTTCTAATTGAAAACGTAATTCTAAACAATGCACCGGTTTCACCTTACAATTCATTTTTGTTTCAAGGACATGTCTTAGACAAAAACGGTAACAAGATGAGTAAAAGTTTGGGAAATGTGATTGATGCCAAAGAACTTTTAACAAAATATCCAGTTGACTTAATAAGATTCTATTTTATGTGGAAATCAAATCCAATTGAACCACTCAACTTTAGCACTGAAGAGTTGATGTCAAGGCCATATCAAGTACTTAGTACACTTTACCATTTGCACTTGTATTTCAAGCAAAATAGTGATTATGATAAGTTTGATTCTTCAACAACATTACAATGGGCTAGAGAAAAGAATCTCTTGCAATCACCAGACATCTGGTTATTATCAAAACTTCAAAAATTAATCAAAAAAATAAACGAGTATAATGATAAATGTAGATTTCATGAATCAGCAAATGCAATTGAAGACTTTATCATTAACTTGCTAAGCCAAGTGTACATTCCAATTACAAGAGGAGAGTTATGGGTTGATGATGAATCAAAAAAAGATAGGAGATTTGCAATCTATGCAGTTCTATTTGAGATACTAAAAACACTAGATGTTTTGATTCATCCAATTTGCCCATACACAAGTGAATATCTGTATTTGAGCATATTTGGGAAAAAACAGAGTATTCTGTTAGATAATTGGCCTGAGGCTCAAGACTCTTTAGAAAATGACACAATTGAGGAATCATTTGATTTGATGAAAGAGACGGTTTCTGTAGCATCTGCGGCTAGAATGAAAGGAAAACTCAAGAGAAGATGGCCACTAAATGAAGCAATAATCTGTGTCAAAAAAGGACAAAAAGAAAAACTCGAATCACTTTCTGAGCTTTTAATGTCGCAACTTAATGTTGAAAAACACAATACTCTTGAAGTTGAAAATAATGATGGATTAGAACAAGTTCTTGAATTTCAAAAATTAGAACTTCCAGTTGTACCAGTAATAGAATTAGAAAGAAAACAGATTGGTCCTAAAGTAAAACAACACATGGGTGCACTTGTAAAGAAATTCTCGGAAACGGATCCTGCTGAAATTGTATCGAGTCTTAGTCAAAGTGATTCGTTTACTTTTGATATTGATGGCAACAAAATTGTTTTAGATAAAGCTGATTTTATTGTTGATTTTGATGCAAAAGAAGGTTATGCAGTTTCAAAACGAGATGAACTTGTTGTATTTATCTCAACTACAAGAAATAAAGAGATGATGGCACGTGGTCTTGTAAAAGATTTAGCACGACGGCTTCAAACTTTGAGAAAAGAGAGAGGTTACAATCCCACTGACATTCTAAATATAGCATCAGTATTAGAGCTTGATGAAGAGCAGTTAGAAATGGTCAAAGAAAAAACTCAAGATCTTGTATTCTTGGTTAGAGTAAAGCAAGTTAATTTTACTGAATCATGTAAAGAATACAAAGATGATGATATTGATGGACAAAAGATCAGAATTTCAGTTGAATAATTTGTAAACCTAAATACAAGAAAAATTACAAAAGTTACTATGACAGGTTGGCAAAACAAACCCTTTCAAGTCCAAGCAAAAGAAGGCGAGATCATTGCATTTTGTATGTGTGGAAAATCACTAAATGGACCATTTTGTGATGGCAATCACAAAGGAAGTGGGATTGGACCTAAAGTGATTACATTTGAAAAAGATACAGCGCTTCACGCCTGTGGATGTCAGCAATCTAATGCTCGTCCAATGTGTGATGATACTCACAAGTCAATTAGTGAATAGAAAGGATTTCATGGTAGATATACATGGAAAAAATTGAAAAATTTTCAAATGAAAAATATATCAATCTACAAACTTTTAGAAAAAATGGAGAGTCCGTTAATACTCCGGTTTGGTTTGTAATCTTAAATGACAAAATTTACGTGGTAACAAAAGAGTTTACTGGTAAAGTTAAGCGATTAAAAAATAACAGTGATGTAAAGATCGCACCATGTACTTTAAAAGGCAAATTAAAAGGAGAGTGGATTTCTGGAAAAGTGGAGTTTTCTTCAGAATCTGAAACAGATGAGATTATGAAACTTCGAAACAAAAAATATGGTTTTTGGTCAAAAATGGTAGGAGTTTTTACAACCAAAAAAGGAAAGTATGTAGGGTTTTCGATAAATCTTGATTAAATGTCCACAAACAGACCAGTTTGGGTATACCAACTGGTTAGCTTTTAGCTAATCTGCCATAATAAATAGAAAATATACATAATGTAAGCATGGTGAAGCAGATCAGCCTTGATGCATGGCAGATTCAGCATTTAACTGACCTATTACGCCAGGGCTCACTTGCAGTAACCAAAACAAATACTCCAACTATCCTGTATAGACAGACTTTGGAAGAAGAAGACAATTCGTATGAAGAAATTGTTTGTACTTTGACCAAAGACCATGTAGTTGAACAGTTAGTTACATCAGGTGGAGTTTTGCCTCCTAGATTTCATGAACAGTTTGTCTTTACCATCGAGGAGTATCCTGAGAGATTAATTAGAAAAAGTCGAGATCGATTCTTGCAAATTGTAGCACTGTTAGAAAATGAGCTAAAATAGCATAATACGATTATAAGGATCGAGGCTAACAGAATTTTTGCATGCGTCTGCTAGAGTATCAGGCAAAAGAACTTTTCAAAGAATATGGAATTAAAGTTCCACCAAGTAAGGCTTCTAAAGATATTGAGCAGGGAAGAAAAGACGCAAAAGAATTAGGATATCCATTTGTGATTAAAATTCAGGTTCCAGTTGGTGGACGAGGAAAAGCAGGTGGAATTCAAAAATGCCAAAATGATGATGAATTTGAGCTAAAATATCCCCAAGTTTTGGATATGACGATCAAAGGAGAAAAAGCAAGAGCCATTTTGCTTGAAAAGATGGTAGATATTAAAAAAGAGTTGTATCTTTCATTGTTTTTGAATAGAGGTAAAAGATGTTACACAATTATTGCATCAGCTGATGGTGGTGTTGAAATTGAGTCAGTTAAAAATCAAATTATCAAAGAAGTTGGTCTTGGACACGTTGAAGAAAGTGTTGCACGTGAAGTTGCAAAAGAGATGAGATTAGAAGGACAAGCAGCTGATGATCTAGTTGATTTTTTGCAAAAATTATCAAAACTTACAATCGAAAAAGAAGCTGAATTAGCAGAGATTAATCCACTTGCGATTATAGAAGACGGTTCGCTTCTTGCACTAGACGGTAAAGTGATGACTGATGATAGTTCAAACTTTAGACATGAAGAGTTACTAAAGTATCAAGAAAAATCAGAATTAGAAGAAAAAGCAGAGAAGAGTGGTTTTTCTCTAGTTGAATTAGATGGAAACATTGCGGTGGTAGGAAATGGTGCAGGATTAGTAATGTCTACACTTGATATGTTATCAGACAGCGGTGGAAAACCTGCTTGCTTTTTAGATGTTGGTGGTGGTGCTACAACAGAATCAGTATACGAAGCTCTAACGCTAATTAGCAAAATGAGTAGAGTAAAAGGAATTTTGGTAAACTTGTATGGAGGAATTGTTAAAACGACAACAGTAGCTTCGGCATTTCTCAAAGCTTATGAAGATAACTTGATTGATCTTCCAGTATTTGCAAGATTAATTGGAGCAGAATCAGACAAGGCAAAAGAAATGCTTAATGATACAAAAACAAACTTGTACAATTCTGTAGAAGAGGCAATTAATGCAGCAGTGATTGGAGTTAAAAAATGATAGACATTTTTGAAATCCTAAAAGGTAATCCTAATGATTCAGATTACAATAAAAAACCTGTAATTGTTCAAGGCATTACAGGAAAGTTTGGTTCCCTTCATACAAAACTAATGCTTGAGTATGGGACTAATGTTGTAGGAGGAGTAACACCTGGAAAAGGTGGTCAAAAGTTTGAAGAAGTTCCTATTTACAATAATGTAAAAGAAGCAGTAGATGCCACAGGTGCAAAAATATCAATTGTATTTGTTCCTGCAAAGTTTTTTTTAGATGCGGCAAAAGAAGCCCTAGAAGCAGGTATCAAGCTGTTAGTAGCAATTCCGGAACATGTGCCAATTAGAGATACTCTGAAGACTCTGGAGTTGGCAAAAAAGCATGATGCAATAGTAATTGGACCAAATACGCCTGGTGTAATTATTCCTGAAATAATCAAAATTGGAATAATGCCTGCAAGTCCTTTCAAAGCAGGCAATATTGTTGTTTTATCAAAAAGTGGAACTTTGCTTTATGAGATTTCAAATAGTCTTACTCAGTCAGGTTTTGGTCAATCAATAACTCTAGGTATAGGTGGAGATCCTATCAACGGTATAAGATTAGTTGACGCTTTTGAAATGGTAAAAGATCTTCCAGACTTACGTGGCATGGTAATAGTTGG
>CAWTZF010000027.1:0-18728 GCA_963920015.1 uncultured Nitrosopumilaceae archaeon | reverse complement strand
GGGCGGAACCGATGAATCCCCTGGTACTGTTTTGACAAAAAATGGTAAACGATTCAAGGTTTATCGAGGAATGGCATCTTTAGCTGCTTCCATAGGACGAAAATCAAAAGAAACTGGCTCAATTTCTTTAGATGATGATCTAAATGACTATGTGGCAGAAGGTGTTGAAGCTATGGTCCCTTACAAAGGAAATGTTACTGATATTCTAAAACAACTCACTGGAGGTATACGTTCTGGTCTAAGTTATTGTGGTGCTCATACAATCCCTCAAATGCAAAAAAACGCAGAATTTATAACAATATCGAGAGCAGGTTTTGCTGAAAGCCAATCTCACGACGTATCTTTAATGTAGTTAATTTTTTAAACCCGACCTAAATTCTGAATTCTGTGTACAGCAAGTTAACAATTATTGGAATAATTGCAGGTGGAATAATTGCAGGTATAGGAGGATATGCACTTTTAACGTCATTTGGGGTACAAACAATTCAAGTCGATGATACTTTTGAAATTGGTCAAGGAGAAACATATACTCTAGATGCACCAGCTCATTCCTTGCAAATTCTCAACGTTACTGGCGATACTTTTGATATATCATTAAAGTCTCCTGCAGATGGATTGCAAATCCCATTAACTTCACATAAGGATCATGTTTCATTGGCATGGACACATCTTAAGGATGGTCAAAGCATTTTCAAAGTTCAAAATACTGGTTCATCCGAGTTAAAAGTTGTAGGAGTCGTTAACGCTACAAGTGATCCTATTCTCTTCACGTATCATATTATGGTAATAATTGCTGGTATAGTTATAATCGGCTTTAGTGCAGGATTTAGTACTAGAAAACCAAAGGGCTTTTAGCTCTGATTTGCTATTGGATAGGATCCTAAGATATTCAAAAATAATGAATCTAGTTTTATTTTGTTTAAAATCTCAGAAATCTTTGGTTCATTTTGATTTCCTTCAAAATCTACGTAGAAATTATACTCCCATACAGTACTTTTCTTTGGTCTAGATTCTATTTTTGTCAAGTTAATTCCTGAACTATGGAATTTTTCAATAATCCGATAAAGAGCACCTGGTTCGTGTTTTATAGAAAACATTATAGATGTTTTGTCTTTACTTGATTGTTTGGATATCTTTTTTGACAAGATTAAAAATCTTGTATAATTATTTTCATTGTCGGCCGTTCCTTGTTGGATAATAGGAATTTGATAAATTTCTGCAGCGTTTTTACTAGCAATACATGCAATGTTTTGCTTGTTAATGTCTTTGATAATCTTAACACTACCTGCAGTATCATAAGTTGGAACAGTCTTCAAATTATGTTCTTGAATAAATTTTCTACATTGACCTAATGCTTGTGGGTGAGAATAAACCGTATCAATCTGGTTAAATGCCCCTGTTCCAATTAAACAATGATCAATTTTATGATAAACCTCTCCAATTGCGTTAAGTTTAGTTGTATACAACAGATCATAGCTTTCACCAACACTGCCTTCAATTGAATTTTCAACAGGTAAAACTGAATATTCAGTTTTTTCACTAGACGTTGATTCAAGAACTTCTGCAAATGTTAGAAGAGGAACTGTTTCTACATCATCACCAAAAAATGAAATTGCTGCAGCTTCACTGTACGCTCCTCGTTCTCCTTGGAAGGAAACCCGAGTCATTTTTACTCTCTCAATTGTACAAAGTCACTATTGCCAAAATTTACAGATAGTTTTCTATCGTCTATCCACGAACATTCCGTACATTTTACTGCATCACGTACTTGAACCACTTTTCCTCCACATTTCCTACATTTGGTAAATAAAACTCCTAATTGTGATCCGTCAAGTGAAGCATGAATTGTACCATTTAGATGGCTAATAACTTTGAGTGCAATTGTATCATTCAATAACGCAACAATTCTTTTTCTAATGTTTCTTGTTCCACAAACACATTCAACATGAGATATAGTAGGCTTGTCATTAATGTATTCAATTGAAACCGCAATCATAGAAGACATAACAGCTGCAACTGTTCCTATTACAATATCTCCTACTTTTGGCACCGATAATTTCTTTGGATTGATTACATTAACAATACGCTCTTTTTTGTCTATATCTGTGGTACCGATAACTGATGATCTTACCATATCTCCGTCATCAAAGGTATTTTGACCAGCTTCATATTCTTCAATTGAAGCAATCTTATCACCTGGAAATGTAATACTATCAGTCATATGCTGATTTTTAGCTTGATAATTATAATTGTTTATGAGTATTTTTTGAAGACATGAATATTAGCAAAATCATTTCAAAATAAGTAATGAGGGCTTTAGTTTACGAAGAATATGCTAAAAATGATGATTTTGCTAAAATTTTGAAAATTAAAGAAATTGATGAACCTAAGCCTAAAAACCATGAGGTGATTTTCAGAGTAAAATCTGCTGCACTAAATTATGATGACATTTGGGGAATGCGAGGCAAACCAATTGAGGTACCAATGCCTCACATATCTGGAACAGATGCAGCAGGCGAAGTCATCGCTATAGGTGAAGATGTAAAAAACATTCGGATTGGTGATCAAGTAGTTTCACATGGGAATCTCTCTTGTAGAGTTTGTAAAGCATGTACAGATGGAAGAGAATATGATTGCCAATTCAGAAAAATTTGGGGTTTTCAAACGGGTCCACTTTGGGGTGGTTACTGTGAAGTAACACATCTCCCAGAAGTCAACGTTGTAAAAATTCCAAACAATGTTAGTTATGAAGAAGCTGCTGCAGCTTCTATGACTCTTATGACATCTTGGCATATGCTTGTTGGAAGAGCAAAAATTCACCCCGGACAAATAGTTTTGATTATGGGTGGTGGCTCTGGAATGGGAACTTTTGGAATTCAGATTGCAAAATTATACAATTGTATCGTTATTGCCACTTCAAGTCCAGACAAACTAGACAAATGCATTGAGTTAGGCGCTGACTATGCAGTAGATCACAGAAATGATGATTGGCACAAAGAAGTAAGAGCAATTTCAAAAGAAATTTCAAAGAAGAAAAATGAATCGCCTGGAATTGATGTAATCTATGAACACATTGGAGGAACTCATTGGAATAAAGAGCTAACATTACTAAAATATGGTGCAACAGTTGTTACTACTGGCGCAACAACGGGCTATGATGTAAAAACAGATCTCCGTCAAATCTTCTTTAAAGGAATTAACATCCTGGGTTCTACACAGGGAACTCGCGCAGAATTAGAACATGGACTGTATTGGGTGTCTCAAGGAAAAATAAAATCTATCATCGATTCTACATTCTCTTTAGAACAAGCGCCAGAAGCTCATGCAAAAATGCTTTCAAGAAAAGGACTTTTTGGTAAAATTTTACTAAAACCTTAGAAAATTAATAAAGAAACTTTAGCTCAAAGCCAATGAGGAATCTGTAAATATCCTTCAATACTTTCATTTCGAAGTAATTTCAAAAGCGCTAAACCCTGAGGAGTTGAAAGAACAGGCTTATCAAATCTATTATCCGTAGAAATTCGAGGACATGCAACTTGAATAAAAGCATCAATTCCTTTCAAGTTTTGAAGTCTATCATTTGTAATGTCCGTTAATGCAAATAACTGAACAGCTTTTCCTTCTTTTTCTAACTCTCTTTTAAATTTCAAAGCAGTAATTTTTGATATCTGTCCTTCCTTTAATCCAACAATAACTCCAAAAGTTTTGGCCTCTACTGCCTTGTAAATTGCCAAAGTTGCCTTTTTTTGTAATTTTTCTGCAAACTCCGTAACCTCTCTTACTTCATTAAAGTAAGGATCTAGAACATAGGTTGGTTTGTTTGTTGAAAGTGCTATCCCCGATGCATGAAAATTGCTTTGCCCTAAGAACACATTTGCATCAACAATTTCTTTTGTTTCCATTGCTGGATAAAACTCACATCCAAAAACTTGACCATCATTTAGTTGACCTTTTCCCTTACCAATTTTTACTGATACCCTGCCTTCTTCTAAAATCTCTTTAACTTTTTTTACCTCATGAAGATGTTGGCTATCTGTAATTAATGAAACAGTTTTTCCTTTGAGTAACTTAACACATTTTCTTGCAACTTTATCAAAAGAAATATCATCAAAAGCATCAATCATGATAACATAATCTTCAAAAGATTCCATCATAATGGTATGGCCTATATTAAACAGAATTTCAGCACCTAGAACTTTGGCACCATTTGTATTTAGATCACATGATCCCCACGTTGTATCAGCTAAAACATAAGCAGGAATTCCAAATCTATTCATGATTTTTGATGCTGTTGTTTGAACTTGGGGTAGAATCCCATCAGGTCCATTTATTGCAACAGAAACGGGTTTTCTCTTCTGAATTTCATCAAATATCTTTTTTTCATCTATTACAATCAATTTAAACTCAAAGCAGGTAATTTTTAATTTAAACCCATCCACTTTGATGACAACTCAAAAATGTGTGTTATTTGGAACTAAATTGTTTGAAAACTACTGTTCTGAATATTGGTTTTGATGATACTGATTCACCTAAGGGAATGTGTACAACTTATCTTGCCTACAAAATGGTTGATTTACTACACAAAGAAGGAGTAGTTTTTTTGGATTTTCCTCGCTTGATTCGTTTTAATCCAAATATTCCTTGGAAAACAAGAGGTAATGGGGCAGTGGGACTAAAAATTAGAACTACTCAACCTAAAAAAATAAAAAAAAAGATTACAAATCTGGTTGAGAGATTTTCTGATACTAAAAATGGAGCAAATCCCGGTCTTATTTTTTTAGAAGATGAATACATTCCAGAATCTCTCAAAGCATTTAGTAAATTTGCATTATGGAAATTAATTAACAGAAACAAAGCAAAAAAATTTGCATCACAAAATAATCTTGAATCATTTTATCTTGGAAATGGTCAAGGTCTTGTAGGTGCAATTGGAGCAATTGGTTATGAATTTGATGATCATACATTGGAATTACTGAGTTATCGAAAAAAATCTCATTTTGGAAAGAAACGAAAAATTTCAGAACAAAGCGTTAAAATGATGCAGGAAAAAACATTCCCTTATACATACAATAGTTATGACAAAAAGAAAAAACGAGTAATGATTTCACCCCGTGGACCTGATCCGGTCTTTTATGGAATTCGTGGCGAAAATACTAACTCATTATTTTTAGCATCAAAAATAATCAAGACCGAAGAAAAACTCGACGGTTATATGTTATTCAAATCTAATCAAGGAACTTCTGATCATCTAAGAAATGAAATTAACGTAAAAGAAATGAAACCATACACTTCTGGAACAATAACCGGAGTTGTTTCAAAGGAGCCAGTAATAAATTTTGGAGGTCATTTAGCATTTTCAATTATTTCAAAAGGAATAGAAGTAAACTGTGCAGTTTACAAACCAACGGGAATGACAACCCTTTTGCATTTAATCAAAGGTGATAAAATTCGTATTGGAGGAGGAATCAGAAAAGCGTCCTCAAATCATTCAAGAACAGTTAATGTAGAATTCCTTCAGGTGCTGAAACTAGCAAAAAATTTCAAGACAACAAACCCACTTTGTAGTAAATGTAGTAAAAAAATGAAATCTAAAGGAAAGAATCAGGGGTTTAAGTGCATAAAATGTGGAAAAAAATCTTCAACAAAACCAATTCATGAAATTCCTAGGAAAATCAAAAAACAATTGTACGTTCCAGAAATTTCGGCACATCGTCATTTGACAAGACCACTTCAACGAATTGGAATGAAGAATAAAGAAACAAGATTTGAAGATTCTGTTCCATGGTTTAAAGTATTTAAGAATTAGATTAGTAGCGGGGAGTAGATTTGAACTACTGATTTGCGGGTTTCTCATCATATGATTATGAGCCCGCCGGGATGACTTTGCCCTAAATGTAGTCTGACTTCCCCACCCCGCTGATCCAACAAAAGATTCGAGCCGTATATACGCTTTCTCAAAACTTGAAAGTAATTAATAGGATTTGAAAAACTCATCAAACTGTGGACAAAAAATTTCGAATTGCAGGAATTATCGCAGCACTTGCAGTTTCAATAATTATACTAACTTCACCTTCTGATCCTATACCGATCCCTGAACCTACAACATCACCACTTGGAAGTGAATCGGTTGAAGTTTTAGCAACTAATCTAGAAAAACCTCGTGCAATTACTTTTGCAGATGATAGAATCTTTGTTACAGAAAAAATTGGAAGAATAAGAGTCATTGAAAATAATACACTAGTCGAAGAACCACTTGCTACTCTTAGAACTGCTAATGTTTTTGATGGAGGATTACTTGGAATAACTACACATCCTGATTTTTCAAGTAATCATTTTCTTTATGTTTACTACACATATTCTGAAAATAACGAATTATGGAATAAAATTCTGAGAATCACTGAATCAGATAACAAACTTCAAGATGCCATAACAATATTTGACAAAATCCCAGGCTCTGAATTTAGTAATGGTGGCATCATAAAATTTGGTCCTGATGGAAAACTTTACGTTGCTACAGGTTCTGTTTCTGATAGTTTACATTTATCACAAGATATTCAATCCCTGGCAGGGAAAATTCTAAGACTCAGTGATGATGGTTCAATCCCAGATGATAATCCTTTTTCTAACTCTCCAGTTTATTCACTAGGACTACGTAATCCCCAGGGAATGACTTGGGATAATGCCGGAAATCTTTACGTTACTGATTCTGGCCCATCAAAAAATGATGAAATAAACATAATCAAAGCTGGAAAAAACTATGGTTGGCCTGAACAAGAATGTTCAGGAAATAATGGTTATGAGGATTCTGTCATGTGTTTTGATCCAAGTATTGAACCAGGTGGAATCGTGATTTATTCTGGAAACAAACTTGCATTTGAAAATAAAATGATAATGGCGACTCTTCGTGCCTCAAATCTTTTCACCTTTGATATTAATGAAGAAGGAATTGAATCACGGAAGAGTATTTTGAGTGGCTTAGGACGGTTAAGGGATGTAAATGAAGGACCTGATGGAAATCTTTACGTCATTACTTCAAATACTGATGGAAAAGGTTTTCCGGACAGATTTGATGATAAATTACTGAGGATAGTAAAGTAAATTGGCAGACTCTTCAATTTCAAAATTTTTTGAAAAAGATCTAAAAGAACGTCTAAGAATAGTAAAAGAATTTGCAGGACTTTCAAATGAAGATCTTGATATATTAGAAAATGCAAAAGGCGGAATTTCATTTGACAATGCTGACAAGATGGTAGAAAATGCAATTGGAACATTTTCTTTACCTCTAGGAATTGCAACAAATTTCAAGATTAATGAAAAAGATTACCTAATACCTATGGTAATTGAAGAACCCTCTGTTATTGCAGCTGCATCTAAAGGTGCAAAAATTGCAAGAATTAGAGGCGGCTTCAAAGTTGATGCTGATGAATCTTACAGCATTGGACAAATTCAGCTTCTAAATGTAGATGCTAAAACCGCAATTTCAAAAATCAATGAATCTTCAGATAAAATTTTGGAAATTGCAAATGCCCAAAGTAACACTCTCCCTAAAATTGGAAAAGGCGCTAAAGAAATTTCATGTCGAGAAATTTATACAGATTCTGGTCCAATGCTGATAGTTGAGTTATTGATAGATGTTGGAGACGCAATGGGAGCAAACATTACAAATTCAATGTGCGAAGCTGTATCTCCTTTAATTGAAAAAATTACTGGTGGAAACGCTTTGTTAAAAATTCTTTCAAACTATTCAACAAGACGTATGACAAAAGCTACAGCAGTTTTTGATAAGGAAGCAGTTGGCGGTGATAATGTTGTGGATAATATTATTCTGGCTTATCAGTTTGCTGCAAATGATGTTTATCGTGCCGTAACTCATAACAAAGGAGTTATGAATGGAGTCATTGCAGTTGCAAATGCAACAGGACAAGATAGTCGAGCAATTGAAGCTTCTGCAAATGCATATGCGGCACATTCTGGCCAATATCGTTCACTTACTGAGTGGACTAAGGATGAAGATGGAAATCTTGTTGGAAAATTAGAGTTACCAATGTCAGTCGGCATTGTTGGAGGAATAATTAATGTTCATCCTCTAGCAAAAATTTGTACAAAAATTCTTCGAGTAGTATCTGCAAAAGAACTTGCAAGTGTTATTACAGCAACTGGACTTGCTCAAAATTATAGTGCTATACGAGCACTAGTAACCGAAGGTATTCAAAAAGGTCATATGAAGCTACATGCAAGAAACTTAGCGGCTGCAGCAGGAGCAAATCCTACACAAATAAATGAAATTGTAAAGAAAATGATTCAAGAAAAAAATATCTCACTTAATAGAGCAAAGGAGCTACTCGACCAAATTTAAACACGATATTATATAGCTGAAAAGTGAGATGGTACCGATGCCAGTTAAATTTGCTATTCCCAAAGGAAGCTTAGAAGAAGATACGTTCAAGATATTGGAAAAATCTTGGACTAAAGTAAACCGTAAGAGTCGTAGCTACCGAGTTTACCTTGATGATCCAGAGATTATAGTAAAGATGCTAAGACCTCAAGAGATTCCAACTTTAGTTGCAGAAGGATTGTACGATGTTGGTATTACAGGAAAAGATTGGGTTGGAGAAACAAAAGCTGATGTAGAACCAATTTTAGATTTAGAATATGGTAAAATTAAACTTGTTATCGCATTTCCAGACAAATATAGTTACAAAAATCTTGATTCGATGATTGCAGATTATGCTAAAAAGAAGAAAACTCTTAGAATTTCATCAGAATATCTTACTACTGCTTCACGATTTATCAAGCAATGTAAATCTTACAAAAAATATTTTGGAGATAAAGATCCATTAATTGTTACGCCTTGGTTACGTCTTGGAAAAAACAATAAAGTTCAGATTCATCTATCCTTTGGCGCAACAGAAGCAAAACCTCCTGAGGATGTTGATGCAATTATGGATGTAACAGAAACTGGAACTACACTTAAACAAAATAAATTAAAAATTACAGATAAAGTTCTAGAATCTACTGCTCATTTAATTGCAAATAAAAAATCACTCAAAGATAGTTCAAAACGAGAAAAAATATTTGATATAGTTACTTTAATGAGAGGAGCTGTACATGGAAGAAAATATCTACACATTTATCTTAACGTCGAATCAAAAAATCTCAAAAAACTTCTCAAACAAATTCCATCGCTTAAACGACCAACTGTCAGTCCTCTTAGCGAAGATGGATGGTACGGAGTTAATACTGTAATTCTAAAGTCAGAATTTTACAAAATAATTCCAAAACTGAGAAAGATTGCCCAAGGACTAGTAGTCCATGAACCTAGACAAATCTTGGATCTTGAGGAGATAAAACGTGACGAAGAAAATTGATGAAAATCATCTCAGTTCGTAATGTCGAGAGCTTTGCACAAAAAATTAGGCCAAGACCATCAATCAAAAACAAAACGATTGTAGAATCAATTATCTCTCAAGTACAAAAACATGGAGATGCTGCTCTTAAGCGCTATGAGAAAAAATTTGGTGGTGTAACTCTTAGCTCATTACGAGTCACAAAAAAAGAAGTAGAAAATGCCTACTCTCAAGTATCCAAAAATGAAATTGCTGCTATCAAAACATCAAAAAATCGATTAACTAAAACTGAATCTGCAGTTAGAAAGAAACTACAAAACATCAAAATTAATTTTGATGGAATAAAAATTTCAAAATCATTTATTCCAATCAATAGTGTTGGTTGTTATATTCCTGGAGGTCTCGCTAGATATCCAAGTTCTGTAGTAATGTCTGTAGTTCCAGCTAAAGTTGCTGGTGTTAAAGAAATTGTCCTAGTTTCTCCTCCAAATAAACAAGGAAATATTGATCCATTGACACTAGTGGCTGCTGATATATGTGGAGCTAAAGAAATTTACAAGATTGGGGGTGCTCAAGCAATTGCTGCACTTTCATTTGGAACAAAATCAATACCCCAGGTTGATAAAATAGTTGGACCTGGCGGTTCCTTTGTAACTTTAGCTAAATCTGTTGTTAGTGATAGAACTTCGATTGATATGCTGGCAGGACCAACAGAACTTGGAATAATTACTGATAACTCTACAAATTCTGAAATTGCTGCTATTGATTTGCTGTCTCAAGCAGAACACAGTACAGATACTTTCTGTTACTTAATTACCACATCAAATGAACTTGCAAGAAAAATCCAAATTACTGTAAATAAAATGATTAACAACTCCCAAAGAAAACAGATTATTAAAAAAAGTCTTGAAAAAAATGGATTCATTGCAGTTTGTAAAAATCAAAATGATGCGATAAGACTTGTAAACATTCTTGCACCTGAACACTTGGAAATTCTTACAAAAAATCCTAAGAAAATTGCCGTAAAAATTAATTCAGCAGGATTAATTCTAATTGGAAAAAATACTCCTTCCTCAGCAAGTGACTATTTGCTAGGAACCAATCACATTCTTCCTACCAATGGTTTTGGAAAGATTCGAGGTTCGTTATCTGTATTAGATTTTGTAAAACTAGGCACCACAGTAGAAGCATCTAAAGATGCCTTGGGAAAGATTTCAAAATACCTTGATGCATTAACCAATGCTGAAGGTCTTCCAAATCACTACAAGGCTGTAAGGAGTAGATTAGAATGAATAAAGGATGGTTTCAAAAAAAAGTTAAAGAACTCTCATCTCTTTCAGGATACAAAAAACCAGAACAATTCACTGGAGTTTTGAAATTAGATTCAAATGAAAACTTCGTAATTCCAAAACAATTCCAACAAGACCTAATCAATAATGCAAGGAAAAATTCAGATATTCGAGAATATCCCCTTGGTGGTACAGAAAGATTAGTGGAAGCTTTATCAAAATTTCTTAAAATTCCTTCTTCTATGATTGGAATTGGAAATGGTTCGGATCAAATTTTAGATTTGATACTTGGTAATTTTGCATCAAATAAAACCAAAGTGCTAACCTCCATTCCTACATTTAGTTTCTTTGAAGAACGCTGTAAACTATACTCTATACCTACAATACAAATACCCTTTTCTAAAGAAATGAAATTAAACTTAAAAGATTTTCAAGCTAAGCTAAAAAATGCAGACATCTTGTATTTGGATTCTCCAAATAATCCTACAGGATTTCAATTTCCAAAAAAAGATTTACAAAAACTTGTCAAAGAATTTAATGGTTTAGTTATAATTGATGAAGCTTATAGTGACTTTGGTGATTATTCATTACTTAACATGACAAAATCACAAGACAATCTCATCGTTGTGCAGACATTTTCAAAATCAGCAGGACTTGCGGGTCTTCGTTTAGGATATTTCATTGCAAACAAAAAATTCACAGATGTTTTTACTAGAATTATTCAATATCCATATCCATTAAATACAATTGCAATTGAGGCTGGTATTTTAGCAGTACAAAAATCAAAACAAGTATCCGATGTCGCTAAAGAGATTAAGAAAGAAAGAAAACGAATTATTGAAAACTTGAGAAAATATGATACCTTTGAAGTATTTGATTCCAAGGCTAATTTCGTGCTTTTTGATGCTAAAGGAACCGATAAACGAGTCTATACTGCACTTGTTGAACAAGGAATATCGATTAGAAAACTAGGCAAAATTGGAAAACATGAAGGCTGTTTACGAGTAACGGTTGGTACAAAAGAGATGAATTCAAAATTCTTGCTAGCTATACGTGATTTACTAAAATGACATTAAACAAAATACTTGATGGTATCTATATTGATGATACCATACAAAATTCTCTAAAAAATCTAGATTCAATTATCTTTGATTGTGATGGCGTTCTTATCGATGTTTCCGAATCATATGATCGTGTTATCCAGAAAACAACTGCCTACATTCTAAAAGTATATGTGGGCATTTCGGAATCTATTCCAATTACTTCAAAAATAATTGATGGATTCAAAAGTACAGGAGGATTCAATGATGAGGTAGATTTAACATATGCATCAATCTTATCACTTACTGGTTCAAATAAATTAAAAAAAGATGATAGTGATTTTATTTTTCAGGTAATTGAAAATGCCGATCAAACTGGAATTGTATCTGTTGAGAACTATCTACAAAATATTGGTGTAGACATTTCAGAAATAAAAAAAATACTTGATTATCCAGGGCAAAATCATCAAAATCTACTTTACTCTATATTTGATCAATTATTTTATGGACCTGAGTTGTATTCAAAACTATTCAACAAAACATCACAATTTTCTGAAAATGGATTTATTGAAAATGATAAGGTTATTGTTAACAAAGAACTATTATCTACATTAAAGAAAAAATTTAATGATAAAATCTCAATTGTTACCGGTAGGGGAATAGAATCAATTGGATATTCATTAGAAGAATTATTAGATGAATTTAATGTTAAGCAATCTGTATTTTTAGAAGATGAACCAAGAAATATTGCCAAACCAAATCCAGAATCGCTGATTCGTACTATTCAGGGATTAGAATCAAGTTTTTGTTTGTATGTGGGTGATTCTATGGAAGATTATATCATGGCTCAAAAAGCATCCGAAATGGGAAATAAAACCATATTTTGTGGAATTATTGGTACAAGCAAAAATCCTGAACAAAAACAAAGTTTTTTTGAAAAACAAAATGTTTCTATGATTCTAGATTCTATTCACCAAATTCCGAAGGCATTAAATCTGGATTCTATGTAGATAAAATCTCCTAGGGAAAAATTATGAAATCCAGAAAAAGCACCATTAAACGAGCTACGAAAGAAACCAATGTATCTGTTAGTGTAAACATTGATGGAATTGGAAAAACTTCAATCAATACTGGCATTAACTTTCTTGACCACCTTATTGTAGCATTTGGTAAGCATGCAATGCTTGATCTAGTTGTGAAAGCAAAATCAAATGACAAAATTGAACATCACTTAATTGAAGATACTGCAATTACAATAGGTTCTGCAATTGACAAAGCTCTTGGGGATCGTTCAGGAATTACTAGGTTTAGTTATGCCTCAGTACCAATGGATGAATCGCTTGCGGAAGCTTCAGTTGATTTGGTAAAACGTCCATATTACAAACTAGTACTTTCAATGAAAAGATCTAAGATAGAAGATATCTCCAAAGAAGATGTAGAACATTTTTTCCAATCATTATTACAGAATCTGAATAGCTGTATCCACCTTACTGTAAAGTATGGAGACAATGATCATCACAAAGTCGAAGCAGCAATGAAATCTCTAGCTGTAGCTTTCAGAATAGCATCTTCTAAAGACAAAAAACAAAAAGGAATTCCAAGTACCAAAGGAGCAATGTAATGGTTTATGTGGCCATATTTGATTATGGTGCAGGAAATATTTTCAGTTTAAAAAACTCGCTTGAAAAAAACGACGCAACAGTTGATGTAATCACAAGTTTTGATAAAGTGGATAACTATTCTGGAATATTACTTCCAGGTGTAGGAAATTTTGATCCGGCTATTCGTAGCATTCGCGACTATTCTAAGACTGATTTTAAAGATTATGTTAAAGACAAAATTCCTGTATTAGGAATATGTTTGGGAATGGAAATGTTTTTTGAAAAATCAGAAGAAGGAACTGAACAAGGTCTGGGTGTAATTGATGGTGAAGTAATTGTATTACCAAATACAATGAAAGTGCCTCATATGGGATGGAATAGTTTAGAGATAAAAACTCACAGCAGATTACTTGAAGGAATAGATGATGGTTCATGGGTATACTTTGTACACTCTTATCGAGCAAAACCAAAATCAAATGATGTGATAGTAGCTGATTCAGATTATGGAATTAAAGTTCCTGCTGTTATTGAGAAAGCAAATTTTTTTGGGACACAATTTCACCCAGAAAAATCTAGCAAAGTTGGCTCATTAATGATAAAGAATTTTCTTCGAGAGTGTAAAAAATGAAAATCATTCCCGCAATTGATCTCATAGATGGCCAAGTAGTACGTCTTGTCAAAGGAGATCCTAATAACAAAACCATCTACAGCAAAAACCCAATTGAAATTGCAAAAAAATGGCAAGATGCAGGTGCAGATATGATTCACCTAGTTGATCTTGATGCTACACTTGGAAAAGGTTCTAACTTGGAAACTATAAAAAAAATTGTTAAAGAAATTAGTATGCCTGTACAAATTGCCGGAGGTTTACGTGATAATTCTATAATCAAAGAAGTAGCACAAATTTCTTCACGAGTTGTTTTAGGAACTATAGCCTTCAAAGATAGAGACATCTTGAAAACATTACTTGATACATTAGGTCCAGAAAAAATTGTTATCTCTGCAGATCATATAGATGGTACTATTGTGATAAAAGGTTGGCAAGAAAATACTGGAAAAAATCTAATAGATTCTATGAATGAATTTCTGCAAATGGGGTTTTCTGAATTCCTAGTAACCAATGTCAGTCGTGATGGAACAATGCAAGGCCCTGACTTGGAAAATTTATCTAAAGTTTGTTCTCTTGATGATGCAAATGTCATTGCAAGTGGTGGAATTTCAAATATTAATGATGTAAAACTTGTAAAAGAACAAAATGCATTTGGAGTAATTCTAGGAAAAGCATTATATGAAAATAAAATTACTGTTGAGGAGGCAAAAAAAATAGCATGACATTAACAAAAAGAATAATTCCATGCCTTGATGTTGCAAATGGTCGAGTAGTAAAGGGTCTTCATTTTGAATCAATCAAAGATGCAGGGGATCCTGTTTTGTTGGCAGAAAAGTATAGTAATGAAGGAGCAGACGAACTAGTTTTTCTTGATATAACTGCGTCTCAAGAACAAAGAGAAACTATCAAATCCCTAGTTTCAAAAGTTGCTCAAGTCATTAACATTCCTTTTACTGTTGGTGGAGGAGTAAAAACATTACAACATGCACGTGATATTTTACTTAATGGTGCAGATAAGGTTGCTATCAATACTGGAGCGGTAAAAAATCCTGAAGTAATAACAGAATTGATGGAATTATTTGGAAAGCAATGTGTTGTTATTGCTATTGATGCAAAAAGAAACTATAATGTTAAAAAAGGAAACAAAATTTTTTCTGAAGATGATAAATCATTTTGGTTTGAGGTTTTTATTTATGGCGGAAAAAAAGAAACCGGTTTAGATGCTATTGAATGGGCAAAAAAAGTGGCTACATTAGGTGCTGGTGAAATTTTACTCACTAGTATTGATAAAGATGGTACAAAAGATGGTTATGACATAATGCTAACTAAAGAGATTGTTGCTGCTGTCTCTATACCTGTTATTGCCTCTGGTGGTTGTGGAAAACCTGAACATGTATTAGATATTTTTCAAAAATCCAATGTGGATGCTGCTCTTGCAGCCTCAATATTCCACTATGAAACTCATTCAGTTGATAGAGTTAAAGAATTTCTAAAAGAAAACTCTATTCCCGTAAGGTTATAAAACATTATCGAGAATGTGAATAAAATGGAAAAAAATATCGATGACATTGATTTTTCAAAAGGTGATGGTCTTGTACCTGTAATAGTACAAGATGTTAATTCAAAAGAAGTTTTAACTCTTGCATATTCAAACAAAGAATCTCTTGAATTAACTAAAAAAACTGGTAATTCATGGTTTTGGAGCAGATCAAGAAAAAAACTTTGGATGAAAGGAGAAGAATCTGGAAATACTCAACAAGTAAAAGAAATTCTTGTAGACTGTGATTCAGATGCAATTATTTATCTTGTTGATCCTTCAGGTCCTGCATGTCACACTGGAGAAAAAAAATGTTTTCACAACTTTCTAAAAAAATAAATTAACATTCAACTTGTATATTTACTTCTCCACTTCTAATAAATTCATTGATGAATTCAAATTCTAAAGGTGCATATGATCCATCTTCAAAAATTATTCTCCATTTTCCAACAAGATCTTCAGGCTCACAGATTCCCAGAGGTGCAAAAGTATCTGGTGTAAAAAATTGATTAAAATCTGTTTTAATTGAACCATCATATGGAATTGTTCTAAATAAAATTCCTTGGGGTGTGAAAATATAGAAATTTCCTTTTTCATGAGATTTTAGATCTCTTACTTGAAGATACACGTTCTCACCAAGTCTATGTTCATATTGTGTTACTCCAAGGGGACCTGACCATACTGATTCATGTTGTTTAGTTATGAAAATATCATCCAGTTCAACAAAATTATTTGTAAGAAATCCGATTAAAACAGTAACTATGACAACTGCTGCGATTATTATAGGAATTTTTCTATTCAATAATTTTTATTTTTATATACAGTATAATATTTTTCCGACTGAATAATTTTTTCATATTTTTTTATATTACTTTATTTTTTTTTTGAAATTAGTAAAATAATTGAAATTTAAGGTTAAAAATCACTTAATTATTCAATTACTAAAGTTAAGTAATACTTAACTTGATATTAGGATTTTTTATCAATACATTACTAGGAAGAAAGAAATTGGCAAGAATCTCCCTTCAGTGTAGAGAATGCAAAAAAGAGTATGAGCCTACTTTCAAGTATATCTGCGATGAGTGTTTTGGCCCTGTAGATGTAAAATATGATTTCCCTTCAATAAATCGAGATACTTTTTCAAACCGTGAACAAACATACTGGAGATATTTTGAGCTACTTCCAATCTTAGATAAATCAAATATTGTCAGCATTGGTGCTGGAATGACTCCACTGGTAAAAGCTGAAAAACTTGGCAAAGAATTAGGTCTTAATAATCTCTATATCAAAAATGATTCTGTTAATCCAACATTTTCATTTAAAGACAGACCTGCTGGCGTTGCTGTATCAAAATCAAAAGAGTTTGGACTTTCAGCAGTTGGGTGTGCATCAACAGGTAACTTAGCATCAGCCACTGCAGCTCATGCAGCAAAAGGTGGATTTCCCTGTCATGTTTTTGCTCCAAGTGACATTGAGCTTGCAAAAATTGTACAAGCATTAGCTTATGGTGCTAACTACATTGCAGTTGATGGAACTTATGATGATGCAAATAGAATTGCTGCACAAATTGGTGATAGCAAAGGTATTGGTATTGTTAACATTAACATGCGTTCGTACTATGTAGAAGGCTCAAAGACATTAGCATTTGAAGTAGCAGAACAACTAGGATGGCAAGTACCTGATCAACTAATAGTTCCTGTTGGAAGTGGTGCAATGTTAAATGCAATATGCAAAGGATTTGAAGAATTACAATCAGTATCTTTGTTAGGTGATGTATCTAACATGCATATGATTGCAGCTCAACCTCATGGGTGTTCTCCTATAGTTGATGCATTTAAGAATAATAGTAATGATATAATTCCTGTAGAAAATCCTGATACAGTTGCAAAAAGTTTAGCAATAGGTGATCCTGGTGATGGCCGTTATGTTCTAAAAAGATTAAAACAATATAATGGATACGCCGAAGAATCAAACAATAAAGAAATTCTTGATGGTATTTTATTACTCGCAAAAACTGAAGGTATTTTTACAGAACCAGCTGGTGGAGTATCTGTCGCAGTTTTGAAAAAGATGGTCGAAGAAGGAAAAATCGATAAAAATGATAAAACAATCTGTTATGTCACAGGAAATGGACTAAAAGCCACTGAATCATTAATGGAGGTTCTTCCAAAACCGCAAGTTATGCAAGCAGATGTGGCTAAAATTTCTGCTGTGGTGAAGTAGGACATGGCAAATCTGACATTTACTATTCCTTCTGTTCTAAACCAAGGAGGGGGAGAAAAAAAAGTAGAAATTTCAGCAGCTAACCTTACTGAGGCTTTTGCAAAAATTTCTGAAACAATGGGCGATGACTTTAAACGACGTGTTCTCGAAAATGATGGAACTCCTCGTTCATTAATTAATATCTATATCAATGGAAAAAATGCAAAATTTTCTAACGGCATGAATACAGAACTTAAAGATGGTGATGACATCTATATTCTTCCTGCAGTTGCTGGTGGATCTGAATTGTCTAGTAAAGATCTTGATCGATATTCTCGACAAATAATGCTAGAAGAAATTGGTTATGAAGGACAATTAAAACTCCGTAAAGCAAAAGTTTGTGTTGTTGGTGTTGGAGGTTTAGGCAATACAATTACGACACGACTTGTTACAATGGGAATTGGTACAATTCGAATTGTTGATAGAGATGTAATAGAATTATCTAATCTACATAGACAAACAATGTTTGATGAAGATGATATTGGTGAAGTAAAAGTTGAAGTTGCAGCTAAAAAATTACAAAAATTAAATCCTGACGTACAAATTGAAGCATTACCTATTTCAGTTAATGATTATACAGCTTTAGAAGTAGTTGAAGGATGTGATGTTGTAATAGATGCACTTGATAGTGTAAATGCAAGATATGCACTTAACAAAGCTTGTATTAAAAAAAATATTCCATTTGTCACTGGAGCTGCAGTTGGTGTTTCAGGACAAGCATTTACAATTTTACCAAAACAAACTGCTTGTTATCATTGTATGTTTCCTTCGCTTGATGAAGATAGCATGCCCACCTGTTCCATTGAAGGGGTGCATCCCCCTATACTGTCTTTAGTTGGTGGAATAGAAGTTACAGAAGCAGTTAAAATAATACTTGGAAAAAAACCTAGTCTTTCTGAACGTATATTACATATTGATCTAGAAAATCTTGATTTTTCTTTTACTAAAACTTTTAGAGCAGAAGAATGTTCTGTTTGTGGAACTGGTAAAGTAGAAGAAACTCCAAAAGAAGAAATGATAATTGAAGAATTATGTGGTCGAA
>CAWTZF010000026.1:0-5820 GCA_963920015.1 uncultured Nitrosopumilaceae archaeon | reverse complement strand
TACCCTGAAGTTCTAGCTTCTTTTTCAGCAACGAATTCATGAATTCCATATTATATGGTCCAAAAAAACAAACTTTCATTGTGTAAGTCAGAAAATAGTTTCTTCGTATAAAATTTATCTTCTCAAAATAAAAAAGGTATGAATTTCACCTAAAATTAATCTGAAAAAATTCATGAGATGTTCCTCATAGGCGTTCTATTAGTTAATTTACCGTTTTCCCAAAGTCTAACAAATTCTAAATTTCTCTCCAAATTTGGTAACATAATGTCAATGATATGGCATTACACCTAAAGGTGAATTAAATTCTAATTTTTTTAGTAATTAAACGAGGATCTATCGCAGTTAAAAGAAAACCAGTTAGCAATGATCCAAACCAAATACTGCCAACGAAGAATACACCACCCTTCTCTTTGAAATTAAGATGAACATATATGCGACGTTCACGATAATTTGCAAGTTTTTGTTTAATGTAACTAACTATGGAATGCTTTTTTACTTTTTTGTTTAAAAAACGTTGGTGAGAACCACGCCATGCTAAATATTTGTCATGCCCATCAGCTAATGATCTAATAGCAATATTTCGCAAGCCCACTGGTGGAGGATGTGCGACATTTGCCTTAGGTTGACGGAAAATCTTGAAACCTTTGTCTTTAAGCAAATTACAAAGATCCGATAAATCACCACGAAATGATGTTGACTCTGGAAATGGATGTTCTATTAAAAATTCTCGTCTAAAGGCAGCATTATCAGGAACAAATTCTGGTAATTCAGCAGTTCTAAAATCTGGTTCATCTTTTGGTGGAAATATCCAAAACAATGACATGGCTTTACCATAGATATCATCTTGCGTCATATATGGAACTCCTCCTACTGCGAAGACATTAGAATCATCAAAGGGTTGCAACAAGTTGATTAGCCAACCTACATCTGGGATAACATCACAATCTAACATAATTAGAATTTCATTAGAAGATTTCTTAGCTCCATAATTTCTTTGATTGTAATAAGTTAAATCAGGTGTATGAATTATTTTAAGATCAATTAACGAAATGCAAGGTTCCAAATTCTCCCTAACAAACGGTTCTATTTTGTCATCTTGCATTACATCTTCATTATAAAGAATAAGAATTTCAGGTGGCACTGAGATATTGTCAGAAATATCGTTTATCTGTTTAGCTACATTTTGAAGCATTCTTTTAGCAATTTCTAATTCAGCGAAACGTAAATTTTCCCATTCTATGAGAATTGAAAAAGATGGATATGATGATTCAAGTAGTTTTTCGTGTTCAAGAGTCAATTTCTGTTAAATTCGTTCTAAAACTATTTTAACACATATGGATCACCTAGTCTATTTTTTCTCAAATCTCAAAGTAATTTAGCGAAATTGAAAGGGAATTATCTTATGACTATAGTATTTTCATAGTTAGAACTATGAGTTAGAATTCTACTTTTTTGATTTGCCATTACCGCTGTTTCCTTTGTCACTTTTGGAATTGTTGCTCTTTCCTTTATCACTTGAACTGCCACTGTTTCCCTTGCTGCTTTTTCCAGAGTCACTATTTCCCGCGCTTGAATCTACTTTTAAAACATGTACTTCGATGTTCTTAAATTGTAGCTTATTTTTGTGAATGTCTTCAATTTTTAGTTTGACTAGTGCAGTTCCACCCTTGGGGAATTTTTTTTCTATTGTTTTTTTATCTAATGATTTCACAAATGTACCTGGACTGACTTCTGTTAGTTTACAAGCTTTCTTGGAAATTTTCACTTTTCCAATCTTGACTTCACATTCAGCCTTTTTAATATGACCAGAATGGACTAATGAAGAATGGACATCTTCGTCACTTGTAATCTTTAGGTACATTGTGAAATCTTCTGCTAGATCAAATGTTCTAGTTTCTGTCGAGAAATTATCATCGCTAATAGCAAAGCCATCCTCTACTGAATCTGACGGTTCGATAATTGTAATTGAAACGGTAGCTACGTTGCTTGTTTCACCAGAATTATCATCAATTGTATATTCAAATGAATCAGATGTTGTGTCTGAACCATCGTGAGTATACTTTATTTTTCCATCTGCAAGGTCGGTCAATTGGCCATGTAGAGGTGCTAAAGTGATTAATATGGAACTCAAATTAAGACCGTCATCTGCATCAGTATCACCCTCTGCAAGATTTATTGTGATCATGCCACCAATATCTACTTCACCCGAATCATTATCAGCAAAGGGTGGATCATTAATCGGTTCTGATTCATTACTAATGGTAATTGAAATTTGAGTTGATGCAGAGTTATCGCTTGTATCGATAGACATAGCCTCAATGGTGTGATCTCCATCAGTTAATTGAGAGGAATCTACATTAAATTCAAATGGAGAAATAGATTTTTCATCATGCATTATTCCATCAATTATTAACTCTACATGATCAACACTTACATTATCAGTTGAAGCTACATTCACAGCAAAAACATTACTAACTGTTTCACTATTAGATGGATTAATGATTGATACTGTAGGAGGAGTGGTGTCAGTTACAATTTCTGGTATGACATTTAAATTAATTTGTGAAAAAGCAGAGTTATCGCTTGTATCATAAGAAAATGCCTTGAAAACATGGGTGCCTTCGGTCATAGTTCCTGCATCTACGAGAAAATCATACGGCTCGCTTAATTTTTGAGCATAAAATGAATTATCAACATAAAGATTAACATTGCTAACAGCTACATTGTCAGATGAATCAGCACTTAGAGTAAAAGTACCACTAACTTCTTGCCCGTCAATAGGATTTGTAATTGATACAGAGGGAGGTTCTGTATCCACAGGTAATGCAATTGAGCTCAATGCGGCATATGCGTTTATTCGCCCCCACCCATAGTAATCATCTCTCCCAGAAGTCCCAAGATCAACTGCAGTTGATTTGAGAATATCATAAACTTGTCCTGAGCTCAACGTAGGATCAGCTGAAAATAACAATGCGACTACCCCTGCAACAATTGGAGACGAAAATGATGTTCCACTAGTAGAACCATATCTGTTGTCAGTAAATGTTGTGTAAATTCCCGAACCGGGAGCTGCAAAGTCAATGTATTTTCCATATGATGACCAGCTTGTTCTAACATCATTAGAATCAGTAGCTGCTACTGAAATCAAATATGGATTATCCCCAGTTGAATCATAGTCTTCATAACGGCCAGAGTTGCCTCCTGCAACAACAACCCAACCTCCTTTATCATGCATGTATTTTGCTGCATCAGTTAAATAATCTCCACCATAAATTTGAAAGCTGATGTTTGCAACTCTTGCACCATTATCTGCAGCATGAACAATTCCTTTCAACATTGCAGAATAATATCCATAACAATTTGGAGCAGTGATTTTTATTGGGATTATTGGATTATTCCATGCAACTCCTGCAACCCCATTTACATTGTTACTTATTGCAGCAGCTGTTCCTGCAACTTTAGTTCCATGACCACAAACATCTGTTAGATCACTATTGTTATCATAAAAATTATATCCAGATTGTAATTTGCCTGCTAAATCAGGATGATTAGAATCAATTCCAGTATCTAAAATTGCAATTGGGCTTGCACTTCCCTGTGTAATGTCCCATCCCTTGTCTGCTTCAATCTTAGTTAAATGCCATTGATTTTGAAAATATTGATCATTTGGGATAAGGGCAGGTTCATAAATCCAATTTTTTTCCACAGATTCTACATTAGGATTATTAGATAGTGCTAAAAGCACTTTATCTAATGCATCCTCTGGAACTTTTAACACCTTGACATCGATTTGATGAATTTCTTCTAAAACTGTAACATCGTTATTTTGCATGATGAGATTTGCACCCTGAATACTGAGGACATCTTTTTTGAATTTAATTAATAGTTGATCAGGTGCAAATTTTTCTGGAGTTTTTGGATCCGCGTATGCATCATTTGTTGTAATTACAAACATGCCTAGTAGCATTATTGCTATCATAATGATGGGCTTACCAATCCGCACACAAAATCAAATGAGTATTGATCGATAAGATCATCTGTGTGCATTTTGCACAGCTGTTTCCAAAAACAATGAGTAAAAATGAGAATGAGTGAGTTTGATTGATTTCAGTCTCAAAGTAATTTAGCGAAATTACTCGTTGCTAATTTATGATATCTACCTAAGACACCATAATTAACTTAATGGATATTTTTTTCTCATGATGGTTTTGAGACGTTATTTTCTAAACATCTTGGTAGTCATTATTTAATTTTCTTCAGATGGTAATAAAAATTTCAAAGTTTATGTGAGTTTCATACTCTCTGATATATGCTGGAATTTATGTTTATTTTTTTAGTTTACTTGAAAAAAGTCATCCAAAACATCTAATGGGTCAATTTGTTTGTCTTGTATTCTATCAATTAACCGACCCAGTGGATTGGAAAAATTATTTTGAGAGGAGACATTTTATATGAAGAAAATATTTTCTGACGTACACATTGAAAGTTTGTCTTTTTGGTTCATATATCAAAGAACAAATGAATGATCTATTAATTAAGAAACTAGAGATTCAGAATATTGAAATTGTTGAATGTAATGAAGAAATTCATAGTATAGGTTCTTTTTTTTCTGCATATCTAAAGTTGATATTAAAACATCAAAAAATTGATTACGATATTATGATTTTACCACTTTGGCGGTCTTTAATGACAATGCCTCTAGCAAAGATAATTTCTAGAAAACCAATTTTGTATTATGGTTATATGCCCATTTATGACACAGTAGTAAATGATAGAAAAATAGTGAAAGCAAATTCTTTTAAGGCAAAGATAATTTATTGGGCTGAAAAAAAGTGTTGCAGGTTTTCAAACATGATTATTAAGGAGTCATATGCAGAGATTGATTATTTTTCAAAGCAATTCAAAATGGACAAAAAAAAGTTTAGAAGATTATTAATCAGTGCTGATGATTCAAAGTTTCCTGCTTGTGCATTTAAAGAGCCACAACAATCTTTTGTTGTTTTGTATATTGGCTCATTTATTCCTCATCATGGAACCGACATAATAATAAAAGCTGCCAAGATTTTATCATACAATAATGATATTATTTTCAAATTTTGTGGAGATGGCGTTTCCAAAAGTGCGACTGAGGAACTTACCCGAAAGTATAAACTAAAGAATGTAAAATTTTTGGGATGGATACCTTTTAAGGAATTACTGAAAAACATCGACCAAAGTGATGTTTGTCTTGGCATTTTTGGAGATATTAGTAAAGCCTCCTATAGTGTAACAAATAAGAATTATCAGATTTTATGTTCTCAAAAACCCCTCATCACAAGGGAATCCCCTGCAATGAAGGAGATAAATGCAGAAAATGGCAAAAATTGTATCTTAATTCCTCCAAACAATCCTGAGAAATTGGCAGAGGGAATTCTTTACTTGAAAAATAATGTTGGTAAACGAAAAGAGATATCCATTGCTGGTAGAAAAAAATTCGTTGACGAGTTATCAATTGAAGTGACAAGTATACATCTAGTCAACTATCTTAATGAATTACTAGATAGTAGATAAGAACTGGATTAAAATCTATAATAGACGAAAATCTCATGCATTATAAAAATTGATTATAACTCAGCTCTTAATTTTTAGATCTTGATTTGCACTCATGTCAAACCACATAGCAAATAGTATAAACAAAGATGCACTCATGAAGGAAAACATCGCAGCAAGAGCGTTTATTTGCGGTATTATTCCTGTAGTTCCCCAATAATAAAAAACTCTGATCGCTAGAAGGATTGTAGCGATGCCAAAAAATCCTCCTAAAAAATAGAAGAAAACTAG
>CAWTZF010000025.1:0-7662 GCA_963920015.1 uncultured Nitrosopumilaceae archaeon | reverse complement strand
CTTATGGAGAAAAAGCCAGCCTTAACCTACAGCAGGCGTCGATTCTGGTTTTTGCTAGCCTGTTTATACTGACGCTATTTGGAACAGTACCGTATCTGTATGCATCACCATTTGCAGAAGAGTCCCCTGTAGAAGCATTTTCCAATGCTTTCTTTTCAAGTGCTGCAGGCTTTACAACTGGAGGAATTTCATTATATGATACACCTGAAGACTTGCCTCAGAGTTTCACATTCTTTCGAAGCTATACTCAGCTAGTAGGAGGTATGAGTTTCATTTACTTGGTAATTACTGCATTTTATCCTGAAAGCAAATTACAATCCATGAGAGGTTTTATCTCTGGAAAAACATTACATATGAGAGAACTATTTGGTACAATCATCATAATTTTTACTGTCTATATTGTGATCATAGCTGTTCTGCTATACTTGTTTGGAGAAAGAAACATTATAGATAATTTTTCTTTAGCTATGAGTACAATTGCAACAGGAGGATTCCTTCCCAACTCTACAATTTTGGATAATCTAATTTGGCAAGAATACTTGGTGTTATTTGCAGCTATGATACTAGGTGCACTGCCATTTACTTTTCACTATGCTTTTGTTAGAAAACGATTTCTTTCTCCAAAACTTGGAAAAGAAGTTCTTGTGTACTTTGCTTTGTTAGGGGGAGCGACTCTTTTGTTTATTGCGGTAAGTGGACTAGAACCCATATTGGGAGTATTTTATACAATATCGGCAAGTACAACTGCAGGACTTCAACTCACTTCCTTAGAATCGCTTAATGGTCCATCACATACAATTTTGATTTTGTTGATGTTTATTGGAGGATGTGGATTTTCTACTGCAGGAGGCATCAAAATTTACAGATTCTTTTTATTGAAAAACTGTAAAAAGATGTTAAAAAAAGAAACTCGAGATGCTTTATCGTCTGCAAATAAAAAAGAAATAGTTGCTACACTGATAATTATTACTTTATTTCCAGTAATTGCTACTATTGCAGCAATTCATCTAACTGGAATTACAGATGCCAGTTTTGAAAACGCATTTTTTGAAGCTGTTGGACTCATAACTACTGGGGGTCTTTCTTCAAATGTCGTTACTGTCGATCTGGATCCTGCAACCAAAATAGCTTTTAGTTTTTTGATGATTTTTGGCAGGTTGGAAATCATAGCAATTGTGTACATTTTTGCTCCCAAATTAGCTCACTAACACACGATTAGTACAGAAAATCTAGGTAGAATTTAATTCACCAATTAGATTTTTTGTATAATATGAATGATGAAAAACCTAATTGGCGTGGAAAATCGCTCATCATATTAGGATTTGTTTCAATGGCAATTTTATTTCTAATCTATAACAGATATCAAGATCCAGAACTAATTACACTTAATGTTATTGACCCTTACCTAAGACTTGCTAATGGATTTTATGTAATGTTACTTCTATCTTTTGGTGCAATTGGTTTTGGATTATATCGTTTCCACAAACAAAAAGCAGAAAGTAATACAAAAGGACTTCTTTACATAATTGCACTAGTTACATGGAATTCAAAATCGCGAAAGATCTTTGTTGCAACATTTGTAATTTACGGAATATTTTTTTCTCTAACATCTGGAACTCTAGTTTATCAACCAGAAGTAATTTTTTCTCATCACTATGGTGTGGTTATTCCCTCAGCTGAGATAATTCCTTGTTGTGATTCACCAGGATACATGCCAAAAATTTTAGTTTATCTTACTGAACATGTCGGTTTACAAATAATTCCAATTAATCTTGTTTTACAAATTGTTGTGTCTTATCTGGTTGGATTAAATGCTGCAATTGCTGTTAGCGCTATAACAATTTCAAAAAAGAAGAGAGGCTTTAGCAGTGTAGGTATAGCTACTGGATTATTCATCGCATGTCCTACATGTGCTGGTTCATTTTTGTCAATCTTTGTAGGAACTGCAAGTGGAATTGCTTTAATCATAGCAATAACACAGTTACAAACTTTGTTTATTGCAATATCAATTCCAATTCTTTTTGTGACTCCCTTTATTTTGGCAAGAAAATTACAAAATTCAGATGGAAGCTGTGCTATAGAACCAAAGAATTAGAGTTTTTGTAATTTCTCAACAACTATACGAAAAATTTCATCATTATCAAGTAAAATGTATGAAAGATTATTTTCTTCACATGCTTGTCCACTTTCAGTATCTCTGGTAATGAGAAGCATGTTGTTTTCTCGAGCATAATTTATTACAGAATAATCAGTTCGGAGTTTTTTGCCTTCAATTCGTAGTTTTTTAACACTATATGCGTCGTAACCTAGATTTCGGAGTTTTTCATCCCACCCATCATCCATTTCGTCGACCAAGATTTTCATTGATTTTTCAAGCATTTTATTGAAGAATAAATTTTATAATTATAAGTGTGTAAGGCAAAAATCAATTCAATTTAACGAAAATGACTTATAAGCAAAGGCAAAATGGTTGCAATTCCGACAAGTGTACCTAAGAAAAATATTGTTGTTTGTGTACTCAATTGATTTCAAAATATTGTGAAATTACATAGTAATGATATGTTGTTTGTCCAAGAATTACAATCAAACTAGGACTCGAGTTTACTTTGTTTGTTTTTTCTTTTTTGCTTTTTAGTGATTCATAAATTCCTGTGACTTTAGTTTTAGTCATTAATTGTTCGGATGGTTTCCAATTCTTTGGCATTACACTGCGCAGTTTTGGTTCTGGAGCTTTTTGTGGCTCAGGTGTAGGTGCTGGTTTTTTGGCTTCTAATTTTTTTTCTTCAAGTGTTTTTTCTAAATGTAAAATTTTATCATCAGATTTTGGCAGTTTGACTTTAAGTTTAGATATTTCTTCAGTTTCTTGTGCAAGAACATTTGTTTCAGTTGTAGATGCTTTTGTACCCTTTGGCCCACCAGACTCTACAGATGATAGTGTACTTTCTTCTGTTGATTTTAGGTATTCATCTAAATAGCTTTGATCAGATTTGAATAATTTCTTTCCCGTTTCAATAGTTGTATAGATGTGTTCTAATCTTCCGTAATCGCATTTTCCAAGTTCCATTATTTCTTTTATTGACATAAAAAGATCTTCGGGGATAGGATCTGATGTTTGCAATGGAGTCATTGTTGCAAGTTTGCCTTCTAGATATTTTCTATCGGATTTGAATAATGGTTTTTGATTTTCTAGACATTCTTTGATAAAATTTAATCTGCCAGTATCCCCATCACCTGTTTCTATTACTTTTTGAATGAAATAGATTTGTTCATACACGTTTTGAGTTACCATCTAAAATTTCTCCTCAGCCATCTTCATAATTACTTCGAGTATGAAATAACTAAATTATAAACAAACTGGGAAATGAACTTAAAATTCTGTTTTAGACTTTTTGATATGCTTCATACATGAAAACATCTTTAGAAAAAATTCTTTTTACAGAAGCATATGTTTCATCATCTAGTTGTTTTTCCATACCATCGGCCATATTCAAAAAATAGCCAATTACATGACTGTCAATTTTTGGTAATCGATCTGACATGATATAATTAGGATTTTCTTGAAATAATACCATCGTGTGTAACAAATGAACATACGATACCAAAAATTTGAAGTGTGAATGTGAAAAAAGAATGCAATAGTATTGTGCCAAAGGCACAATCAGACAAGAGTTTTGCACTTAACCATTTTCATGTTCAAATGTCAGACAACCTTTGTCATCTGTTTCTTTTGCGAGTATTTCATCGTAAAAGTTCAAAGTTTGTTGCCAAACTTTGCTTGTCTTTTTCTATTGCATCGTCGTCTCCAAATTGCTTCTTTGACTGACAATATTATTACGTGATGATGATATTTAGTGCTGATCTATGTTTTCTATATAGTTATTATATAGAATTTTTGGAGGAATGAAATTTTTACAATTAATTTTGTTTAATTTATAATAATTACAATGAAATTTCATAATTTTTGATTTTGATTATATTTGAAGGGCAATTCGAACAACATAATTTTTTGTTTCAATACTGACCCAGTTTCTTTTGTTTCGGATAGAACAGTTTTGCCTTATTTCTTTCTATTATGACATAGTAGTGAATCAGATCATAGAGCATATCCTCGGCTGTTAGTTTTCCACATTCTTGTGTGGCCTTGAGAAAATCGATGTAATCTTTGTTCTTGATATTTAGAATAATTTTTCTCAAGAAGTGGGATATGTGAATTTATCCTAAAACTTGATCAATTGATGAAGCACTAAGTTAATGTTAACACTTAATTCACCAAAACCAGTGGGAACTCACAAAACACTTACTTTCATTTGGGTAAATGGAAAAAATAAAAATCTTAAAAATACTAGTTTGAGTGTATCTTAACATGGTAGGTCCTCAAGATGGTGGATTTGGTTTTGACCAATCAAAAAAATACACTGAAGTAGAAAACTTGGATCAAATCTGCGTTCAGTGTCAAGCTGGTCAGCACAAAAACTGTCTTGCCAAAGCCAAAAAACAGCCTAGCTGTGAATGTGAATACTGTATAATTTACGGATAAATTATGAGCATACAAGCAATGGCAATTATAAGCGGTGTAGCTATAATTGTCGGACTAACAATTGCCTTGGCTCTTTTGTTTTATCGCTGAAAAACTAGTTCAATTGCTTGGCTTTGCGTTGCCAATATCACTTGCTTCATCTTGCTTTTGGAATACTCTATATTCACCAATTATAGAACTGCATTGTTGACAAATATACTGACCTCGTTCTACAAGCATTAAATTCTCTGCAACTTCTTCATTCGTACTCTCAAATTGTATTTTTGGAGGATTATCAAATTCAGCTTCACAATTTTTGCAATAATGTTTTAGCATTTTTTGTTCTGGAAGTTTCCCTAATGGTGCTAAAAACAATTCTCCTACACCTAAATCTGCTTTCTTTGCTTCCTCTTCAGTGAGTTCTGCAATAACATAACCATCTGAACCTTTTAGTTTTAGTTCTGACAATTCAAGTTGATCTTTCTTTTGGGTTTAAAATATCATTACAGCAAGCCTTACGCCTGAGTCAGAAATTTATCATTTAATCTTGATATTTAAGAGCGGCTAATCTATGGCATGGTAGATTCGTGTCCATATTGTAAAAAAGAAGATCAGCACGTAAAGCTAGAACTAACTGAATCAATGCTGTTGATTTGTCCTCGATGTTCACGTGGATTTGCCGTGAGATCCAATGGTTATAGAGAAATTTACCATGAAGGTTTTAGGGTTTAGATAAGAAATGAATGAAATTTTACTAGAAAAAATCAATGAGAAGATAAATGAAATTCTAACCAATAAGGACGAAATTAAAAAAATTCAACAAACCCTAGACAAGCTAGAAAAAGATGAGAAATCATTTGTCTATGGAATAATTATAGGAAGACTATACAATTCATTTTATTACCAATGCCGAAGACTGCTCAAAAGAGATCCTACAAATGAAGAATTTACAGAATTTTTGAGCATTTTGAAAAAACATGAAATTGAATTTCTGGAAAAGATCTGAATTTTAACTAATATTCAATTTGCTTTATTCTTACCTGGCTTCCCTTTGATTCAAGAAAGTGTCCCAAAAAATTCTTTAGCTGTTCTCCAATTCGAAAACCCAGCGCACCTTCCATCATATCTGTTTTCTCAATTATCTGCATCATCTCCACACTTAATTGAATATTAAAAAAAGTCCATCCAACTTTAGTAAATGGCTCAAATATTTTATATCCATTTTCAACTTTGCAAAGATTTTCAAGGTCTGCCAGGGCTTTTTTTACCAATTCAATCTCATCGTGGTATCTTCTAGTACTTAGTTGAAATAATGGTCTCATACAAAACAGGTTTAGCTTTTCTTTATTATTATGTGATTGATTTACTGTTCTTTTCTACAAATCAAAACATTTTTCCAATCTTATTTCCTTTTTATTTTATGGTGATAAATGATTCCATACTCGATGAAATCCTTGATAGCCTTGATAATTCTATGAAAAATCTAGTTTTTCTTCATTTGCATGAGCATAAAGATTGGTTAAGTATGAAGAATTTTCTTGATCAACAATATGAGACACTTTTAGAAAATATGCTTAATGAAAAGTCAACATCTATTCATCACTTAGAATCTGCAATAAAAAACAGAATTATAGTTGGAAAGCATGAATTGTTTACATTAATAGAACGTGATTTTACTAATCCTAATTAAGGCTGTTCTAAATAAAATCTGAAATTAATGATTATCTTTGAAGTAAATATATCATGGAAAAGTTGTTGTCATTCCGTTACAAACACATCGTATTATGTTCTAAAGTTGTAATATTATCATTGGTAGGTGTGAGAGTTGAGTCAAAGTCTTGAACTATTACTAAATAATGGAATGTGTGAAGAATGTGTACTTGGAGATCATTGCCAATTAAGAAATAAATGCACATGTTTGAGCTGCCGAAGAAATCAAAACTGGTTTAGATGGTTCATAGATTAAACTGAATTATCTTTTTAATTCTGTGAAGTTAAGAAAATACCTTAAACTAATTTTTTAAAGATAAAATATAAGTAAAATCTTCGCAGAAACTTCATAATCTTTAATTCTCATGACGGAGAAAAAACTTTGGCGAACATTATTCGGCTGGTGGACGGATTATGATTAGGTAAAGACCTATTCATGACCTGAAATTCAATCTCATACCTTATGATATGTGTTTAATTACAATGGGTGACCCTGTTTTCTATCTTGGGAAATTTCTTCGAACTTTTTAGAAAACAACTAAAGTCAGAAAAAAATATTCCTGAAAATAAAAAAGGTCATTATGAAAAAAAAATAATACACCTTATTAGAGAATTCCATTCGATTGAAAACTGTTACCGAAAAATCATTTTCTTAGATCATAAACCGGTTAACGAAAAAAGTATACAGGAATTCCAAGAAAACAAGGAACGGGGGCTTTTTGAAATAGAAAAACTCTGGTCAGAGATCTCAAAAGGTCGCAAAACTATTTCAAGGGATCTTGCAAAATCTTTAGTAGCTTTTGCTAGACATATGGAAAACTGGTTTACTAAAACTACATTTCCATCATCAGATACAGTAGATATTGCTGCATTACCAGAAACAAAGGGTTCAGAGAAAGATTTGGCAAAGAAATTTCTTGAAGAGATGGAGCAATATAAAATCCGTATTCCAAGGAGTATACGGAATTCACTTAGAGAACTATCGAAATAGTTCAATTTTTCCTGGGTTTGAGACAAATAAAACTCTAATAATTAAACATGTATTAGAGGAACTATTGGATTATGAAAATTTTTGTTCACAAATTTTAGAAAATAGCCCTAAAATCAGATCTGCTGTAGTTTATGATTCATGGGCGGAGCGCATTGCAGGAAATTTGCGTAAGGGTTTACAAAACCTACTTTCAGAGCATGCAGAAAAAGAATTGGTAAGTCTTTCCATTATTAATTGGCAAGCACGTAAAAACATGTCAAAATGGCTTGGTAAAACAATATACACCTTAGCTGAACATGATAACGTTAAACGTTTTTCATTTTATTTGGGTGAGAACCATTTGCTTCTTTTAAGCACTGAAAAAGATGCTGACACAAATCTAGTAGTGGATGAGATTATCAAACTTTATTATAAAAATCAAAATTGAATAATTTTATTGAGGTTT
>CAWTZF010000024.1:0-42084 GCA_963920015.1 uncultured Nitrosopumilaceae archaeon | reverse complement strand
CGCCCCCCCCCCCCCCGCCCCTGGATAAGGATCTGGCGCTCCCCGAGGACCTGCCTGTGCAGCTGCAGCAGGCTCTGGGGTTGGTTCTGTATCTGGATCGGGGTGTGCTTCTGGAGCTGGCTCGGGTTCTTGTGTTTTTTGAAATTCTGATAAAATCTCTTCTGCGTCTCTCGACTTTTTCTGTTCGTTCAAATCGTTATTCCTACAGTTTGACTTTGATCCACATTTATTTAATTTTTCAGGTTCTCTTTTTTGACATATTCTTCAAAGACTTTCTCGACATAAGCAGGATCTGAACATGATTTTACCTTCTCAACAAGTTTTTTTTCTTCAATTTCATAACAATGAAGAACTTCCATATTATCTTTGTAGACAAGCATCACCTTGTCCTGAAAAACACAGTGGTATAGCTTTTCAATCTCCATTAATTCAGGCTTTATCTTAATTCCATCTTTTTCGGAAATTAACGGATAGCTCACAAAAATGCTGAGACTAGACTGTATTTAGATTAATGCTATCTCCCGATATCATAATATGCGTTTTTTAAGGTGTAATATTGTTGGGCAGAATAGTTTTCCATATCGATTTTGATTATTTTTTCGCTCAATGCGAAGAAATACGTAAGCCAGAACTCAAGACAAAACCAGTAGCTGTTTGTGTTTTTTCAGACAGAGGTGGAGATAGCGGCGCTATTGCTACTGCAAATTATACAGCAAGAGAGTATGGTGTAAAATCAGGCATGCCAATTGCATTTGCTAAAAAAAGATTGCAAGAAAGAGCAGATGCAGTGTATTTGCCAACAGATTTTGAGTATTATTCAGATGTTTCGCAAAAAGCGATGGATATCATGAAAGAGTATGCAGATATTTTTGAGTATGTAGGTAAAGATGAAGCTTATCTGGATGTCACGCAAAAAACTGAAGAAAATTTTGATACAGCAAGTCACATTGCACAGCAGATAAAAAATTCAATTCGAGAGAAGCTCAAGATGACATGCTCTGTTGGAATTTCTCCTAACAAGCTAGTATCAAAGATTGCATCTGACTTTAAGAAACCAGATGGTTTAACAGTTGTATCTCCAGAGAAAGTGGAAAGATTTCTAGAACAATTAAAGATTAGAGATATTCCAGGAATTGGAAAGAAGACAGAAGCAAAATTTGCTGAGATGAATTTAAAAACAATTGGTCAGCTTCGAGAACTAGACGTTTTTACACTGAATCAGCAGTTTGGCAGAAAAAGTGGTACATACATCTACAATGCTGCACGAGGAATCGATGATGAGCCAGTTGCAGAACGTGAGCCAAGGATTCAGTTTAGCAAAATCATGACACTGAAAAAGGATTCAAAGGATTTTGATTTTCTTTTGCAAAATCTAAAAGAGATTTGCAAAGAACTTCACGAAGTTGTGCTAAAAAATAATAGAATGTTTAAGTCAGTAGGAATTCAATTTGTACAATCTGATTTATCAAATAAAACAAAATCTCGAATGCTAAGAAACCCCACGGTAAATCTTGAAGATTTAGAACGAGTTTCAGAACAACTACTTAGAGAAGCTATGGATGATCAAGACAAATTTATCCGCAGATTAGGTATCAAAGTTTCAGAATTATCTGAAATCAAAGGCCAGAGTAGTATAGATAGTTATTTTTGAGATTTTGCTTGTGCTTCTAGTCGTTTTAGTCTTCTCGTTTCAATTACCATTACTATCATTAAGAAAATAAATAGCCACGGCAGGAACATTATTTCACCAGCTACAGAATGGAACTCTTCCCATTGCTCTGCATTAGTTGTAACTTTTAGTGCATACCAAGACAATGCAAAGATTCGAATTACATTTACAATTATTGTTCCAAGTATTCCCAATGCAAAGTAAACAGCTTTACGATTTCTTGGAATATTCATCTTAAGCAAAAATGCCATCATTACAAGAGAGTATATGATTATACTGTGGACACCAGCTGATGGCCAAAATACTTGCAATGCAAATGGCCCATGATCACCTCTAAGATACATTAGATTATCACGTGCAGTTGCAACTCCTAAATCAAAGAGACCAATCAACCAGACATTGAGATTCACAAGATATGGTACAAAGTACTGCAATGGTCCTAGAGAATCATATGGGAAGAACGCATCAAGTGATAAAATTATCGCACTACCTCCAAGAAAGATAGGACCTGCGGGTGCAATTCTAATCCAGCGCTTACCAAAGTAAATTGAGAGTGCTGTAATTATAAATGCAGTCATTATGAGAAAATCCCACATCCACGTCCAAGAATAGATCAGCTGGACATCATAGAATTCAGCTCCTGCATTGATGTAATCTCGAAGACCATTATCTAATGCAACAAGATATACAATTACTAGTGCTGCAAGTGGTACAACTGCAAGTAGTCTGTTTTTAGAAATTCCTAGTCTTAGACCGGCTAGCTCTGCAACAACAAATGCAAGTGCAAAAAGAAATCCTCCACGTCCTTGATTCCAGCTCAGACTAAATGAGTCAGGATATACTACTAAAGCAAATACAATTGGACTTGCAATCAGAATTATTCCGATAATGAGATTTTTTTGCACTAGATTCTCGAGTAAAATCGGCCAATAAATAATCTTAGATATTTGTATGTAAAACCATGCTAATCAATGCCAACATAAAATGACATTGCCTTACAGTGATCTTCCATAAATGGTTCTAATTCATTGAGTTTTCCTTGCCACTGTTCCAGAGTTAGTTCAGAACAAGTTTGAGCCACCGCATCAAAATAGTTTGCAAATACTGCATAGCGACCTTCAGAACCATATTGCTGTGCAATTTCTGTAAAATCAACTGTTTCATGTGCAGTGATAACGTTTTGCATAACATCTAATGCAAATTGTTTATTCGTTTTGATATGGTCTTTTGTTGCCAAGATTTCCTCATGACCAGAAATGAGAACTTCAAAATTATAATCTCCTACCAAAATATCATGTGCATCCAGATATGCATTCATGTCTTTTGTAATGCCAAAGGCCAAAAATGGTCCTGCGTCAGGATGAAACATATCCACGGCCATTACGACTTTTTGATCTGGTGCCAAAATTACAATATCACCTTTTGAGTGAAATGGTCCAATGTATGACAATTCTAATACTTGATTTCCAACTGATAGTCTATAGTTCTCTTCAAATGAAACAATTGGAATTGGACGATTAGGATCATCTTTCATTTCTAGATGTTTTGCGGTATCTTGGTGTGCAATGTATATTGCATCATCTGGAAATATGTTAGCAGCACCAATGTGATCTTTGTGAATATGGCTGTAAATTACATGAGTTACAGGTTCATCAGTTACATCAGAAATTGCTTGTAGATATTTTTCTCCTATTTGTTCAGGTGCATCAACTACAATTACTCCCTCACCTGTAGTCAGAAACATAACTTGGTAACCACCACTAATTAACCAGTAAAGTCCATTTTTTATTTCTGTGACATAGTAGCCTTTTTCAGGATCAATCTCAGGTGCTTGACTTGTATATCCCCAAATTTCTTCAGATAATCCAGTTGTGCATTCGCCAGAGTAAGCAAGTTCAACGCCTGTAGATTGTAGCATGCACATGTTACCATAGGTTTCTCCATCCACGCCACAAACAGGATTGTATTCGAGTGTACAAGCTATAGGTTCTATAGAAATTGTTGTCATCGTTGTTTCTGCTTCCTGAATAGATTCTAATTTTTCATCAACTATTCCTTTGTTGATAATCTCAGCAATTCCAAGCTGAACCCATCTAGCTGCAGTTGTATCTTCAGTACAGATGTAATCAGCATTAGGAATTCTATAAACAAGATATTGCCCCTCTCGGCATTCCGTCTCACTGTCATCACGATATATTCTATCCATGTAAGATTGTGCATCTGCAAAAGGAATCGCAGGAACTATTCCGATTGATAAGATTAGTGGAAATAATGCAATAGCTATGAAAATTTTCTTTCCAACCATTCTCGTGTACGAACAGTCTAGTTCATAGCAACTAATGAGCAAAAAGGCATAACATTATCAACAATTAGATCATAATTATATACACGGATCCAGAAGAAGAGCGAAAAATCGACGAGATTATGTACGAAACTAATGCAAAGATTAACGCCATCGTCGAGGAGATTAGGCTAATCAGATTTTCAGAGATGGCTGAAACAAAAAAACATGAACAGATGGATGCATTAAGAGAGGAATTTGAAAGAGTTATGATTGAAGAAGAAAAACGAGTCGAAGAAGTAATGAAAAAATCTAGTTAAATTTAGTTTAATCCAGCGACAACTGAATAACTTATTGTGAATGTATCTTCATTCATTGTATGAACAGCTAGTGCATTGCCAGCAAATACCCAAGTTCCCATATCGGATTCAGCATCGACAAATGTCAATGCATATTTGGTTTCACCATCTGTCGTCCAAATTGCCTGGCCTTTATCTTCATCTGGACCTAATGGGCCATGAAGAGCAACTAGTTGAATTGGTTCAGATGCTGAATATGTCAATAGTCCACTGTATGTTTTCTCATTTGGAGACAAAATGATTGCAATCTGGTGTGTTTCATGTCCAATACCAGGATCTAGCATTGAGCTTAAAGTCCCCGACATTACTGTCTCAGAAGTTTCTTTTTCCATGTAACTAACAGAATAACTTATTGTGAATGTATCTTCATTCATTGTATGAACAGCTAGTGCATTGCCAGTAAAAAGCCAAGAACCCATAGAATTTTCAGAATCAATTAATGTTAAAGCATATTTTGTTTCGCCGTCTGGTGTCCATATTGCTTGTCCGTTGTCCTCGCCTTCAGCTAAAGGACCATGAAGAGCAACTAGTTGAATTGGTTCAGAGGCATCATAAGTTAGAATTCCTTTGTAAACCTTATCTGATGGTGGTAAAATGATTGTAAGCTGATGAGTTTCATGACCTAATCCTGGATCAGTCATTGAATCTAATGTTCCAGTAGTCGTAATCCAACCATGAGGTTTCATCATTTCATCCATGGTTTTTTCTTCCATAACCTCCATCGAGTCCTCCATAGTTGCTTCTGTCATAGCTTCCTCAATTGCTTCTTCCATTGCTTCTTCCTGAGCAGCTTCTAATTCTTCTTGTTGTTCTTCCATCTTTTCTTCAGCTATTGCTTCAAACTCCTCTCCAGTCATTGTTTCTCTAGCTTCCTCCACTTCATCAGAAGTGTAACTTTCAACTATTGTCGCCATACCATACCTAACCCACTTGTGAGCTGTACTCTCTTCTACACAGATTGGATTTGGATTAGTAGTACGAACTACAACAACCTCACCTGCTGGACATTGTAAATCATCTTCCTCAGAGAAGACATTATCATTGTAAGTTGTGATAAACACCATAGCAATTAATGGAATAATTGCAAGAATTGCTTTTTTACCTAAATCCAAGATTATTGTTTTTAATTAGAGTTCTATTTAATTTGATCTATATTCTAGTAACGATACCTTAGAAATAATCTGAAAGAGTCTTTTGCTTCATTAATTTGAGAATATTTCCTTGTGCTAGCCATTCAGATTTTGAGATGCTCATCTTTTTGCAAGCAACATTAACTGCTTGATCAAAATCATCAGCTTGTATTGGTGTTTGTTTCATAGCTTCTCGTACTCCTTCGCGTACTTGCCAGACACCAACAGGAATTGCATACTCTGGTCTTATCTCTCGCAGTATCAATGCACCGCTTTGCAATTTATTTTTTACAAGATATTCTGCAACTCCAAGCTTTGCAGCAAAATAAGCTCCTGCAATGGCCGGAGGATGATCAATTCCGCTTGCACCCTCATAGTCTGAACCAAATCCAAGTGTTCCTTTTGAATACCAAGCTTCAATCATCTCATAGAGCCATCTGTGTGGAAACAAGATAACTGAAAATAGATTTCCCAAATGCTCAAACGAAAAAACTTTGTAAGAGTCAATTATAGAATTATCTAAAACCTGATTAACCAAGTCTTTTGAAATAATATCATCTGTAGCGGTAATGCTCCATCTAGTTGGAACAAGTTTTCGTTTATGTCCCATCATTCCAATGCTAAAACATTTTTGAATTTTTGAAACATCAATGCCGCTGTTGTAAAGTTTTAGCACAGCACTGTTTGCTTTTAGGTCTCGGTCATAGTATACTTTTTCGATTTGCCTGTCTGATGTAGAGCTAGAAAATTTTGCAGTCTTTATTTCGCCTATTGGACCAAATGGCGCGCTTTGCCCATCAAGTAATGTTACAGGACTAGTTGCTTTATAGAATTGAATGTCGGAGTCTGTTGGTTTTTCGGCCATTGCAATTTCTTGCAAGTTTTCAATGTAGCGACCAGAAGGATCATTTACAGAAACCTTCTGGATTCCTCGAACCAAGTTTAATCGGTAGTTTACAATCTCTTCAAGGGTTTTTCCAACCCATTTTTCTGGAGCATCTAAAAGTGTGGTGTCACCATGAATTGGCGGAACCATTGGTCCAACGAAGACCTTTGGATAGCTATACGAACCCACAAAAACCGAAGGCGGACTAGAACCACTAACAGAGTCTGAAGAGAAGAGATTTCCATATTTTGAGAGATATTCGTTCCATTTAGCCTCAATTGCCTTGCGAATATCCTGGGAATTTTGAAGCATCAGGCACAATTACCTCAAAATCTTCTATTAAGTTGCCTAATTGTCCAGATTGACCCTATGTCAATGCATTATCTTTAAAGAATAAAATTCTCAAAGAATAGTATGGGCGGACAAAGAATTGTCTCGTTTTTGCCAAGTGGTACAGAATTGCTTTATGAGCTGGGAGTTGGAGATAGACTCTTCGGGGTAACGCATGAATGTCTTTATCCAGATAATGCAAAATCAAAACCCCGGATAATTAGTTCTGTCTTTGATTCAAGTAAAATGAATAGCAAAGAAATTGATGAGATTACCACACAGTTACTAAAAGATGGAAAAGAAATCTTTGTTTTAGATGAACAAAATCTAAAAGATGCAAAACCTGATCTGATAATTTCACAAAATACATGTGAAGTTTGTGCTGCTCACACCAATCAAGTGAACAAAGCAGTTCAGATTTTAGAAAACAAACCAGAATTGCTTTCAATGGACCCACATAATCTCCAAGAAATTCTAAACAGTGTAACAGAACTTGCAAAGATCATACAAAAAGAAGAAAAAGGAATTCAATTACGTGAGTCACTTCAAAAGAGAATCGATTATCTAAAAGAACAAAATCATGATTCTAAACCAAATGTATTAGCTTTAGAATGGATTGAACCTTTTTTTACTGCAGGTCATTGGGTTCCTGAAATGATTCAGATTGCTGGAGGAAGTAGTACGGTTAGCAAGACAGGTGAGCATTCAAGGAGAATGGGTTTTCAAGAAGCAGTTGATGCTGATCCAGATATTATAATTTTCATGCCTTGTGGTTTTGATACTGATAGAACAATTTCAGAATATCAAAAGTTTCTTAAATCAAATGAGAAGTGGAACCAGATGCGCGCTGTAAAAAACGACAAAGTCTTTGCAGTTGATGCAAATTCATACTTTAGCAAACCAAGCATTAGAACAATTACCGGTACTGAAATTTTAGCAAAGATAATTCATCCAGAAAATTTTAGAGATCTAAATGTTCCTCAAAATTCTTACAAAGTAATAGTGTAGAAGACGGGCTAGCTTTCTTCGGCGTCTTCTATTTCTTCGACCTCACTTGTGCTTCTGTTTGGCCTAATTGGAATATAGATTATTGACACTGAGTAAAAATTACACAGCACCAAGATAGAGACTAAGGTTGCAAAAGTTTGCCTATTTGGTTGATGTTTTAGCAACACGGCAAAATCAACCAAAAAATCCCCCTGATTTCCAATGATTACCCTCTGAATTTGGATAGCAGAACAAGCTTGTCTTTATCTTACAAACAAGTTCAGATATGCTCTGTCCTGTATAGTATAGTATTAGGTCGACTGGATCTCGCTTATTCCCTACGTCCTATCTCGGTGTTTTGTGAGAGTGAGATTCAGCCAACCAGTTTTAGTTATTTAATTTACATTCAACTTTGAGAGATCGTACTGTTGTATAGTATGTAATTGCAAGCAATGCAATTGCACCAATTCGAAGTGGTATTTCATAATTTGTCAAAAACGATGTTGCAACTCCGCCAACACTTCCAAAAGTAGAGATTACTGCAAAGCCTATTGGGCCACAGCTGCAAGCTCCAGCAGCAGCACCAATAAATGAGCCAAAAATACCGCCACTTATCTTTCTTTTAGAGCCTCTAAGCATCTTGATTCTGTACACATTCATTGGCAGAACTAGTGCTGCTAGCACACAAAGAATCACAATTAATGAAAACCCGAATTCAGTTCCTGATGGAATATGCCCCACTACGAATGGTTCTAAGAAGATGTATTCAGAGATTATTAAAAGAGGAAAGAGTAGACCAACAAAGATTATTCCTGCTAGTATAATGTACTTGGGATTTGAAAAAACTAACTTTACAACACTAGTCAATCTATATCATAGAGTCAATTATGTTCTTAAAAACTGAATATGGTTGTGCACCACTAATCTTTTGCTCCATTCCATTAGGTCCTACGATAATAAAGGTGGGTGTTCCTGTTGCGCCTTGTTTTTTTGCTTCATTAATGTTAAATTGTATTCGTTTTGAATATTTCCCAGAATCTAAACAACTATCAAACAATTCCATATCTAATCCCAAACTAAATGCAAATGCTTTAAGTCGTGCATTATTAGCCCAACCATTATCAATTGATTCTTGAGAATTGTAAAGAAGGCCATGATAGTCCCAATACATTTCTTGGTCTTCGGCACAGTATGATGCTTGAGCTGCTTTTGGAGAATCTCTTCCCAAAAATGCCAAGTCAACAAAAATTAGATTTGCCTTTCCAGTATCGATATAATCTTGAACTATAGTAGGTTTTGTTTCATGAAACCATGCATAGCATCGTTCACATTGATAATCACCAAATTCAACAATAGTAATTTGAGCATCAGGATCTCCTAAGATTGGTGAGCCCATTGCTGTAGAGACGCTTCCATGAGTTCTTCCCATATCCAAATTTACAGTCTCTACTGCTGGCTGGGCTGCATAAGCAGCAATAATTGCAATAATTACTACAGCAGCAACTCCACCTACAATAATTCCGTTCTTACTCAATAGAGTCTCACTTTCTCAATTAGTTAAAAAACTTATTCCAAATTTTCCCCACAAAATATTAGTGTTTGATTATTTTCTTTTAAAAAAACTCACAAATTTTTCAATGATCGTATCAATGGGGCACATCTCACAGAATACATTCCCAGAATGTTTCTCAAAATGCTTGTCAAATTCGTCTCGTGAATCAAATACGATATCACACTTTTCACAGTAGACTTTGGAAATGTTTGATTTTTTACCGTATTTGTCCATGCAATTAAGTCGGATCTTAGTGCTTATAAACATCATTCCCAAAGTAAAACGAAAAACAATTTTTGATATGTTTTTGAAAAAAGAATGTCAGAGATAGTGAATTTTCTGGTGAGTGTTGTATTCTACTTCATACTGTGTTACAAATCCACAGTGGGGACATGAAAACATGTTAGAAGTAGCTGGGGCCTTGCGCTCTATTGTTTTGCCGGTAATGGATTTAATCACAACAAGTTCATCTCGTGATAATACTGCAAAGTTTGTTCCCTCACCTATTGATTCTAGGAATTCTTTGATTGCAGAGACGACTTGAGATATCTCTATTCTGAGATGGTCTTCTATTGGAGAGAGCATAAACTCATGTATTTTGAGGGCAGGAATGGCTGCAACTTGGTCTGAAACATAAACTAAAAGCTCGTGTTTTATGGATTCAACATCCCTACAATCTACAGTAATCATGGCATTTTTTTGTAAAGTCGCTATTTTAATTTAACAAAAGGAGAATGGTTACTGACACAGTTATTATTCTAGTGTTATTTGAACTCAGAATGCAATGAAGGGCTCAGAAACTTTTGGAGTGGAAAAAGGTCATGGAGAAGAAGTTGTCAGCTGGCTCAATGAGCAAGCTCAAAAGCGAGAATTAAAGCTTGAAGCTAGACTGTATGGTAGAGATTTAGAGACTTCAAACTTTGGAACTTATGAGATGTTTTCATGGATGGGAGATGTACAAACAGCTAGAAAATTAATCATCAAAGCAAGTAAGCGATTCAAAGTCAGAGTTATCGAAGGCGGATACAGAACAAAAGAGCGTACCTATCAATTAAAAAAACAAGATTATGCAATGGTAAGAAAAGGTGACAAAGTAGTTGGTCACTTGCAGTTTGAATCTCCTCTGTTCGGAGGAAAAGGCTGGAAGATCAAAGCCGAAGAAAGAAGATAATCCTTTAAAGAAATCACTAAAATATCCAGCAAATATTCTAAACATAATTTATGACTAAAGTTGGAATTATTGGAACTGGAATGCTAGGAAATGCCGTTGGTCTGCATTTACTAGAATCAGGTTATGAGCTAACAGTATACAACAGAACAAAAAATAAGACAGTAGAGTTAGCATCACATGGTGCAACAGTAGTTGATACACCAAAAGAAGTTGCACAGAAAACAGAACTAATAATTACGATAGTTAAAGATGCGGATGCTGTAAAATCAATCTCATTTGAAGAAAACGGGATAGTAGAAGGAAAACACGATGGATTAATTGTGGCAGATATGAGCACAATCAACCCTCTTGCTTCAAAAGAGATAGCAAAACAATACAAAGAAAATGGAATCACTATGCTGGATACTCCAGTCATGGGAGGTCCTAATGTTGCAATCAAAGGAGAGCTGGTTTTGATGGCAGCTGGGGATGAAGCTTCATTTGTAAAATACAAAAAAGTTTTTGAGACAATAGCAAGTAAGATGTTTTTCTTAGGAGAAAATGGAACTGCACACTCTATCAAGCTTGTAATGAATCTACAAATTGCAATGCTTGCACTTTCTTTATCAGAAGGAATAATACTTGCACGAGGAGCATCTGTTAATCCACAAGTATTCTTGGATATTCTAAATTTAACTTATTTTAAGACAGGGATGAGTGAAAATAAAGCCTACAAGATGATAAAAGATGAGTTCAAGCCAACATTTACTTTAAAGAATCTCAAAAAAGATCTTCACACAATTAATGAGTCTGCAAAATCATTTGGCCTTAGATTACCAATGAGCTCAGAGGCTGAACAAATCTATCAAAAAGCAATAGAAGATGGTTTTGGAGATCTAGATTATACTGGAATTCTTGCATACCTAAAACAAAATACAAAGTCAGAAAATCTCCAAAATTAATTTAAACAAAGAAAGTATGATCCTTAAGCATGCGATTAGCCGATAAAATTGCAATAGTTACTGGTGCATCAAGTGATATTGGAGCCAGCATAGTAAAGCGCTTTGTCAAAGAAGGGGCAAAGGTGATTCTTTTAGGAAGAAAATTAGAAACTTTGGAAAAAGTCAGAAATGATGTTGGTTCTGAAGATTCAACGGTTTCCATTACTTGCGATGTAACAGATGAAGCCCAAATGCTTCAAACGGTAAACCAGATTATGGATCAATTTGGAAAGATTGACATCCTAGTTAACAGCGCAGGTGCTATAAACGATCCAAAGCACTTTCATGAAATGTCAGATGCTGAAATTAATAATTTGATCAATGTTAACATAACAGGAGTGTTCAAACCAACAAAAGCAGTTCTAGCCAAAATGTCTGAAGCCAAAAGTGGCACAATCATAAACATTGGTTCAATTTCAAGTCAGAGAGCGATACCAAGAGTTCACTTATCAGTTTATTCCGCAACTAAAGCTGCAATTACCATGTTTACAAAAGCTATTGCAATTGAATATGCACGACAAAACATTCGTTGTAATTGCATTAATCCAGGAATTATCAATTCTGGAATGATAAAGCCATACCTTGATGATCCTAATGCAAGAAAGGTTCTCGAAGAAAGATTACCTCTTAACAGAATTGGAGAGCCTGAAGATGTTGCAAATGCAGCCTTGTATTATGCTTCAGATGAAGCAAGCTGGGTAACTGGAACAATCTTAGATGTTGATGGCGGCAAGTCAGCTTCTGAGGGTTAAGAGCTAAGGAGTAAAGTTTTTGCTAATAACTGAGAAACACGCAATGGTTCAGGTAGTGAACCCTGTAGTGTTAATTCATTTAGAAGTTGTTTTACTTCTGGAATATTGCAACCTTCATTTCTGACATAAACATCGTATGAAGTTTTTAGAGTAATTTTTTCTCGTTGACCTAATTTTTTGTAATCTTCAATTTTTGATTCATAAGAATTGGGAAAGTGATGTTTTATTGCATCTTCGATACCTGAAGAATCCTGATAGGTTACTCCAATGATTGGAATTTGTAATTTATCATAAATTTTTTTTATATCAACCATATTGTACATGGAGATAATAATTCCAGAAATCAAAACATAGCTTATATCAGGCCTTCCAAGTTTTTCATACATTTTTAGAATTTCATTTGTTGCATCGTCTCCTGCAATGGTTGCACTGCCAAAAACAAAACCATCAATTACAAAGTCACGACGCATAACAATGCCAGCTAGAATAGATTTCTCAGAATTTTGAGCAAAACTTTCAGCAATTGCTAGACCACGAAGGCCTTTTTTTTCAAGGTGAAGGTGTCTCATCTTTCTTTCTCCTAAGATATGCCTTGTAGCTTAGCCCAGATACTAAAATTAGAATTCCTGCGATAACAGACCACATCACAAGAGGTATGAATCCAGAATCTGCCATTTCTTTTACCACGTTTTTTACTCTTGTAAAGATTGTTTTTTGATACCCTAAGAAGGATATTTAATCAGGGTTAGAGTTTATTCTAAAAGAATGAAAATTTCACGAAATCTAATCAAAGCATTAAACAATCAAATTGCTATGGAAGCATCTGCTTCAAATTATTATCTTGCAATGGCATCATGGTGTGAAATTACTGGCTATGAAGGATCTGCGAGTTTTATGTATCAGCATTGTGATGAGGAAAGGCTACATATGCTCAAAATTATTCACTACCTTAATGAGGCTGGAATATCTGCGGTAATTCCTGCAGTAAAACAACCACCTGCATCTCCTAAAACTCTTGAATCAGTTTTCAAGACTGCACTAAAAAACGAACAAGCAGTAACAAAATCAATCAACAAGATGGTTGAGATGGCACAAAAAGACAAAGATCACAGCACGTTTTCTTTTCTTCAATGGTTTGTAAATGAACAGATTGAAGAAGAAAAAACATTTGAGACAATCTTACAAAAGTTTGATCTTCTAGGTAGAGATAAGCTAGCAATATATGAAATTGATAAAACTATGGCCAGTATGGGAGCTGCTCCAGCAGAACAAGCTTGAAACATCTAAATACATTTGAGGTTGACGAGTGATATGCCAGAAATAATCTGCGAAGAATGTGGTAAAAGACTATTTCATGAAAATGAGACTACATTAAAAATTGAAGAATCTATTCATAAAAAATTCTGTAGAAAAACTCAAGGAGAAGCGCAGAGCTACATGCACAGAGATCCTGATCATATGGAAACCTTTGATGTGGAAAGATCTACAGATATGGAAGGTAAAGCAATTCTCAAAAAATAATTTTAAAATTATTCGTATAGATGTTTCCAGATTTCTGCAAGTTTTCGTCTACAAGTCTCACAGCTAAGAACGTGTTCATAAAATTTTCTTGAATTATTTGCATATTCCTTGATCATCATTTCTTGTGCTGTTTTTTCTGTATCTATTGCTTCAGGTTTTTTTTCATGCATCGCTTCAGAATTATTTGACAATTCTTTAATTTTATCAACGATTTTGTTACACTCTTCTTCAACGTTTTCTGAAGGTATCAATTCAAGACTAGAATTTTTATGATAATGTCCTCCGATTTTACCTTGTTTTACGATAATTTCAAAGGTTTCAACAACATCAGAGTCTGAACTTGGTTGAAACGTCAAATTGAAATTAGTTATGAGGAAAATCTTTAGTTTATCGTATTTTTCCTGTGTAAAATCACTAAATGATTCCATATAGTATGTAATTACTCACATTCATAAAAATCCTCAAAATTATATCCCTGAACTTCCTCAAGTTGAGAAGTTGACCAAGGAATTAGAATATGATATAGTTGTAGTTGGAGCAGGTCCTGCAGGTTCCTCTGCAGCATATATGGCTGCAAAAAACGGAGCTAAAGTGGCATTAATAGAAAAAGAAGAAACAGTTGCGTATAGTGTTAGAACAAGTGGAGTAACATGGCTTGATGCAATTGATGAGTTTAGTATTCCAGAGGATTGTTACAATACGATCAAAAATTATTCATTTTGTTCTCCAAATAATAAAGTTACAATTAGTGATAAAATTTCAAGAGCTGCTGTTTTAGATGTTAGGAAGACATATCGATGGCTTGCAACACAAGCAGAAAAACAAGGTGTAGATGTTTTTCTCAAGACAAGTGTAATAGATGTTATCCAAGATGAACAAGATAAAATTGTTGGAGTAAAAGCTGAAACATCAAGTGAAAAATTTAGTTTTCATTCAAAAATGGTTATTGATGCAAGTGGATTCCATTCAGTTGTTGCAAAATACATGGGATTAGTTACTCAATGGAAAAGATTTGGGGTAGGTGCAGAATGGGAAGTAAAAGCAGAACATGCAGATAGTGACACTTGGTGGTTAATGGTTGGTCAAGAGTATTCTCCTGCAGGTTATGCATGGATCTTTCCTTTAGGAGATAATGTTGTAAGAATTGGAGTTGGAATTGGAAAGCCTCAATCAAATATTGATCCAACAGAAAGGCTAAAAAATATTTTAGAAAAAAAAATGGGTCCTATCAAAGAACTTGGTGAGATAAAACCAATTGAGTTTCATTATGGTTTAATCCCAAATGATGGTCCTTCAAGAAAAACAGTGTATGATAATCTAATGTTAGTTGGGGATACTGCTGGACAGGCGAATCCACTTCTTTTAGAGGGAATTAGGTATGCAATTAGGTACGGAAGAGTAGCAGGAGAAGTAGCGGCAAAGGCAATCAAATCTGGAGATACTTCTGAAAAATCTTTGATAGAATATGAAGAAATTTGGAAAAAAGCGATTGAAGCAAAAATTAATTCAGCAAGCAAGGTTCAGCAAAGATGGCTTGGACTTTCAGATGAACAGTGGGACAAAGAGTTAGATGTTATCAAGGAGTTGAGTCCGGATGAGTTTTTAGATTTTATTAAAGCTGATTTTGGACTGGGAAGCATTGTAAAGTTAGCAGCGCATCATCCAAAGTTAGCAGTAAGACAACTCTTTAACATTGTAAAAGGCGTTGCAAAAAAAGGTTAGCCATATACTGTAAAGAAATCAGTTACCACCAGATCATGATATTGCAGCTGAGCTACATATGTGCCAGGTGCAAATGGTTTTTTAATTATTTCATTAAAGTGCCCTACTGCTGTATCTTTTAGTGCAATTTCTTCAATGTGATTTCCTTTTTGATCAAAGATATCTACATACAGATCTTCACTAAATGACAGAGTCTTTTGAACAGCACCTGAAAGATACAACTGTTGATCTTCAAATTGAGCTTCGATTACTGCAGCGCGTGACCTTACCGGAAGATATCTTTCAATTAGTCGTTGAAGTTCTGATAGTTCTTCGTTAATTCTTTCAGTGTTTCGCTCTGTTAATCCAATTTGAATCTCATTGAGAGCTGATTGTAATTTTGGATCATTATAATTTGCACCACCAAATTGCTCGATAAAGGATTTTAGTTCTTCATATTTACGAGCTAGCTCAACGATGTCAAGATCTCCTTGGTTGAAGTTTCTATCTGATTTGTCTTCAATGTAAACAAGTTGTGATGCTTTTACATTTTGATACTGTAGCATAACAACGTATAGACCAGGATCTGCTGGCGCTCCCCACTGGGTGTAAAATGCACCTTCTCTAGTATCTGTAAATTTGAGGGTACTGTGCGTATCCCCATGCACATCATTTACGGTCAAATACAGATTTTCACGCCTATCATCTACGGGATTATCAACGTAGCCTGAAATTACCCAGATTTCTTTTTCTTGATCATAGGAGATATCATAGATTATTTTCTCATTTTTTAGAACCAAGTATTCACGGAGATAATTTCCGATTTCTTTTAGTTTAGAATCTGTATCAACAAAGTTTCCATAATCAACTAGATTGTATGCATCTTCAGCTAATTTGTTGTATCCATCAGCATGAGGTGCAAAGTCAGCGTTGTAAAAATTAGAAACTGCAGCAGATAATGATTCTAATTTTTTACGATAGTCAATTCTTTTAATTTCTTCACGGTCATATCCAACACTAGAACCAAATGGATCGTCTGCATATACAGATGTTACTTCTCTCCATTCTGAAAACAAATCTCTTACCATGTCATCCGCAGAATCCAAATCGTTTGCAATTACACGACTTCGTACATCATCAATTTTATCATGCATTTTTTCAGTAAAGTCGGTGTATCCTGGTAAGAATCTGTTTTTAGTGAGACTCAACTCAACTAAATTTTCAATTGACTTTGCTCGTTGTAAGATATCAGCTGCTCTTACTTTGTATCCATCTTTAGTGTAAGAATTTAGATCTGATTTAATTGAGGTAGCTTTTTCGCTAACCCATGTTAGTAAAACTTCTATTCTATCAATTCGACTAACAGCAGGATTGCCTTCTTCAATCTTCTTTGCAGTGTCTAGAATTTTCAGGGCATTATTGATCATGAAAAGATTCTTGTGATCAGCTTGCAACTCTGCTTTAGCTTTCATTGCTTCATACTCAAATTTTAAAATCGATATGGGGCTACGTTTTTCTCTTAATTCATTAATTGATTGATCAAATTCTGATACTATGAGCAAAATTTCATCAACAGATTGTGCATCTTGAACTTGAATTAGTAATCCGTCCCATCCGTATGCAAGACCAGAGTTAATGTTGCTAGCTTGAGAGATTTCAACCGCTTTTGAAATTCTTGATGATACATCAATTACTTTTTTCATGTTCTTGATTTCTTGCTCAGAATCTAAGATATTACTAACAGAAGTTGCCAGCTCCAAATCTAAGGCTAATTCGTCCCATTCAGACGCAATTAGATTTGCCAAATCAGAGTTTTCTTCCTTATCAGAAGAGATGAATCGGTCTACCTTGTCCAGATCACGCAGTAAAAGAGCTGCCTGATGAAGATTATCAACTCTTTCTTTTGATTCTAATAATTCTGTAATACTGTCTTTCTTTACTAAAGATGATTTTAATCCAGAGTCTTCAGGAAGAGGACCCCATTCATTTGTAATTAGGTTGTACAGAGGAATGTCTTTACGAGATATAATATCAAGATATCGTGATTCTGTTAGCAAGTCAAGCAAATCATTTAATTCACTTGAATAGATTGGTGCAGTTCCTCTAGCAAAAATAAATGCAATTTCTTCTTGTACTTTTTTGCTCATTACAAATCTTGTTTTTGTCATAAGGTTTTGAAGTGCCTCTTCCAGCTGTGAATATGTTAGAGTTTGTTTTGATGGTGCTTTTATTGGATCAACATTTTTTATTGAAACATATGCATCGTTGAGTCTTTGAATAGCTGTTCTAATGTCACCTATTTCATAGTAAAATATTGCAGCAAATGTTTGTCTATCAATGTCGCCAGCGATTTCAAAAGATAGGTCTCCAGATTCAATTAATTCTCCAGTAGAGTCCAGCGAGGATTCTACTGCAGGCCTAAATGATGAACTGATATCATAAATTGCATCTTCAATGAAAAGATCACTCCATAAATCAACATAGAGCTGCTCAAGTTCTACAATACCATCACTGACAGATGTGTTGTTTAATCTTTCAGAGTAAATTAGTGTACTGATATTGGTTTTTTCTTGAATTGATTTAATTTTATCGGAAACTAATTGTGTTGCAGAATCAAAAAGTTCTGCATCAGTTGGTGCTTGATAAATATTAGATGAAACGGAAAATGAAGATGTTGTGGAATATTCTCCATAAAATACACGTATATCATAATTGCCTTGTAATCCACAGATTCGTCCTTTGAGAGGAATTGCTTCAGTTAAAAAAAGACCATTTGATAATGGTGTTAATTGTTGAATCTGACAAATGTCACCATTTGGATTAATGATTTGTAAAATCAGATATGAGTCAGGTAAGACCTGCGCAAGGTTTCCAAAGATGAATAGTTGTTCTCCTTTGTCATGATGGCCAAAATTTTCAAATAGTGTGATTTTATCTGCGCTTTGAGCACTTGCATAAACTGGCATTAAAAGAAGTACTGCGAATGCTACAACCGTGTAACGCTCATTCACAAGGATCAGAAGCTCGATTTTTCATACTTAAGGCTAGCGTATCTTTTGTACCTAAATTCTGTCTGATTTGTAAAGCGACAAAATCAGGCTAGGACAGATACAGAAAAGTGGCTGCCTGCCTGATTTTTTGGCACATAGTTGATCTGGATGGTCTCAACATGGTACAAGCAAATATCGTGAAATTGCTCTATAGTTCTCGTACCACAATTACGACAAATCAGGCTAATGACTCTTTTACAACGGGCACATTGAGTACAATCTATCAATGCTCCTCCACAATTTCTACATGATTCATCTGGCAATTTCTATTCAAAATCCAGTAACAAAATTTGGATATAAGCCGCACGTAGAACACGTTCATCTCAAAGCTCAGTAAGTTCCCAACATTGAAATTGAAAAAACGGACAAAAATTTCATGGATAAAGTAAGAATAACTTTTGATAATTGGGCACTTAGTGGACGTTCTGAGTTAATGGAAAGAGAGCATTCTAAAACGGTTAATACATTTTTAGATTCAATTTTATTTGAACACTTATTTTCATTTTTAGATATTGGTTGCGGTAATGGTTGGGTTGTAAGAAAAATTTCAGCTCTAAAAAATTGTAAAAAAGCAGTTGGAATCGATAAAAGTAAAAACATGATAAAAAATGCTAGCTCAAAAACAAAATCTTCTAAAGAAGAATTCATTCAGGCTGATATTCAATCATGGAATTATAGAGGAAGATTTGATTATATTTTTTCAATGGAGTCATTATATTATGTTAAATCAATTGAGTTATCATTACAAAAAATATTCAAGTTACTTAAACCAGGTGGCAAGTTTTTTTGTGGAACAGATTTTTACTCAGATAACAGAGCAACTGCAAGATGGTCTGAACAAATGAAGATTCCTATGCATCTACACTCAAAAACAGAATGGAAGAAATTCTTCAAAGATGCTGGATTCAAAACGAAAACTAGGCATGTAAAAGACCTAAAGAATCGTAAGAAATGGAAAAGAGAGTATGGAACATTATTTGTTATTGGTGAAAAATAACTAAGATGTCATTGAAATGTTTCGTTTAGTTCTTTTTCTATAGTATAAAATTATTGCAACAATTATTCCAATAATTACAACTGCAGCAATTCCATAGTTTGGGTCAGATTGGCGTGTAGATTCCACATCAACGATTTCAACTGATGGTAGTTCCTGGCCAGGATTATCAACTACAAGAAAACTAGTACTAAATACATCAGGTCTTAATACAGTCTCAGAAATTGCAAAGATTTTGAAATCATTTGCACCAGTACTCAAGAGTTGAGTTTCTTCCTCGCTTAGAGTCAAAACAATATAGTCATCATATACATTTTGTATTCCTGAAGATACTGTGTCACCGTTAGAATTTGTGAAAAAATAGTTAATCTGAGAAGTGTCTTCTGTGGAAATGGGAATAGAGATGCTTTGTCCTTTTGAAACAATATCAGGCATATCGATGCCAACTATTGTTGGGAATTTTATTTCTTCAAATTCTGCCCAAGATCCCGCAGCAAAAGGATATGATTCATCAGCAAACGCATTAATCGAAATCGTTCTTGATTCTGGAGAATATCTATCAAGATAAAATGGACCGTTGCTGATAACAGCATGATCGTTTTTCTCTATCCAATCAATTGATGCATCATATCTTGATTGATAATAGCTTGAATCTTTTTCAAAATTTTCAAGAGATGCTGGAACAAATCCAGATTCTTTGAATTCTTTAAGATATTCCTGAATAATTCTTGCATCGTGTGGCACCAAAAGTGAAAGCCAGTTTACATTTTTGCTTACAGCACCAGATCTTGAAAATGATGCTTTACCGTCAATTACTGCTTGCTCCATTGCTGAAAAAATCTCCCAAGGCATTGAAGCCCATATTGAAGCCCAATCAGCAATTTCAGCCTCATCAAAGTGCCAATAATCAACATAAACTTCTATAGAGTTTTCATCAAGTGGTTTGATTCCAATAATTGTACTAACTACCTGAGAAGTTCGTGGAGTGTATTCAGTGTCAAATGTCTTGTCGTTTTCTAGTTGTTGAGAGCCCCACTCTAGTGTAAAGTAAAGTGAATGAAAAATATCATTGATGTCCATTGGTTGTCCATGATGCCAGTTGCTAAACATAAGATCAAGAGTTACTTTACTTGTCGCCATGGCTCCAGGTTCTACATTTTTCCATTTTTGTAAAACAGGGTCCCAAATTATTACGTCATCAGGGACTTCTAGCTTTCCATTAGGTCCCGCAGTAACAACTTCCCATGTTGAACGTATTGGAAAGTTTTCACCAGTGTAAGGATGTTTAAAGATTGCAGGATCATTTAGCGTATTCCAAATTTGAGTGCTATAACTATCACTTAATCCCATGACAGGATTCCATGCACCTTGATAGATTTGTTTGACGCCAATAACAAGCGAGTTCGAATCACTTCTAGAGTTAATTGGAGTAAATCTACTTGGAACACCTGCACCAAGATCATTAATCACTCCATTAACGTCTTTATTTACAACATATTGATCAATCTTACTTGCAAGAAATATTCTAACTGACTCTTTTACTCCCTCAACAGTAGCTTCTTGAATGAGTTTAGTTCGCTCTTCAGCTGAGCTGAAATTTGCAGTATAGATTTTTTGTGTAATAGAATCCAGATAATCATTTTGGTAATTCCAATAAGAGGGATCGTTGAATCCGGGCATGCTAGAAAACCATGGGGAATACATCTGACCCAATCCAACTGAATCATATTTAACAAAGGCAGAACGTCCTCCCCAGCCTTCAGTGTAGAGATGCCATTTTACATCAGATGGGTTCGAGCCGTAGACTATAACAAATGCCTTGTTCAAATCACCATAGTCTTTTTTTATAGAAAAACCGATTTTCTTAAATTCCGAGGCTAAAATTTCGCCTATTGACTTTCTTACAGGGTCATCACTTCTAATGAAAATTGTAATCTCAATTGGATTTCCATCAAAAAACCATTTCTCATCAATTTTTTCGGCTCCAGCATCTTTGAGTGATTGTGAAATTATTGATTCTGCCAAAGATGGATTGTATCTGAAATGAAATGATTCTAGTTGATCTAGTATTGTTAGATAGTCTGGATCAAAAGGACCATAATTTGAAATCATTGTGGTCCCATAGCCACCCATCAATTCGTTTACAATGAGTTTTCTATCCACAAGATAGTTTATTGCAAAACGAACTTCATTAATCGAAAAAGGATTGAATGTCTCAGATATTGCAGGATTTAAAAGAATGCTGTAAGAACCCCCAGTTGATTCAAAAACTTTCAAATTTTCTCTTGCTTTTGAAGTTTCGATTCTATCAGAAGAGATTCTATAATAATACAAATCCAAATTGCCGTTCTTTACTTCTTGTAAAGCAGTATTCTCATCTAAATATTGGATAAACTTCACATTATCCACATAGGTTCCTTGTTCTCCAAAAGAAGGAACTGCGTTGGTAACTCCTATAGTGATTGCTAGTAAACAAACTAGCAATAGTTTCATGAATTGCGTTTGTATTAGATGTAATTAAATGTCTTTCATTGACTAAAAGTAAAAAAATCATTCTAGAATATTTAAAATATAAAAACAAAAAACCACTTTAATGCACCTAAAACCATTCATTAAAGGAATCAACGGTATTATTCCAGGAGATATCTCGATCAAAGATTTTTCTATGGTTACAGAAACTGATCAATCTAGTGCAAAAAAAATTCTAGAAGAGTTGATCAAAAACAATATTGGAAAAAAAGATGATGATGTGTTTAATTTTTCACCAGGGGACCGATTAAAGGCTGCACTTTATGCATTAAAAGAGGGGGCACCAATTGATGAGGTATCTGAGCATATAGGTTGGAGGGATTTTGAAGGATTGGTATCTGAGATTTTAGCTTCAAAAGATTTTGCAACCATTAGAAACATGATTCTGAAAAAACCACGAATGGAGATTGATGTGGTAGGCATAAAAATGGGCATAGCCATGCTCATAGACTGTAAACATTGGAAGAAAAATAGTTCTTCAGCATTACAAAATGTTGTTTTAAAACAAGTAGAAAGAACAAAACATTATGTTGCAAAGACTCGGGGCTCGATTGCAGTTCCAATAATCGTAACATTATACCAAGACAGAATTGATTTTATCAACAAAGTTCCAATTGTTCCGATATTTCAGTTTGCATCATTTGTTGATGAGTTTTACGGAAACCTCGATGATATGAAGCAGGTTAAAGCATAGTTATTAAAAATAATGCAACGCATCCAATGAGAATGCCTTTAGTGATCTTCATAGAACGATCTACTGCTCTAGAATAATCACGATAAATTGTTGGACCCATAACTTTTGCATTCATGTTATGTTCCAATATTTCAAAAGAGGCAGACTCGATTTTTTTCTCAGCTTTTTTGGCAACATCTAGATACCAATTGGCAGCATCATTGGCTTTTGAAACAATGCCGAATTGATAGTACCCATTTCTATTTCTAACACTAGTATTATAGTGAGTATCAGAAGTACAAATTTCAATCAACTCATAGCCATTATTTGAGAAATGTTTGACTATCTCTTCACGTACACCATTTTCCATATTATTGGCATCAGCCCAGCCAAGGAAATATTTTTTATTATTTAGTTTTAGACATAAAATTCCAATTCCCCCACATGCAAGATCAATTGCATCTAAATTCATGTCACTAGAATTTGCATAGCCGAATTTTAGTGGAAAAGTATCTTTTGTTTTAAGTGTATCAAGTACAGATTTTGATGCAGTAAGTAAATCTTCAGAATCAATTTTGGAGATTTCATCACCCATTGCATTATGACAATCAACAATTAACACGTTCTCAAAATTACGATTCTTGGAGAATTGTTCAATATCATTTTTGATGTGTAGTGGAAGATCTTCCATACCATGGGGAGATAGCGACAAAAATAAAATTGCAGTTTTTCCAAAAAGCAATCCTACTGTTCGTGCTTTGTTAATCTGTATTGTAACAGGTTCTGTGCATTCTATTCCTTCATTTACAACGGAGCTTTTTGTAAGGCTTTGAAGGTAATTATTCACTTCAGATTGTGTTGGAAGGTTAAGGGAATGATCAGAGACGCTATGCATTACCATTGCAGATGAACCCATATTTTTGTAAATCAAATATGGAATGTTACTACCACCTACAGGATGAAATGGGCCTGGGTGAATATCTGGTAGAACAATTCTAAAGTCAGCATCCTTATCCTTTGTATGGAATCGAATTTGTGTAGTAGATACTCTTGATGGCTTTGATTGTTCTTCAATGATAGCCTCAACTTCAGATGGGTCATTTTTAGACATTGAGAAAAGATAAGCCTGTATCAATCGATGGGTACTTTTTACATTTGGCAAGCCTGCCCTATCTGTCCAATATGACCAAATAGAAGATATTGCTATGAATGTACAGCCAATAAGTAATGTTAATGGATCAGTTAAAACTGAAACCCACATCTCTGTTGGAGTCATTGCCAATAACATTGCAATGGGTTGAATGAAACACACAAGCCATGCTTTTCCAAGATTTGCGCCTAATGTTGTAGTGTATATTCCAATTCTAAAGCTCGCAAACAAAAACATTCCCTCTACAACATAAAAGAATGATAGTTCGGGTTTTGATAAAACAAAGACTGAAAGCATTCCTGCAGATATAGTTAGCAACCACAGACTATTACCAAATAATGACATGTGTAGGGCTTTAGAAAGTTCCTTGTTTCGGACAAAACGCGAATCAATGTACTGTGTTACAAGCAAAATTGGCAAAACAAGTGCTAAACGAAAAACAATATCATCGCTTTGTCGATATACAAAAACAGTTACAGCAACTAAAACAGATACAACTACAACAGAAAAAATCAATGATGTATAAAATGATGAAGGGTTGAACAGTGTAAGTGAATAACGTTTTTGTATTCGTGAAACATCATCGTGTGAACCAGACATTATGATTTCACTGGATTAGGAAAATATCTAATGCCCATGAGAGTACAATGAGGCTAATTGGTATTGATACCACAATTTTAGGATTTACTTTAACTCCTTTAGTTTCGTCCTCAAAGAATCTTAAAAGACCTGCACTTGATGCGGGTAAAGGTGCACTTTTTTTATCGGCCATGATTAATTTTCAAATTAAAATTTTTACTTAAATACTTTATTGTTTATTTTTTAGATTTTCTATGGTTTCTATGAGTAAATTAATTGATTTTAAGATCTCTTGTTGCTTTTCATGACTAGTTTCTTTCTCAAGTTCTAGTGATAGAGAGTTTAGCTTATTTTCCAAAATTTCAACAGTCGATGATTTGGATACTTTTTCTGAGATCTGTATTTCTTCTTTTTTTTCTTCAGATGGTTCTTTTCCACAGACCACACACAAGGCATGACCGTCTTTCATCACTCTTACGCCTTTACAATATGGACATGGTTCACTAAGTAATGTTGCTCCTTTGAGAAGCATTTCTACTGCTTTTTTGGTAAGGTCCTTTGACATTTCTATTACTTGTCCTGTCTTCATAAAAAAATCAATCCAAATTTCTTAAAATTTTGAATTTTTTCGTTTACAGATAAGGCTTAATAGTGCGTGAGATGAAAGAATTTTCGAACGAATGGCAGTAATTTGTAACACGTGTGGCCTCCCTGAAGATTTATGCGCCTGTGGTGAACTTGCCAAAGATAGTACTAAGATTATAATCCGACTGGAAACTAGACGTTTTAGAAAAAAAGGAACAATGATTGAGGGCTTGGATCCTAAATTAAACAATTTAGAAAGTGTAGCAAAAAACCTAAAGAACAAGTATGCCTGTGGTGGAACAGCTAAAGAGGGATATGTATTCTTGCAAGGTGATCATAGAGATACAATCAAAGAAGCTTTGATATCTTTAGGATTTGCCGAATCAACAATAGAGATTCATTAGAAAAAAGTTGGAACCTGCAAATAAAGCCCTACAGGGATTAGGAATTCCATACGCAGCATTAATTTCAATTATTTTTGGAATGATGATACTATCATTTCCATTAGGTGCGTACTTGGTTTTTAATTCTGATATTGGTAATGACATTAATTTTGAATTTCCAATCAGTGGTTTTAATTTTTTTTTAGCAGGAATTGGTTATGAGATTCCAATTGAGTTTGAGTTAGGAGATGCATTTATTGTAATTTGGAGTATTTTTGTAATTTTATTTGCGATTTCTATTTTTGGACCAAAAAAAGATTTTCTAAAAACACTAGTACCAATTATGACAGAGGGAAAAAAATTCACTCATTCAAATTATTTGGTTTCAATGATTACCTGGTTTTCAGTATTAATTTTAATTTCAGCAATAATTAATTTTATTCAAGAAGGAATTGGAATTACAACAGAACCACCTCTTGCAGAAAATGATCTGATTCAATTCTTTGAAATGACAAAAGCTCCAATAGTAGAAGAGATCGGTTTTAGAGTTTTACTAATTGGTGTACCTCTTTTTGCAATTTATTCTCATAAATCTTCAGCAAAGCATTTTTTTAAATCACTTTGGCATCCCTTTGAGAGTCTACATGTTGAAAAAACAAAAAAAGCAATTGCGCTCATTGTTCTAGTAGCAGTCTTTTTTGGAATTGCCCACATAATCTCAGGAGAATCATGGAGTAGTGGAAAATTTGCCCAAGCTACTGCTAGTGGGATTATCATTGGTTGGGTATATTTCAGATATGGTTTTGTCCCAGCGGTTTTGATTCATTGGGCCACTAATTATTTTATTTTCTCTTACGTGTTTATTGTTGCAGATATTAATTTTATCACAGTAAAAGCTGCCTTTTCTCATTCGTTGATCAACACATTAGAAATTATGTTAGTATTATCAGGAATTATTTCAGTTGGAATTCTATTACTAAGTTACATTTATTCTAAAAAAGAAAAAAACTTTGAAAGTAAAGTTGTTTCAAATGCGGAAAGCAAAAATTTAGAACGTGTTGACAATTATTCTGTTAAAAACAATAATCCAGAAACATTTGTAGATAGTTTTGATGATGATTCCAAAAAAAATTAGAGGTTTAGGGCTATCTTTAGTCCCTTGTAACGATTTCTAATAGTTACCTCTGTTACACCAGCAGCTTCGGCTACATCTCTTTGAGTTTTGCTTTCACCATTTAATACACATGCAACATAAAGGGCAGCCGCTGCCAATCCCATAGGATCTTTTCCTGCAGAAATTTTTATTTCTTCAGCTGATTGTAATATTTTTGTTGCTTCACGTTTTGATTTTTCAGATAAACCTGCTTTGCTTGCAATTCGTGCAATACAATTTATGGGATTGACGACTGGCATCTTTAAGCCAAGCTCTCGTAGAAGTAATCGATAACATCTTGCAATATCTTTACGTTTTATGTTACTTGCTTGACCAACATCTTTTAGTGTTCTTGGAGTTTCAGTATCACGACATGCTGCATAAAGAGCTGAAGCAATAAGTGCAGAAATTGAACGGCCTCTAACTAATCCTTTTTCTAAAGCTTTTCTGTAAATGTATGCAGCTTTTTCAATTACTGCGTCACCAACTGCTAATTTGTCTTTTAATCTGTCTAATTCACTAAATGCTTGTCTAAAGTTTCTGTCAACTGGTTCATGGACTTGACTTCTACTATCCCATGTTCGGAGTCTCTCAATTGTGCTTTTCATTGAAGCAGAAAGCGGTTTTCCTGTTGCGTCTCTATTAGCTGGACCAATTATTGTTGCAAGACCCATATCGTGCATTGCAAGTGATGTTGGAACTCCTGCACGACTTCTACTTTCATGTTCTTCTTTTGAAAAAGAACGCCATTCTGGACCAGATTCTTGAGCTTTATCAGTAATTACAAATCCACATTTTCCGCAAAAGTTCTCAGCAGTATTTGTATCAGTTACAAGTGATCCTGTACCACATCTTGGACATCTATCTTTAGGATTAACATTTTTTACCATCTAAAATCGCCATCTTTTTTACTCTTGTATTTAACTATTGCGGATTTATTACTTAAAAGTATAACGGTTAATGGTACGAATTTCGGCCTATTAGGTTTAAAATTTGCTTACAAAACGTTGGTTTTTCGTTTTGACTCAAAGCAAAGTCAAGATCAGCCTGTTCATCAATATCAAGCATAATTCTTCGAATAAATACAAGCGAAGTGTTTTGGGTCTTTGATTTTCCAGTAGAGAGATGAATTTTGTAGCTATCCTCATCATAATGAGTTTCCATCAAGTCTATTGGCATTCTGACTAGGGCATTAGTTCCATCAAATTTTCTTGATGGCACTATTAATGTAAATTCAGGTGGAGTTTGAAATTTGAATAAAAAATCAATATCCTGTGTTTTTATAAATGGAATATCTTGTGGAAAGACTACAGATGCATCAAATCCATTTTTTTTAACATAAGAATCAGCTAAAGATACAGCATGATTTACGCCAGATTCTTCATCATCGATGATTTGAATTGCATTAAATTTTTTAGAAATACCCAAAGCATCTTCATCTTTTGTGACTACTAGAATCTTATCAATCAAATTTGAAACTGATAATGTTTGAAGAATTTCCTCAAACATTAATTTACAAAATTCTTCTTTTTTTTCATCAGGAAATTCTAATCTTGTTTTAGCTTTAGAAAATGTCTTTACAGGAATTATTGCAGAGATTTTCAAACTAGACGTGAACTTGGTTTAGAATAAAAGATGCCAAGGCTTCTTCAGCTTGTTTATTATTCATCATAATTTTAGTTTCATATAACTTCATATCCAAATTTTCAATTTTTTTTGATAATAGTTTATCTTTTGAATCAATTACTATGTTAGAGCAAACATCAGAATACATTTGTGCCAAACCAAAAGCATTTGCTTCAATTCCTGCGGCCTCCATATATGCAGCAGCAGGTCCACTAATTGCTTTATTACCTATCAAAGGACTAACAGCTACTACTTTCTTTTTTCTTTTTGATAATTCTTTTCTAATTCCTTTGATTTGCAACATTGGTCCAATGCTAGTCAAAGGATTACCTGGTGCAATAATTACTAATTCTGAATCAGTAATAGCATTAATGGCCTCAGGATTTGGTCGAGCTTTGTCAGCACCAATGTATTGAATTCCTTCAACTTTGTCTTTTCCTCTATATTTTACCCAGTATTCTTGTAGATGTAATTCTCCTTTGTTCGTAGTAATTCTGGTTTCAATACTGTGATCTGTAACTGGTATTACTTTTGTAGGAACTGCAAATTTTTCACACATCCATTTTGTAATGTCGCTAAGATTTTTTCCATTTTTTAGCATGTTTGTTCTAATTAGATGAGTAGCTGCATCACGGTCTCCAATTCGGAACCAAGTCTCTTCTCCAAAAACCTCCATTTGTCTCAAAAAATTAAAAGTGTCTTTTTTAATTCCCCATCCCCTGTCATAATCTAACAAGTCTGAAAGACCGTAGATTATAGTATCAATATCTGGGCAGATATACATTCCATAAAGCCAATAGTTATCCCCGACATTAGTAATTACATTAAGTTCATTTTTTTGAGCAGCAAGCCCCCGAACAAGTTTAACCGATCCAGTTCCCCCCGCTAGTATTGTTATCATATTATCGCCCTAAAACTCAAAATCTTCAGACGGTCACTAAATATTACTTTTTCAAAAATGCTAAACTTTTGCCAAAAGGTAGGTAGGTTTATTACTCTCAAAGCAGCGATCTTTTTCCGTGATTGGTAAGGCTGCGTTCTTAGCAGTGTTATTTACTGGAGTTTTAATTATTGCTATCAGTCAACCAGCATTTGGAGCCCAACTTGAAATTAGTCTAAATCCTGATAACAATTCATCCCCGTTTGAGATGAAATACCAAAAGACGCTAATTATCGAATATGAAGAAGGTGGTGATATTGCAAAATTATTGAGAGGCCAGAAGACATCTGTTTCATTTTCAGCAGATACTTCTGTTCCAGGAGTTCAAGATTTACAAAATAGATTAAATGAGAAATTAAGAAATGATCAAAGTCAAGGTCGAATTGCAAACTTGAATGTGGCCTATAATTCAGACTTGACTGGTCGTGGCCTTATTGCTTCAGTAGATTACAAAATTGTTCTTACTGGAGATTTGGTTAATTATGTCATCAAAGCCAGAGACAGAACTTCTCCAGCATTAGTTGATATGGCATGGAGAGGAATATCAGTTAATGGTCCAGTAAATATTGATGGCCATGAGATCAATTCAATCTATGCAGGTCTATATGAGCTATCTCCAGAGTTACCTGCAGCGATGGCAGGTTCAGAAGCTGAAACTGTTTTATCAGAACCTCTAATTAATGCTGAAGGGATAAAGAATCAGCCACTAACAAATTGGCACTTTTTGTTTGACCCAACTGGAATTAATGTAGATGCAGCTACATTTGGAATTTCTGAAGAGCTTAAAGGCTTTGTAATTTCTGGATTTACAATGGGTGAAAGTAGCCTTAGAGAAGGGCGTCAAGTAGAAAAAATTCAAGAAGCGTCATTTACAACTGATAAAACTTATCCTATAAGAGCAATAGCATCATCAGATAGTGCAAACCTACGAGTTATTGGATTTGCGGCAATTGATAGTTTAGAAGGAATTGAGATTCTTGGAGTAACCCCAACACCACCTGAAGGTTATGCAACAACTTCAACTGGAGATTTCCCTGTAATGATTATGTATGGAATGGCAGCTATGGCAGCAATTGGTGGAGGAGCCTTTTTCTTTATCAGTAACAGATCATTAAAGAAACAAGAAGCAGCCGGACAAGGACAAACTGGAATTGATCCATCAAGATTAAGGGCATATCAAACAAGTGCTGGCTCTGGTGGCTATCAGACAACTAGAGGAGAAGCACAATTAATTGATGATTCGGATTATGTAAAAACACGAAATGTATATGATGAACCAAGTACACAACAAAGCCCACCACCTGCGGCTCCCGCCATGACAGATCAAGCATGTGGTTGCGAGGCAGACACAGGCGATTCCACGTATGCATGCGATTGTGAAATGCAGGGTGCATGTATCTGCAGTGCAGATTGCACATGTGGATGCCAAGTTTGTAAGGAAGCTGTAGGACAATTATCCAAGTAGTTCAAACTTTTTCAAAACTAATATTCCAAAAATTATTTCTTGTTTAGAAAAATAAAATTTGCGTGCCAGTAGTAACCCTCCTTCTGTTTTCACGATATTTCGCTTTGCGGCCTACCTGAACTAGTTACAGGAACCTATAGTTCTGTTTGGCCTTGCTCCATGTGGGACAGTCTTTTCATTCCTTTCCTGGAAACCTCAGGTTTTGCCATCATAGTACAACCCAGGTTGGATTTTTTCTGTACTGTAGCCGACCATCTCTAGTCATTCATCTCCAAATCACATTTCCTGTATGGAGGGAGGAGTTTCCTCTGCCTTAGCAGCGTCTCGTGCTCTGGCTCGCATTAATCTAAAAAAACTAATTTAATTTGAAGATTGTGGTTTTACCAACCCATAATCTCGCAATATGGAGTTAATTTGGTCTTCAGAATCAAGTTTAGCGTATTCATCAAGCAAGTTTTGATTGAGCTCAAAAAATGTATGTCCCCATTTGAATTTGTCAAGTAGCTGTAATGCCTTTTCTTTATCCCCCAAAATGTAAAGAGCACCCGAAAGAGCTTCAACAGTTGTGAGTTTATTTAATTTAGAGTAATTTACAGGATTACCTGCAAGTAGTGGAGGCAGTTTTCTCTTAATTCCAGAGAACTTTGTTGAAAATGTTTTATCAGCCAAGTTCCAAGAGCAATCAATTCCAGTTATAGAACTTACAAGAATTTTGTCCTTGGGCAACAAAGTTTTCTGAGCGAAAGGATCTAAAACTAGAGTTTTTTCAGAAGTTTTTTTGATATCTCTTGCTAGACCAAATTTTACTAGTTTTGCAGCAGAGCATTTTTTTGGATCATCTTGCTTGTACATTAAGACTTGAATGTGCACATTACAAAATGTCTAATTTGTGTTAAAAACCTAGAGTTTATTCTGCTGTTACTCTGGTGATTTTATAATAGAATCTAGATACTTGGTCTTCTTTGATTACTTCTACATTCCATGTAGATTCAGGAAGTGTTGCATCATTAGATTCTGGAAGAATAGTGAATTTTTCTAATCTAACATCAGGACCACTGTATCTTACTTTATAGTTCATGTCATCAATTGAGACTATCTCATAAATCTGACCAGGTAATCTAGTTGATGCAGAAATCATACAATCAATTTCCTGGCCAATAATACACAAACCAGATTCAGTAGTAATTCTAAGATTCACATTTGATTCATCACCTCGAGTTGTTGTCAGTAAAGAACCTTGAATCACTCTAGGCAACATTTTTTCTCCAGCTAATTCGATTGGTGTTGTATTTATTTGGATTATAGAATCAGGAATTCTGTTGAATTTTTCTGTAGTTCTTGTAACTGGTAGTTCAGCTTCTGCTGGAGTTTCAATTATCATAGGTTTGTCTGTTACATCAAATATCAAAGAAACCGTTCCAAAATCAGTATCAGCAATAATTTCGTATTTACCTTTTGCAGAATCAGACGTTGAAATTGTATAATCATAAGTAAATGAACCTGAAACACTTGGAACTACAGAAACGGTAGTTCCTAACGAACCACAAACAAATGCACCACATGTAATTTGTGTTTGATCTTCACGAACTACTGTGATATCGATTTTCTCCAAGTAAATTATCTTGTTAGGTCTTCCTGTAAGTTGGACTGTTTCTCCAAGTGCATATTCATCTTTATCAATAGCAACAAGAAGAGCTAATTCTTCATCGCTGCCAATTAAGAATTCATTATCAACGGCAAACAAAGTTTCAGCTCTATAAGTTAGATAGTTTACAGTTACTTTGTAGTTTCCTTCTTTGAAGACAGTCACGGGTAAGCTAAATGAACTCTTGAAATTGCCACCAGCATCCAAGTAAACAAATGCATCATAGATTTGTTTAACAGGAAAATCTGTAGTCTTAATTACAATATGGGCTCTATCTGGAACTACTAACCCTTCACTTCCTTGACTTCTTTTTTGAGCAGTACCCAAAACGGTGATTGATTCACCAGCATTATAGATTGGTCTATCAGTACTTACTTCTAGAGGCTGAACTAATAATGTATCATTTTCTGGATCTGGAGATACTTTAAAGAAAACATCTTTACTTCCAGTGTCTGTAGAAAAGATAGCCAGATAAACTCCATAATTGCTAGTTAAAACAACTCGTTCATTTGTGGTAATTACATTGGATTTCTCAGCAATAGGAATTTTCCAGCTCCAAGAGAATCTAGAGTTATCAACAAGTTCTCCAAATGTATCTGTATCACCATCAGGCTTGAAGAGAACTATTTCTATTCCAGAGCCCTGAGAGAGACCTGGAATAATACCATCGACTATAACTTCCTCACCCAATCCAAAGACTTCTTTATTGATATCTAACTGTCCGAATCCTTCAATGTTTAGTGGATCAATTACTGAAATTGGTGTGGATACAGTTAATTTTTCATCATAAACAGCTTTAAGAAAATAAGTTCCTTCATCAAAAATAGACTGAGATAGTTGGAATTCAACATTGTAATAACCTGCAGAATCAGGTATGGCAGTATATTCTAGTGGGACAACAACCGCACCTTCAGAAGTTGATCTTCTTAAACCCTCAGGAACTCCTATTATAGTTACAGGCTGTTTTAATTCATTCAATACCGAGATTTTAACAACTGGAACTTCAAAGCTGGTTCTTTCTGTAATGTCTGTTACAACTCCAGAGATTTTGACTGCATCTCCTAACTCATACATTTCTTTATCTACAAAAATTAAAAATGGTGCACTTACATCTACAAATTCATCAGGATTTTCAACCACTTGGAATGTAGTGAATTCACTGCCTATATCCTTAGAAACTGTGATTTTATAGTTTCCAAGACTGGAAGAACTTATAGGAATTTTAAAATCATAATTAAAACTTCCGTCACCAAGAGTTCTTACAACATCTAAAGTTTTTAGATTACTTCCACCGCCAGCAAAACCACTAGTTCCTAGAGCCAGATTATTAGTTTGAATAATTTTTATATCAAGCGAAGAAATCCAAACTTGATTTAGTCTTCCAGTAATTTTAACAGTTTCACCAATTCCATAAAATTTTTTATCAATATCTAATGAAATTAAAGTGTCTTCTTTTTCATCTTCAAGTAATAGAAATGATGATTCTGCTGTCTGTGTAGAATATTCTGCAAAGATCTTATGTTCCCCATAGACTGGATTTATTGTGTTCATGTAGAATTGAGTCGAAAACTGAGCAGCTTCAACAACTGAACCCTCTCCACCTCTAGTTCCAGTTCCCCCACCCCCAAGGTTTGGGAATAATGTTCCATCATAAATTTGAATTCCGTTAGGATCAACCACTTTGAATTTTAATCCTTCAAAAGGAACAATCTCTGTTGTAGTACCAATAACGGTTACCGTTTGTCCAGGAAGGTAAGATTCCTTATCAAAGGACATTGAAAGTGCGCTTGGTTCTATTTCTTCAAGTATAATTAATTCTTCACCAACTGTAAACTTTACTTGTGCAGTAGATCCTGCATAATCAACTGTTACATCATAAATTCCCTCAGTAACACCTAAAACTTGATGTAGACTTAATGAAGTTTCAAAGTTTAGATTAAGATCAGGGTACAATGTTACTGGTTTGTAAAATGAAGGTCCATCAATTAATATTTTAATTTGAGCAGCTCGGAAGGTTGGTTTTTGAAAAAAGACTTCTTCTGAAACACTTCCACTAATGTAAGCAGTTTCACCAAACAAAAATTCAGATTTGTTTATTTCAACTGAAACGGAAACAGCTTCTTCTTCTTCTTCAACTATTAATTTGCCATTTGTAGAACCAATTGATGAAGTTCCAAACTCCCAATCATCTGATGTGTTAGTATCAATCCCATCATAGGATCTTTGCCATGATGAAAAATCATTACTTATATCGGTAATTACAGGGGTTTCATCAATTACGTTATCATTTGAATCACGTAATTGTACAAGTTCAGAAACATCAGTAAACCAAACCTTAGTGTAAGAATATGTTAAAAATCCTCCTGGTTCAATTATTGTTCCTTGAGGAATTGTAAAAGTTTTTTTCAAAATAGTGGTAGATGCAACTTTCCATCCACCTACATCTACTGCAGAATCAGTTGGATTGTAAAGCTCAACCCATTCAGATATTGTTAGAGAATCATTACCAGGCGGGTTGATATCAACTTCATTGATCACAACATGGTCATTACTGCTAGTTTGTCCAATTGCCGGATATACAGTTCCCCCTAGAAGAAGGAAGGCAAATAGTAGAAACGCTAAGTGGGACCTCATATACTTACACTGCTACCTAGGTTTTTGGAAACGCACATTTTAGAATGAAATTGAGCAAAAGTTGAGCTTCTAGTTAAAGTCAGATATCCTTTGATTATCATTCGTAAACTTGGCTTTTTTGAGTAATAAGACGTACGTAGAAATCATACTATTATGGCTTTTTTGACTTATCGCAATGAGGGCATTTTCCATGAATGATTTGTTCGCCACAATCAGCGCAAAAACCTTCCCCAACGTGTTTTTGCATGGATTTTTTTCTTTGATTTACAAACGCCTTTATTCCAAAAAATATCGCAATACCAATTCCCATACCATGTACTAGGGTCATTGATGGTAAGGCGGTTACTCCAAAGACAATCAAAATAGTTGCAGCCAATAATAGGACATCTCTTTTTACAAAGTACAATTATCATTGAGGGATTCAGATTTGATAAAAAGTTATGCCAGAGCTCAGAGCCATTAGTTTACTTCATTTCAAAGTCATTACTCTAACTCTTCTTCATTGCCTGGCACAATAAACTAGTTCATAATAAAATAAGAACTCTACTTTTTTTGAAAATAATCTTAGAAAAAGATGGTGGGATTGGCAGGATTTGAACCTACGACCTCTGGTACCCAAAACCAGAATCATACCAAGCTAGACTACAATCCCAACGAAACAGCACATTCATGTCCCCAATTTAAGCTTGACATATGATATTTTAAATAACGATTTCCAACATTGAGATTATGCTAACTGACGATTACATTAAAGCTGGTAAAATTGCATCTGAAGTAAGAGAGATGGTAAGGAAAAAGAATTGGGTAGGAAAAACAGTTTACGAAATTTGCGAAGAAGTAGAAGGAGAAATAATTAACCGTGGTGCAAAATGTGCTTTCCCGGTTAATACAAGTATCAATGAAGTAGCAGCTCATTATACTGCAGAACCAAATGATACTTTAACAATTTCTGATTCTGATCTGGTAAAGATTGATCTTGGTGCACAAATCAATGGATACATTGCAGATACTGCAGTAACTGTGAATTATGATCCACTTTATGATGGATTAGTTCAAGCTGCAGAAGATGCACTTGGAAATGCCATGTCAATGATTAAAGTGGGAGTAAAAGCAAGTGATATTGGAAGAACTATTGAAAAAACAATAAAGCAGTTAGGTTGCAAACCTATTGCTAATCTTAGTGGTCATTCTTTGGGGCAGTATACTATCCATGCAGGAAAATCAATTCCAAATATTTGGTCTATAGGAACATTTCGTCTGTCAGATTCAAATGCTTATGCATGTGAGCCCTTTGTAACAACTAATGATGGTTTAGGTTTTGTGAAAGAAGGAAAAACTAAGAACATTTTTTCAATGGTTTCAAGGAAAAAAACAAAAAATGAAGAGGCAGATAAGCTTCTAGATTTTATTTGGACTAATTTTAACATGCTTCCTTTTGCTCTCAGATGGATTACAAAAGAATATGAGGAAAAGAAAGCTAGAGAGCTCTTAGAAATTCTTATCAAGAAAAAAGTCGTGCATGTATATCCAATATTAATTGAGGCAAATGAACAAAAAGTTGCTCAAGCTGAACATACTTTTATTCCAACAGAAGATGGAGCGACAATAACAACTATTACTCAATAAGTTCAGAAAATTAAGATACTTTTGTGATTAAAGATTTGACAAATACCTATTAAATAGAAAAACAGTCTTTGTTTTATTAGGTGAGTAGTGAATGATTTCAAAATTTTTGGTCTTGACTATAATTCCATTAATACTATCAATTGGATTAATGCCAGCTATGTCATTTGCTGATCCATCAAAGTCCCCAAGACAACAAATGAATGATGGAGTTTCAGCAGAAGACGTAATCTGCAAAGGTGGTTTTACACTAATGATTCGAATGAGTGGAGATGCAGCATGTGTAACTCCTTCTACTGCTAGTAAATTGAGTAGTGCTGGTTGGGGAGAGATCATCAAAGAGTTCGAAATGGAGGCAGAACCTAAGGAAGAAGAAGTTACTCTAAATGAGGAAGCAAGTATGGAAGATGAGGAATCTTCTGAAGGCGAAGAAACTGAGGAAGAATCAGAAGAGGGAAAAACTATAGAAGTTACCATCAGTGATGGTGCCGGTTCAAGCGACAGCCCATAACCAATATTAAATCAAGAAACACGAAAAACTTGACAAATTAAGCATCTAAAGTTTCACCATAAATTTTTTCAATCTGCATTTTTCCATCGCAAAATTTACACTGTGAAGTTTCTTGAAATAAAAAATCTCCATCTTTGAATTTTCTTTTCAATTCTTTTTTACATAAAGTACATTGCTCTACAGAATATGGCGTGATGATTTTCTTTTTGTCAAACATTATTGTGACACCCCTAATGTATTACCAACACCTATAACAAGAATTGATTGGCCTGATTTCGTATTTTCCTTAATCAATTCATAAACTTGATTTCGTACTTGCTCAGCTTTATCGGCAACATCTTTGCTCATCAAAGTGATTGATTCTTTTACAGATTGTTTGATTACTATAGCAAAAATGGGAATGTTATATTTAATAGCAATTTCTTCAATTTGAAATCTTTCAATTCCTATTCCACCAATGGCAGCGCCAAATCCATGTGCAATAGATGCCGATTCTTCACCTTCCAGTTTTAATGCAGCATCAATCATTAGAATACCATCTGGTTTGTTTTTTGTAACAATAGATTCAACTGCGTCACCTGGTCGTCCAACAGTTGACAAAGGGCCTTTTGCTTTCATCAAGTAAAGTTTTCTTCCATCATATTCTGTTTCACTCCAAACAGTTTGAAATGCAGCTTCTTGTTTAGTTGTATTTAACATCATTTTGCCAACAACCATGGGACCAATTCCATCACCTATTGGCTGTCCTTTAATAAAGGCAGGAATTGCTTCTTTAAGCGCCTCCGCTTCTTCCATTATAAAAGGAAGAACCATTTGAAGCGGTAAAATCAGTGGAAAGTTTTTTTGTTTTTTTGCCGTTAAATAAAGATGGTTTACGATTTTGTATAGTAACTGTAGACTAGTTGCGATTTCTAATAATGTTTGAATCTTAGTATTTTCAAATTCACCCATATCTGGTGAAAGAGACCGTACATGTTCTCGGGTATAATCGTCTCTAGAGCGAACAAAATGTCTCACCTTTGGCACTATTCCATTTGGATCCATGTCTACTGGCATTATAGTAAAGTAATCAAGAAATGTATCAATCCTAGAAGTTGGATCTTGTTCAGTTTTTAAAATTGTTTTAACATAATTGATTAGTTCTTTTTTTGATTCGACTTTGTATTTTTGTAACTTTACAATATTTTTCTTAATATCATTAGCTGTGACATATAATTGGATTCTTTGTCCATAAAATACGAAGAGAATTATTGGCAATATCCAAATGAGCATCATAAGTGGATTACTATCATCACCAAATCCCATCAGTTCGTCAAAATCGAAATTTGTAAAATTCAACAGTCACTGCGATCAGCTCAACCAAATTAAATCATTCGTTAATAAAGAGAAAAAATTGGAACCGGTTTTGAAAATACATTGCATAGCTAAAATTTTGTAAAAATAGTCTAGTGATGAGTAAAAAAATGGCGAGTGCTTTTATTATGGTAAATCTACGTGAATCCATTATGCCTCAAACAAAACCTATTGTAAGTGTAGAGAATGTAGTTGCTTCTGCTTCAGTAGACCAAAAAATGGATCTTAATGAGATAACAAGGACTTTTCCAGATGTAGAATATCATCCTGATCAATTTCCAGGGTTAGTATTTCGATTAAAGAGTCCAAAGACAGCTACGTTAATTTTCACATCAGGAAAAATGGTATGCACAGGTTCAAAATCCGAAGAGATGGCAAGAAAAGCTGTAAAAACTGTAGTTCAAAAACTCAGAAAAGGTGGCATCAAAGTTAAAAAAGAAGCTACTGTCACAATTCAGAATATTGTAGCATCAATTAACCTTGGTGGAAAAATTCACCTAGAGCAAGCAGCAAGAACACTACCTCGAAGTATGTATGAACCAGAACAATTTCCAGGGTTGATTCATAGAATGCTTGATCCAAAAACAGTCATTCTGTTATTTTCATCTGGAAAACTTGTTTGTACAGGTGCCAAAAAAGAAGAAGATGTCTACAGATCTGTAAACAATCTCCATGCCTTACTTGAAGAAAAAGATCTTATGATCTATGATTAACCATAGATATTTTTAATTTAATTATTTAATTTGAGTACCAAGTGGTACGTCTTCATTGACTGTTAGCCAATATGGTTTATTATTTACATCTGCAGCTAAAAGCATTGCGTTTGATACAACACCTGCCATTTTTTTTGGTTCAAGATTTATTATTACAATTACTTGTCTTCCAACCATATCTTCAGGTTCATAAAATTCTGCTCCACCTATTATTACGTCTCTTTTTTCTTCACCTAGATCGATAGTTCCTTTAATAATTCGGGTTTTTCCTGGAATTTTCTCAGTTGAAACTATTTTGCCTACACGAATATCTAATTTTGTGAAATCGTCGTAAGAGATTATCGACATACTCATAGTTTTTAAATCCATTTAAAAATGATTTCGAATTAAGCAAGATCCTTTTTCTTGATTCCACTTGTTTCAATTTTATATTTTAATTCGGCAGGTAATTCTTCGTATTTTTTGTTAACAAGTTCTTTAATTTCTTCTTCAGACTTATCCACCATTTTTAGTAACTTTCCACGTTGGTGTGCATAAGCATTTTTCCAAAATTTTGTACCATCAAAGGTTGAAATTTTTGGCATGTATCTTGAGGCTTTCATATAAATCACATTTTGACTGTAAGGGAAGAATGGCAAATGCCGGTAGAACTGGAGTTACTGTTCTGATTTAGCAAGTTGCCCCTCACAGTCATAACTTGAAAAATCTAAATCTAATATATTTAATGCGGAAGTTATCGGCTAGTAATATGGCAAAAATTGAATCTACAGTAGAGATAAACGCTCCAATTGACAAAGTCTGGGAAATTGTTTCTGATATTGATAATGAACCAGAGTTCTGGAAAGGAACAAAATCAGTCAGAAATATCTCAAAAGAGGGAAATGTGGTAAATAGAGAAATCACGATTGCCTTTAAAGACAAAAAATGTCTTCAAGAAGTTACTCTTTACCCTAAGGAAAAAATTCATGCATTATTTACTAAAGGAATTATTGTTGGGACAAAAACAATCACTCTAACTCCACAAGATGGGGTAACAAAACTAGAAGCAATTTGGGATATCAAACTATCAGGAATGATGGGAATGTTTACTGGAATGGTAAAAAAACATATTCAGAGTGGAACAGAGCAAGCCCTACAAAGTATCAAAGAAAGTTTAGAGGAATAATTCTATGGATTTGGGCATAGATATTTTTAATTATATTTTAGTGTCAATAATGATTGGAGTTTCAGGTACGTGGATTTTTTTAATAAAATCTATGCTGAATTCTTTTTCTAACACCCCATATCTGGATAGATTTGAAAAGAAAAATCATGAGATGCCAAAAGTTTCAATAATTGTACCAGCTAGAAATGAAGAAAAATATATTGAAAAATGTCTTGACTCATTAATTGATCAAGATTATGAAAATTATGAGATAATAGTAATCGATGATTCATCTGAAGATAAAACTGGGAATATTATAAAAAAATATTCAGAAAAAAATACCAAAGTAATTCATGTTTCTGCAAGGCAAAAACCTGATGGATGGATGGGGAAAAATTGGGCATGTGCTGAGGGTTACAAAAAAGCAACTGGTGAATTGTTGTTATTTACTGACTCTGATACAAAGCATTCAAGAAATGTAATTTCACTTGCTGTTTCACATTTACTTTCATTGAATCTTGATGCACTAACGGTTATTCCAAAGATGTTGTGTCTGGATAATTGGACAAGAATTACGCTTCCCATGATTTCTACATTTTTGCATTCACGCTTTTCCGCACTTAGAGTAAATGATCCTACTAAAAAAACAGGATATTTCTTTGGAAGTTTTTTCATAATAAAAAAACCAGTTTATGATTCTGTGGGAACACATGAAGGAGTAAAACAAGAGATTATTGAGGATGGTGCACTAGGAAAAAAAGTCAAAGAATCAGGATTTAAGATGAGAATGGTTAGAGGTGAACATCTCATAGATGCAGTTTGGGCAAGAAATCTGTCAGAGATGTGGCACGCTTTGAAAAGATTGATGGTTCCATTGTATATTCAAAGTAGTTCTATAGCAGTTGGGATATTTTTTGCGGTGTTATTTTTGCTATTTATGCCGTTTCCTATTTTAGCATATTCAGTTTCATTTTTGGATAAAGGCGATTCTTTTTTTATTTTAATGGTTTCTTCATCTATTGCATCTATTCTAATTTATGCTGGCGCAATTACAGAGGCAACGCGAGGCCTGCAACTAAAATTATCGCACGCATTAATGTGCCCAGTTGGTGGTTTCATCGTAGTAATTGGTTTTCTAAGTGGCATAATTCAGGCTAAAAGTGATACTGCAATATTGTGGAGAGGTAGAAGTTATTCGTTAAAGGATCATACACAGGACTCAATTAGTATATAGTAAACCTTTTAGACAGAAGGTATAAGATTGTCACATGGAAAAGTCCGGAGTAATTCTTGGTGGTGCACTTGGAGCAACTGCGGTAATAGTAATTTTTGTGTTTATAATTTCTTCACCTGAAAATATTTCTCCACCAACTCCAGAATTAGTTGTAAGCAATGGACATAGCGTTAGTACTGTTGGTGAGATAACTCCTCTTCCAACAAAAAAAGATTTATCACTAATTGAAATTTTTGAGCGTTCTGAAGCTAGTGTTGTAAGAGTGAATGTTCAAAGAGACATAGAAGTTTTATCAACTACTGGCCTCGGTTCTGGATTTATTTATGATACTAATGGCCATTTAATTACAAATTCACATGTTATTGAGAATGCACAAAAAATAGTTGTAACATTACTTGATGGTAGTTCTTATAATGCAGAAATAATTGGAGATGATCCCTTTACAGATTTGGCAGTAATCAAAATAGAAACTAATGGGGTTTTTCTCCAGCCATTGCCTATTGGGGATTCATCAAAACTCAAAGTCGGTGAACAAATTGCAGCTATTGGAAATCCTTTTGGACTGTCTGGCTCAATGACTGCTGGAATTGTAAGTCAGTTGGGAAGACTTTTGCCATCACAAGATAGTGGTTTTTCAATTCCAGATGTAATTCAGACAGATGCTGCAATTAATCCTGGAAATTCTGGTGGGCCACTACTCAATATGAGAGGAGAGATGGTTGGAATTAACACGGCAATCCAATCAGGAACTGGGGAATTTACAGGAGTAGGATTTGCGATT
>CAWTZF010000023.1:0-10649 GCA_963920015.1 uncultured Nitrosopumilaceae archaeon | reverse complement strand
AACCCTGAAGTTATCAGCCAGATCCTTTGGTCCTAACTGTTCTAAGGCATTTTGATTATTCTTATCTCTAAAATATCTGGGCTTCTTAACGAAGATTGGATCAGAATCAGCAGATTCCCTTCTATTCACACTAATGTATTTTCTCAATTGCTTAGAGGCTTCTTTTGAGAAAAATGTACTAACTGTTTCACCTGTCTTGCTTCGTAAACCTCTAATGAATATTCTATCCTGGTTTTGATATTTTACCAATGCTACAGGTAATGCTAAAAGATCACCACTGTCAAGACCTGAAGAAACAAGACAGAGTGCTACTGTTTTATCTCTAATGCTTAGATGCTCAAAGAAATCCTTTAGAAACTCTCGTCTAATTCTCTTCCTTTTCTTATCACCCTCTTCAACTATCTCAAAGAGTGGAATATTATCATCTGAGAACTGTACACTAGTCGGTTCTAGTTTAGGAGTTCTAATCTTCTGTGTATTGATATCGTTGTGGGAGTAGAATCCACGAATAACAGCATAAGATCCCTGTACTGCTGCATTGAATTTCTTGTTCTTCTCATCTTGTAACCAATTAAAGAAGTCAGACAGCCTTTCTCTAACTGCATCTTTGCCAACTAGAGCCTCTTCTATAATATCATCAGGATTCTTTTGTGTAAACTCTAAGAATAATGGCATCCAATGTTTGATCGATTGTAGTGTTGCAGGACTTAGCTTCTTTTTGTTTGAATTATGCTCTAATCCTTTCTTCCATTTCTTGACAGTTGCATGATCCTGCCAATCAGCTAGAACTTGCATATCATTTCTTTGTAATGCAGTCTTAATAACGTGGCTTGGAACCCGAGTTCTAGTTAAATAATGCTGCCAAAATTAATGATTATTGGATTTTACTGATCTTTTTCCTATACCTATTGAATTTGGGTATGTCGGATTAGGCCTGGTTAGTTTTTTTGGTTCACTTATTCCATTTGTCCCTCTACCCGCATTTGTATTTCTTGCAACAATGGCGGTTGGTGACCAATTTAATATTCATATTTTAGCAATATTATCAGCTCTACTCTCTGCTGGTGCAAAACAGATTATCTTCTATGCTAGTTATACCGGCAGACGCATAATGTCTGAAAAAACTCGTAAGAGAATGAAGCCTTTTGAGAGATTAGTTAAAAGATATGGCGCCGGAGCTGCATTTTTTGCAGCAGCTACTCCAATGCCGGATGATTTAGTATACGTTCCACTTGGTCTGGCAAAATATAATCCAAGGAAATTTTTTGTTGCAACATTTACTGGAAAAATAGTTTTACACTATATTATAGTGCTGATAGCTAACTTTTTTGGACTTTCTTTACTTGATCCATTTTTAGAGGAAATAGACGATCCAACTCCAGTTTACATTGGAATAATTATTTTTGCAGGGTTAATGACTGCAATGATTATTTTATTGCTTAGACTTGATTGGGCAAGAGTTCTTGGAGGTATAGTTCCATGGACATTAATTGATGATGAAGACAATAAAGAATAATTTTTAAATCTTAATTTTGAAATTCCATAATTTATCTACTCCATTTTTTATTCCAATTCTTTGATTCACAAAAATTTTCTTTTTCTTAACTCCTTCTTTTATGAATAATTCTGAATCTTTTGTAAGATCTACTCCATATTGTTTTTTTGTAATCTTTAATGCTTGAGTTAGTTTTGCAGGACCATTTGTTAAATTTGTAATTTCATTTGTTTTTCTATTTCGAATCATTTTTTCTATTCCTTCTTTAGGTTCTAATGCTCTAATCAAAACAGCTCCTGCATCAAAACTTGAACTTCTTGCAACTGTATTAACACAATAATACATTCCATATGTAAAATAGACATATGCTTTTCCTACCTCTCCAAACATAGCTTTGTTTCTCTTAGTCATTCCGCGAAAAGCATGACTTGCTGGGTCATCATTGAATCGATATGCCTCAGTTTCTGTTATGATGCCTGATACTGTAGAATCCCCAATTCTACGAACTAGAGTCTTCCCCAATAGCTCTCTAGCAACTTTTACCGTATCTCTTGCGTAAAATTTTCGTGATAATGGCACCATATCAATCATTAATTTTTTGAAATAATTTTTACTAGTTTTTTCATATCTTTCTTCAGCATCTCTAGCAAATCTTGATTGTAAATTGCAGCCGCAGGATGAACAGTCAAGAAATACTGTTTTCCATCTCTAGTCACAATTTTGCCACGATTTTTTGTGATATTATTCCTACCAAGTAGGGAATTATATGCAGTATTTCCCATTATGCAGATAATTTTAGGTTTTATCAGTTCAATTTCTGATTTAAGATACTGTGAACATGAATCCCTTTCTTCCTGCTTTGGAATTCTGTTTTTTGGAGGTCTACACTTTACAACATTAGTAATGTACACAGAATCTCTTGAGATCCCAGCATATTCTAACGCAATAGATAATTTTTTTCCAGCTACTCCAACAAATGGTTCTCCTATCTTGTCTTCACTTCTACCTGGAGCTTCTCCAATGAAAATAATTTTTGCATTTTTTGAACCTTTACCTGGAACTGCATTAGTTCTATCTTTACAAAGATCACATTTTGTACATGTAATTACATTTTTACGAATTTCATCTAGTGATTTTAAATTCATTATTCGTCTACACTCTTTACTGTAGCTATGGCCCTAATAGAAGGACCACCATTGCCCATCATCATTGATTGCATTGGATCTCCTTTACCACAATTCGTTATGGGTCTTACAGTAAAATCACTTCCACACGCATCAATTGATTTGAAAAATTCAGGAGCAGTGCCCATTACAATTACATCTCTTAACAAATCAGTAATCTCACCATTTTCTATTTTATGTGCATACTGGCATGAAATACTCCAGTTGTATCTTTTCATATCAATAGATGGAATTTTCATATTTGAAATTAAAAACCCATTTTTTACTTCGCTTATCATCTCATCTTTATTCCAATCTCCTTTACCTATGCAAGTGCAGGCCATTCTGATCAAAGGCATAAATCTGTACGATGTAGCCCTCATGTTTCCACTTGGTTTTTCATCAAAAATTTTTGCAGTTTCTCGGCTCTGCATATGATTTGTTAAAATCCCATCTTCAACCAAGTTGGTTTTAGTAGATTTTACTCCTTCATCATCAAATTCATACCAGCCAAGACTGCCCTCTATTGTAGGATCATCAAAAACATTTAGTGAATCAGAACCTATTCTCGTGCCTAATTTTCCAGCCCACCAAGCACCCCCTGCCCACGCCATTTCTTTTCCTAAAACCCTATCTGCTTCAGAAGGGTGACCAAGTATTTCATGAGTTAGCAATCCCACAAAATCAGGATTCATTACAACAACTCCCTCATCCCTCTTTGCAGGTTTTGCATCAATCAATGCAGATGCTTTTTCAGAAATATTTCTAGAGGCTTCTTCTAACTTGTTTTTTTCTGTGATTTTTTCTAATCCTCCTCTTCCACCTTCTGTAACATTGACAGATTGTGTTAATCCTGATTCATAAGCTACTGCTGTAAGATCTGCAATTACATCAGTAAAATTTTGTGTTATTTTTGAATCATCACTATTAACAAAATATTTTGAAAACGAACTAAACGATAGGTTCACTACTGATCTAATAATTCTTTTCTTGTCTCGAATAATTTTATCACAATCATATCCAATCTCACAAATTTCATTAATAGTAGGTTTTTTTAATACAGGAAAATCAATTTTGTCTTTGTAGCTTGCCGTTTCTGAAATTTCCACCTTTGTTTTCTTATTTTCAGAAGAATGCAATGCACTTTTACATGCTTTTAAGACTCCTTCTTTTACAATATCGATCGAAATAGGATTTGAAATAGAAAAAAACCCCCATGCACCTGAATTTAGTACTCTAATGCCTAATCCTTCATCCCTCCTTGAAATTGAGAATTCAATCTCACCATTTTCTAGAGTGATTCCCTCCTGAGAAATTTTTTCAGCTCTAACATCACAAAATTGACATCCATTATCCATTGCAAAGTTTATTGCTGTATCCGCAAATTCTTCAAGAATCTCACTCATGCAGTAATAATCTAATTGACCTTTCTAAATATTTTAGATTCCGATTGAGTTCTAAACTATAGTTTTGAAGGATTTTTGGGAATTGTAAAGGAAAATGTGGCACCAGCATTTAGAGCACTATCAATAGTAATTTCACCGTCATGCCCATCGATAATTCCTTTGCATATAGTTAATCCTAAACCACTTCCACCTCGTTCTCTTGTCAACGATGTATCTACTTGGAAAAATTTCTTAAACAAACCTTCCTGTTTTTCAGTAGCAATTCCTATACCATTATCTTTAACACTAATCTTCACTTCTTCAGGCAAATCTTCTGTAATGATTTCAATTGAACCTGTTTTTTCTTCAACTGCTTTCAAACTATTTTTCATCAGATTTGTTAAAACTTGTCCAATTCTTTCTGAATCATGAATTACAATTATTTCTGGCCCTGAAATATTTATTGAAATTTGTTTTTCATCAATTGTTGGTTTTAATGCTTGTACTGCTTTTTCAATTGTATCTTTGGTACTATGGCTCTCTTTTTTCATTCGTAGTTGACCAAGATCTAATTTCTGCGCATCTAAAAGATCTGAAATAATATCTAATAATGAAGCAGAACTTGATTTAATAATCTGTAATCTATCTTTTTGCTCATCAGTTAATTTTCCCAAGTGTTCACTAAGTAAAATGTCTGAATATCCTTGAATTGGAACTAGTGGTGTTTTTAATTCATGAGTAATCATGGCAAGAAATTCATCCTTTGCCAGACTTATTTTCCTTGTCTCGTCATCTTTCTGTTTAATGGTATCTGACATTATATTGAAAGTATTTACTAATTCCCCGACCTCATCAGTACCTTGGTAATCTATTTTTTCACCGTAAACTCCCTCTTTTACACGAGAAAGTCCTGCAGTAATCAAACCTAGTGGATTTAGTGACCTTCTGATTACAAATAACACTACAAAAAATATTATGATATCTACTACTAACAACATCTGAATGATGTTTTGCTGTTGATCACGATCTACGTTAAGCTGTTCGTTCCAAGAGTCTAACATATTATCTATTGATGATAACAAAACACTTTTTTCCATCTGTAAATTATTTCGCGCAATCTCAAATTCAGGAGCCAACAAAGTTCTTTCTTCTAAAACCGTTACTCTTAATTGGACAGATTCCCATAACGGGTCTAATTTTCTAAGAGACTCTGAATTCTCTCTTGGGATTTCTATTAAAGATACAGTATTTTTTCCCACACTTTCTAAATCCAGATGATCTGTAGGAATTTGTAAAAGATTTCTAATTTCAATATCAAAAGACAGCCTGTCTTTTTTTAGTTCATCTTGTATTCCTTCACCTTCACCTATTGAGATTAACAAGGCGTTTTGACCAATACTTTGGGCTAATTCTTGAAGCTCTACTGCAATTTCTTTATGTCTATTGTAGTCTCTGTCTAATTCTGAAAGATCATCACCCAAAGAATCTGTCAATAAAATCAACTCCCCATTTTTTTCAAGTACATAATTTAACGCGTTTACTGCCTTTTCATCAAATACTGAAGTTTGTTGTACTTGTTCTGCACTATTTTTGTAAGCATCCCATGATAATGCAACATTTTCATAATTTCCACTAATTGCGTTTGGTATAGTTACAATAGATTGTCCTCTAATGGCACCACCTACTAACAGGATATTCAAAATTGATTCAAACTCTTCAGTTTCTTGTTTTAGATTATCTCTATCGCCCTCATTACCACTTGCAATCGACATTGCAAGACTCGAAACTGTCTCTGATTTTACTTTAAGATCTCCTGCACGTAAAATAGAAAAAGATTCAGCTGCTCCAATTTGTTGTACTTCATAAAGTAGTAATAAATTTGCTGCAGCTGCGCCTATGAGAATTGCAATCAACAAATATGTTTTATTGATAATTTTCATCTTCGCTGAATAAAATTTCGCAGAGTATAAAAATAATAGGTATACTATTTTTGATGAACTGAATGTCAGATGAATTTATTCAGGTGGCTACCAAGGAAGTCAACGAAGAATTAGATGAAATAAAAAAAATTCTTATTACATGTCAGACCGATGAAGATGTTTTTCAGAATTGTAAGGACATCGAAAAACACATTCATAAAATAAAAGGTTTAGCGCCAATGATGGAAAAAGACGAAGTTGGAAAAATATCATTATTGAATGATAAGCTACTAAAACATCTCATTGAGGGAAAGTCAATAAAAGGAATTTTTGAAATTCTTTCTGAATCTCACGACTTGATGAAGCAAGATATCTCTGGCTCAAAAATTAATGCTGAAACTTTAATCCAAAAAATTAATGACAATTATTCCGAATTTTTAAGCTAGACAGCATTTTAAATAATAACCTCTTTTCAAATTAACTATGGCAAACATAATGGTAGCCGATGATTCTGATGCCATACGATTAGTTTTAAGAGATATTCTTACTATAGGTAAACATAGTATTGGTGGAGAAGCTATCGATGGTGCCGACACTGTAGAGAAATTTTCTAAAGTCAATCCTGATATTTTACTACTCGATCTTGCTATGCCAAAAAAAGATGGATTAACTGTAGTCAAAGAAATTATCGAAAAACACCCACAAGCAAAAATTATTCTAATTACTGCAAGTGATGATCAAAAAATTATTCATCAGTGTTTAGAAGCTGGTTCTAAAGCGTATATCTCAAAACCTTTTGATTTTGATAACATCTTGAAAATAATAACAGACACAATTTCTAAATAAATTTTTTAAAAATATGCCTAAAAAATCAGTTATGAATAAAAGAAGTATGTTAACTCTTTGTTTTATTGTCAAAGATTGTATTAGATACTAGTATTGTAATTAATGGCCTGATAATCAAGTTAGTTGAATCGAACTCAGTAAAAGATTCTGAAATAATTATTCCAGAAGCTGTTATTGATGAATTACAATCTCAGGCTTCACAAAATAATGAACAAGGTTTTGTTGGGTTAGAAGAAATCAAAAAACTACAAGATCTTGCAAACAAACATGGATTACAAATCAGATTTGAAGGAGGACGCCCTTCAGTTGATGATATTCGTCTATCTAAACGTGGCAGGATAGATGCAATCATTAAAGATGTGGCCCAGAAAAATCATGCAATACTTTTCACTTCTGATAGAGTTCAGTCTCTTGTTGCAGAGGCTGAAGGAATTGAAGTTAACTATCAAAAACCGTCTGCAAAAAATGAATTAGAATTTTTAAGATTTTTTGATTCTCAAACCATGAGTGTACACCTAAAAGAAGGATTACCTCCCATGGCAAAACGAGGTACACCCGGTTCATTTGAATTAATAAAAATTGAAGATAATGTTCTATCCCGAGATAACCTTCATGAACTCTCTACTCAAATTCTTGCAGCATCCAAAACAACTGATTCAAGCAGTGTTGAAATTTCAAAACCTGGTGCATTAGTTATACAGCACGAAGATTATAGAATTGCAATAACACAACCTCCGTTTTCTGAAGGATATGAAATTACTATTGTTCATCCAATTGTAAAGATGTCTCTAGAAGAATATGGAATTTCTGAACAACTAATGTCCAGATTCTCTGATCGAGCGGAAGGAATTTTAATTTCAGGCCCCCCGGGTTCTGGTAAAAGCACACTTGCATCAGGACTTGCAAACTTTTATCAAAAATCTGGAAAAATTGTAAAAACTTTTGAATCCCCCAGAGATTTGCAAGTTGATCTTGGCATAACACAATATACAAGATTAGATGGTAGTTTTGAAAACTCTGCAGATATTTTGCTTTTAGTTAGACCTGATTATACAATTTTTGATGAAGTCCGAAGACGAGAAGATTTCATAATTTTTTCTGATCTTAGATTAACTGGGGTTGGAATGGTTGGCGTGGTTCATGCAAATTCCCCTATAGATGCAGTTCAAAGATTCATTGGAAAAATTGAACTAGGAATCATTCCCAGTGTTTTGGATACAGTTGTTTTTGTAAAAGGTGGTAAAATCAACAAAGTCCATGAATTGGAACTGAAAGTTAAAGTTCCTTCAGGAATGACTGAGCAAGATTTGGCAAGACCCGTTATTGAAATTAGAAATTTTGAGGATCACTTGTTAGAATATGAGATATACACATTTGGGGAAGAAAACGTAATCGTTCCCGTATCTAAAAGAGTCACAAAGTATGGCATTGAAAAATTAGCAGAAGATAGAGTAAGAGATACTTTCAAAAGATTTGATCCTCAAGCTGAAGTAGAGATATTGTCTGATAATAATGTCAAGGTAAAAGTCAGCAAACAATACATTCCATCAATAATTGGGCGTGGCGGTTCAACGATTAATGATCTTGAAAAAAGATTACGGGTACACATAGATGTTGTAGAACGTGATTTATCTGAAAAGCCACTTACTGAAAATGAATTACCGTTTAGCTTTTCTGAATCAAAAACTGCTCTGTTGCTAACAGTTAGTAGAGAGTACACTGGAATGCATGCAGACATTTACGTAGATAGCAGCTATCTTACTTCATCACGAATTGGGAGAAAAGGACAGATCAAAATTCCAAAAAGAAGCGAAGTTGCAAAAAAACTAATGAAACTTGCATCTTCTCAAAACGATGTAAAGATTCTTCTCAAAGATTTTTAAAATTTTGTAAAACTTTAGGATTTGATTTCAAAAAAGTAATGAATTTTCTTAATTGTTTGATGGTTTTAGGATTCAAGTAATGTTCTATGCCTTCTGCATCTTGATTTGCTGTATCATGTCCAATTCCCAAAATCTCAAAAAATTCAAGTAGAATGCCATGTTTTTGTCTAATTGTTTCTGCAATATGAGTGCCTTTTTGAGTTAAATTAATTCCATGATACTTTTCATATTCTAAATACTCATTTTCATCTAATCTTTGTAGCATCTTAGTTACACTGGGGGCACTAACACTCATGTATCTAGAAATATCTAGGGTCGTTGCATATCCTTTTAGTTCTACAAGTTCAGCAATAACTTCTAGATAATCCTCCATCCTTGTACTAGATCCTGATCTAATTGATTGGTGTGCAGCTTTGATTGATTCTAATCTATTCTCATCTTTCTTTTTCAAGAGTCTTTGTTACTACTAATTCCTGATATAATTTCATGTCTATTTTGATAGTCGAATTAGATTAGTTATTCAATGTTGACTATGAAGTAACAGATATTGATCTTAGACTTTTAACTAATTTCTCAAAAATACTGGCTGGTTATGGATGATGTATTAGCTAAGCGACTGGAAAAAGTCAGGGCTTACACAGAATCAGCTAAGAGAAGAGCTAATCTATACTCTGATGTGGCAAAATTTGATGATGGGCATGAAGCCGCTAAATCTTTAAGCGCGCTACAAAAAGCACCAGCGCCTGGGAAAAAACTCCAGAAATTGGGCTTTATCATGCTTTGGGTTCCTGAACCCACCGGAGTAACCTGTGCTATTGGAGCACCAATGATCTTAGCAGGAAGATATCTTGACAAAAAATTCAATGGTTCCACAATTGCTGATATTGGACATTGTACTAGAGATACAGTTTCTTCAATTTCCGACTTTAAAAAATCAATTTTATAAACTCTCTTTTAGTTTTAAAATAGAAATACACGATTCCCTTTATTAGACAGAATCACGACTAAGTCAATATGTTAGTTGAGAGAAGTCGAAAAAAGTTTACCGAATCCAGATTATCAAGAAAAGCAAACGCAACTCAACATAGATTCAAGGCTGTCTTTGATTACTCTGATAAGTTTTCCAAAGATTACAAGTGTGCTGATTTTGATGAATTAATTGTAAAGCTGAGAAAGACAACAGATGATGATATTATCGAAGTCTTACAGGATTGGATAAACAAGCTTAAGCTTTCCCCTAGTACAATTGTTATCTATTTCTCAGCTATTCGCAAGTATCTAGGCTACATGGGAATAAAACTAGATTCTTCTGACGTTAAAGACGGTTTAGAGTTTCCTACAATCATAGAAGAAGATAGACATCCATTACAGTTAGATGAGATTCACAGATTGCTAGAAAGAGCAGATCACCAAAGACGAGGCTTCTATCTGTTCTTACTATCATCAGGTCTTAGGCCAGCAGAAGCTTTACAGCTAAGAAAAAAAGACTTGCAATTAAAAGGAAAAAACTACATGCTAAAGGTTAGGGGCGGTACCACCAAGAAGAAGAGAGATAAGACAACCTTCTGTTCTAGTGAGTGCAATCGCTTCTTAGTTCCTATACTTCGCAAGCTAGAGGATGATGATCTAATCTGGACTAAGAATCCAATCATGGAGAATGCCAGGAGAAATGAGGATCAGATATTCCAGAATCTAATAGAGAGATTAGGAATGACAGAGAAGTTTGAGACAGGTAAATACAAGATTAACCTGTACTGTTTTAGAGCTTACTTTATCACCAAAGCTTCAAGGCATGACCACAATATGGCCAAGATGTTCGCAGGGCAAAAAGGCTACATGCTTCAATATGATAGACTCACACCCGAGGAGAAGTTAGAGAAGTATCTAGAGATAGAACCTGATTTACTGGTTTATGACCTCACAAAGAAAGACAGGGAGATAGAACAACTCAAAGAAAA
>CAWTZF010000022.1:0-14297 GCA_963920015.1 uncultured Nitrosopumilaceae archaeon | reverse complement strand
GGTGTAGTCAACGCAATCATCATAAAGTGATTAAATGAAAGATTACGAACACGTCGTAATCTGGCTAGATTATTTTAACAAAACTTTGCCAAGAGCGAAAGGAAGAAAACTTGAAAAAGAAAAATGTGTTTTTGATCCATCATTAAAAGAATTAATTGATGCAACAACTGCAGCTGGATTTGAAATAAAAGAGTCTGATGAAAAAGTAAGATTTCCAAGACGACCTTATGTCAGGTCCGGATATGTTGTGTTACCAAAAGAATCCTCAAAGACAAAAATTCTTATCAAAATTTCTGAAAAATTAGTTGCAAAAAGAGCAAAGCAATCAAAATAATATTGAATATAGCTTTAAGCTAAAGTAAAGTTGACAGAAGTCTATGATAACAATTAGTTGTCCTGTGTTACTAATTGCAGGAGATAGGCGAAATTATTCATTTAGCCAGTAGTGGCAGAGTTATTGTTCAATTGAACAAATCAGTTGATGAAGGTCAGATACTCTGCGACAAAAAAAGTTCTAAGGTTGCAAAAGTTATGGAGTTAATTGGCCCTGTTGCCAATCCTTATGCGTCTGCAACACCATTAACAAACAATATCAAGAAATACACTGGTAAGAAAGTTTTTGCGCTTGATATAGCTCCTGCAAAAAAACAAAAAAAATTCAGGAGAAAAAGAAGATGAATATATTAGAAACACAATGCTGTCCTGAATGTCAATCTTCTCTAGTTGATGACGTTCAGAATGGTGAAATAATTTGTTCTGGCTGCGGCGTAGTCGTAGCAGATCAAATGGCAGATTATGGTCCAGAATCAAAAAGCTCGAGTCTGGAAGAAAAAATGAAATTAGCAAGGGCCACAGGTCAGACAACATATTCTCAACATGATTTGGGAATTGCAACAGAGATTTCTATTAGCGCTAAAGATTTTAGCGGAAAAACTATCAATTCGCAAGTAGCAAATCAGATGCACAATTTAAGAAAGTGGCAGCAACGAGTCCGTGTCTCGTCTCCAAGAGAAAGAAGACTGGCAAATGTTTTAACTAAGATTGGTGAAACATGCCAAAATCTATCTTTGCCAAAAAATGTTTTGGAGACTGCATCAATTATCTATAGGAGCTTAGATGGCCAGATAGAAGTTAAAGGAAAATCAGTTGTTAGTATTTCAGTAGCAACCATTTACATGGCTTGCAAACAATGCGGTGTAGTTAGATCCTTAGAAGAGATTTGCAAAGTGGTTTGTGCAGCAAAAGATGTAAAATCAAAAACAAAACTTGCTGCGAAATACTATCGAACTATGGTAATGGAGATGGGTCCAGCAACAGCACCAGTAATTACCATGGACAAGTACATCTCAAAAATTGCTAATCTGACACAAACAGACGTTCGTGTAGAAAGACTTGCTTTAGAGATTGCAGAAAAGACAAGAGATAACAACCTTGCAGATGGAAAAGCTCCCAACGGAATTGCAGCAGCATATCTCTATGTAGCCTCAATTTTGCTAGGTCAAAACGTCATACAGCGAGACATCTCAAGCGTAGCAGGCGTAACTGAGGTAACAATCAGAAATAGATGCAAGGAAATCCTCACTAGTTACAAACTACAAGTAATTCTCAGACCATCATTAGCCAAAAACTAATTCCCCCCCTTTTCTATTTTATTTAGTCTTTAGATTCTAAGATTATAGAATGCAAAACGATTAGGAAGAGCTAAAATTCGTCTGTATTATATATAGAAAAAATAATTCTTGCATCATGGCAGTACTTGAGATCAAAGACCTACATGTAGCGATAGATGGAAAAGAAATTCTCAAAGGAGTTAATTTGAAAACAAGTCCTGGAGAAGTTCATGCAATCATGGGACCAAACGGTTCTGGTAAAAGTACATTAGCATACACACTGCTTGGGCATCCAAAGTACAAAGTTACATCTGGCGATATTCTACTTGATGGTGAAAGTATTTTGAAATTAACTGCAGATAAACGTGCAAAAAAAGGTCTCTTCTTAGGTTTTCAATACCCCACTGAAGTTTCAGGTGTTGGTTTTTCACATTTTCTTAGGACGTCTTACAATGCGTTAAGTAAAGCTCTTCAAGGCGACGACAGAGAAGTTTTCATTACAGTAAGAGAATTTCAAAAATATCTTAAAGGCAATCTGCAACAAGTGGGATTAAAAGATGAATTTTTATCAAGATATCTCAATGAGGGTTTCTCTGGTGGAGAAAAGAAACGTTCCGAAGTTTTACAGATGGCAGTATTGAAACCAAAAATTTCAATACTTGATGAACCAGATTCAGGTTTAGATATTGATGCAGTTCAATTTGTTGCACAAGCAATTAGTGACGTTTCAACAAAAGATGCAACAGTAATTTTAATTACTCATTATGCAAGAATTTTGAAATTTTTGAAAAAATTAGACTATGTACATGTTTTTGCCCAAGGCAAAATAGTAAAGAGTGGAGATGCTTCCCTTGCAGATGAGCTAGAGAAGAAAGGTTACGAATGGACTTTACAACCATCTCAAAACTAATCAAATCTTTATACTCAAATTATTCTCAAATCTATTATGATATACATTGTCAATGTTGAGTTTAATCGAGATTTTATTGCGATTAAAGACGATAAAATTTCCATCGGGATAAAATCTAGACCAGTTAAAGGAGAAGCAAATAAAGAAATTATAAAAAAATTATCAAAGCACTTTGGTGTTTCTTCTGTAAGTATTGTAATAAAATCTGGACACCAATCAAGAGAAAAAATTGTAGAAATCTTGAGCTAAAAATTAGAAATCATTGTTTTTTTGTTTAAATAAGGATTGTAAATATGAGTAGGCATGGAAGCAAATGATGATGAACAGTATTATTTTAATTTCTCATTCTTCAAAATTGATCAAAAATGGAGATGGATGGCAGATCTTGCAAAGGAAGAATCTGCAAGAGAAGTTGAGAACGTTATTAGAAATTCAGGAATTAGATTTAGATCATATTCTACCTTAGGATTACGTGATGATGCAGACTTTTTGTTTTGGTTTGCTACAATAACAGTTGAAGAGATTCAAGAAGTGCTTTCAAAACTTTATCTGACTGTTTTTGGAAAATACATTACTCCATCACTCACATATCTTTCTTGTACAAGGCCTTCGATTTATGCAAAAAAAGGAAAGCCGCTTTCGTTTGTGGCCGGATATGAGCCAAGACGGTATGTAGTGGTATATCCATTTGTTAAAACAAGAGAATGGTATCTACTTCCTGAAGACCAAAGACGAAAGATGATGGATGAGCATATTGCAGTTAGCGAAAAATACCCTGAAGTAATTCTAAATACCACATACTCTTTTGGAATTCATGATGCAGATTTTATGTTAGCTTTTGAAACTGATGAACTTCGAAAATTCCAAGATCTTATAATGGATTTAAGACAAACTAAGGTTTCTGCATACGTAAAACAAGATACACCGATGATTGTCTGTGTGAAAAAGGATATTATTCCTCTAATTTCCAGTCTTGGATAGTGGAATCACTAAAAGAATGGGCTACAGTAGTTAAAGCGTTAGAAAACGGTGATCAAACCGTAATTTTGAGAAAGGGAGGAATTTTAGAAACTGCCTCAGGATTCGAAATTGAATCTAAAAAATTTCTTTTGTTTCCGACATTTGAACATCAAGAACTTAAGCACATTAAGCCCCAATTTCAGAAATATCTAGAAGAGATGAAGAACAATCAACCAAAAGAAGGATTCAATGAAATTACTTCATATGCTGAAGTTCTAGATGAAGTAGATGTGTCCTCAGAAGAAAAAATCAAATTGCTTTCAAAATTTCATATTTGGAGTGATTCATACATCAAAGAAAGAAAAGATTGGATGCCAGACAAACCTCTCAAAGCAGTATTTTTAAGAACATTTAAGATTCCACAAAAAAAAATTCCTCTTAAATCAGAATATCAAGGTTGCAAATCTTGGATAAACATAAATGCTGAAGTCTCATCTGGGGAATCAGTTTTGAGTGATGAGCAAATTAATTCAAAACTAAAAGAATTCAGGGAGATATTAAATTGAAATATAAAAAATTAGGAAAAAGTGGAATTAAAGTTTCTGAGATAGGATTTGGAGCATGGACTATAGCTCTCAATTGGTGGGGAAAAGAGATAGATGAAGATGAAGCTAAAAGAATGCTCAAAAAAGCATATGATTTAGGAATTAACTTCTTTGAAACTGGTGACATGTATGGGAAAGGAAAGAGTGAGCGATTGATTGGTGAGACGTTTAAAGATATGAGAGATGAGATTGTCATTTCTACAAAATATGGGTATGATTTCAAAAACGCTGATCAGATAGGACATACTGAATTGCCTCAACAGTTTGATGTAGAATTTACAAAAAATGCTTTAAAGAATAGTCTTGAGAGATTACAAACAGATTATGTTGATGTGTATGGTCTTCATAATCCGAAATTTAATCACATTAGAGATGACAGTATTTTCCAAACATTAGATCAGTTTGTCAAAGAAGGTAAGATTAGAGCGTATCAGGCAGCACTTGGGCCAGCTATAGGATGGATGCAAGAAGGTATTGAAGCCATGAATAGACCAAATCTAAGTGCGGTTCAAACTGTATACAACATTTTGGAGCAGACTCCTGGAAATGAATTATTGGAAAATGCAACTAAAAAAGAAGTTGGAGTTTTGGTTAGAGTGCCTGATGCATCTGGTATTCTTACAGGAAAAGTCAATGCAGAAACAAAAATTGATGAAAAAGATCACCGGTCAGTACGAAAAGGAGAATGGATCAAGGCTTCATTAAACAAAGTCAAGCAGCTAAGACCAATTGCTGAAAGAAATGGATTAAACATTACAGAATTAGCAATAAAGTTCATTCTTTCAAAAGAAGGCATATCATCAGTTTTACCAACTGTTGTAAGTGTAGAAGAAATTGAAACATTTGCTGCAATGTCTGATGGAAACTATATTCCAGCATCAGATATGAAAGAAATTAATGATTTGTATAATTCATGGCCATCTTATGAGTTAAAGGCTACAGTACAAACCGCATGATTTCAAAAATTGACTAAAAATTTTGATAGAAAAACAACATTGGAAATTATTGAACGTATGCAACTAGCTAAAATCGGGGATTATGAAAAATGGAAAAAATTAATTAAAAAAATTAATGATCATGATGAATTAAATGAAGATGATTGGGGTTATTTTTCATCACTAACAAGAATCTACAAAGATTCTAAAATTTCAGGTAGAAGTAAGATTTACCACACAAAATTAAGCAAAGAAGATTCAAAGCCGCCATGTAAAACATGTGGAGAGAAATCATTATTTTATTGCAATATGAATGACGCCTATTTTTGCCAAACTCATGTCGTTGGACATGATGAAAATGAATAGTGTTAGGCAGGAATACTTTTTTCTATAGAAAAGTTGTGTTCTACGAAATATTCAACTCTAGTCTTTTTGAATTCTCTTTCACTAAATAGAATCCGATATTCATCTACATTAATCTGATTTTGAATTATTTTTGCAACTTTTTCTGCTTCATCAGTTGATTTGCAGTGAATCATAGAAAATACGTTGTATGGCCAATCAGGATATGATGGTCTTTGATAACAGTGACTGACTTGAGGAAACGCACCTAATTTTTCTCCTACTGCAGTAATTCTATCTTCTGGTACCTTCCAGACAATCATTCCATTTGCTATAAATCCAGCATCCCTATGTCGTAGAATTGCTGCAAATCTTCGCATTACTCCAATTTCTTCATAGTACTTTGCTTTTTCAAACAATTGTTCTTCTGTGATTCCAAGGTTTTCAGCTAATTTTTGAAATGGTCTTTCTATAACTTCAAGATCTTTTTGTAATTCACGAATGTAGTTCTTATCTTCTTCAGTAGCAACGAAATTAACTTGACGAATTTTTTTCTTCTCTTCGGAAGGTTTGATTTCTTGTTTTTTAGAATCACTTATGTCTAATTTTACACCAATTTTGAACATTTGGATGGTTGGAAGCATTCGAGTTGATTCTATTCCAGGTAATTTTGTTAGCTTGTCTACTTCGGTTTTTAAATTTGAACCAGGAGGTACAGCCAATGTAAACCACAAATTAAATGAGTGATTTCTTTCATAATTGTGACTCACACCAGGATGACGATTAATCTGCTTTGCAACAGCTTCTAGTTTATCTGATGCAATTTTCACAGCAACAAGAGAACTTTTGTATCCTAATTTTCTTGTATCAAAGATAGCGCTAAGTTGTCTAAGAATTCCTTGTGATTTTAAATGAATTAACCTTTCCATTATTTTATCTACAGGAACATCAAATTTTTTTGCTAGTTCATTATATGGTTTGCTCACAAGAGGGAACCTCCATTGAATTTCATTCAAAAGTTCTTTGTCAAATGTCTCCAAAGTGATAGTCAACAAGAATGCAAACTTACCTTCAATTAAAAATGTAGCGAGTTTTTTTGAATCTATAAATAATTTCTACCCAATAATGGATATACTATTCATTTAAAGCCAAGGCGATAAAGTATGGTTGCCTTACCATCAATAATTGAGATTTTACAAGATCCTATCTTTATCATTGCCGTAATAATTACTGCCTTTGGAATAGGTACAGCACAAGGCTACATTTTGGGACGAGCTATTTTACAAAAATTCCCAAGTCTGCAAAATCATGCAAAGACAGTATCAATTGGTCTTTTCTTTTTATTTTTAATAAATGCAATACTTAGTGTCCCAAGATTTGCATCACCAGAAAAAATAGTCATATCAAAAATCTTTGAGGCAACAAGCTCTGGGGAAATCGCATCAATAATATTTACAATTCTAGGAGTCAATACAGGTTTTGTTGCAGTTTTAGCAATTTTTGTTTTAATTGTGAGTCTAATTATTATTCGAGGTACTCAAATTACAGGTGCCAAGAAGGCTTTTGTTTTATTTTTTAGTTTGTTAATTTTGTTGATTACTGCGATAAGCAGATTTACGGATTATACCCCAAGCAACTTTGAAGTGTTTCTGTATTTTCTATATCAATTAGGTATTACAATAGGAATAGTTGCAGGTACTGCTCGTAAAATCTAGAATGAGATGAAGTAATTGCGATTATAATTATAAATAGAAAATTATATGGGACAGATTGTTGATTGTAGATCTTCACCTAAAAGGAAATTTAGTTATCATTGTTGGAGGAGGAAATGAGGCACTAAAAAAAGTGGAGGCTCTTTTGAGTCAAGATTGTAAAACCTTAGTTATTAGTGACAAGATAAATTCTAAGATTAAAAACTATGTAGATAGAAAAAAAATTCGATTTAAAAAAATCAAATTAGATAATGCAGATTTTCTATCAAAATACACACCGTATCTTGTAATGGCATCAACAAACAGTAAGAGCTTAAACAGAAAAATTGTTGAAAAAGCAAAAAAAATGAACTGTATGGCATATGCGTCAGATGATCCTGAGGTGAGTGATTTTTCTCATCCATCAGTTATCAATATTGAAGATACAATTCAGGTAGCAATTTCTACAGGAGGTAAAAGCCCTGCCATGGCTAAAGCAATTAAATTACGAGCAGAAAAAGTTTTCAAAAAAATTGTAACGAAGGAGGATATTTTTCAGATAAAATTACAAGAGATCGCTAGAAAAGAAGCAAAGAAGAAAATTCCTACACAACAGAAGAGAAAGAAATTCCTATATTCTTTAATCAACGATAAACAGATTAAACAGTTAATAAAAGAAAATGATCTTAAGGAGGCACAGAAACGAGCAATGGGCATACTAAGGGATTGGAAATGAAAAAAAATGTTATCAATGCACGTGTAACTTTTCGTAATTCACCAATACATGTTCTAGAAAAATTTATTTTTAGAGATATAGAAACTGCATTATCAAAATTCAAAGAACATTCAGGATTAGATGAATGTGTGATTATTCAGACATGTAATAGAGTAGAGCTATTTGGAACTGGTAAGGAATTCGATATTGAAAAAATTAAAAAAACTTGGGCATCACTTGCGGGTCTTGAGGAAAATGTCTTTAAGGAACATTTGGAATTAAGTGAAAATGAAGAGGTTCTCCTTCATTTATTGAAATTGACATCTGGTTTGGATTCGATGGTAATAGGTGAAGACCAGATTCTTGGGCAGATAAAAAATTCTATTACCCTGGCAAGAACAACTAGAGCATCTGGTGCTCGTCTTAATACTCTTTTTGATAAAGCAATACGAATTGGAACAAGAATAAGAAACACAACCGGATTAAATCAAGGCGGAATCTCCGTTGGTTCTATGGCTGTAAAACTAGCTGAAGAAAACATTGATGATTTGAAATCAAAACAAATTTTATTGATTGGTACTGGTGATGTCTCAACGCTAACTGCAAAATCTCTAGGTAGACGAGGTTACAAATTTTTTGTTACTAGTAGGACTCTAGATAGATCAAAGGCTTTCTGTAAAACTCTTGGAGGCAAACCCATAAAATTCGAAGAAGTTATTTCTGTATTCAAAAACTTTGACGTGATTATTGTTGCTACAACAGCACCATATTTTCTTGTAACTTATGATAGAATAAACGATGCCATGAATGAAAAGAACAGTGGAACGATGATATTGGATTTATCAAACCCACGTACAGTTGATGAGAGAGTTGCAACTATTGGTGGGATTAAATTAATGAATCTTGACCAGATTGCCGAAATGGTTGATAAAAACATGAGAAGTAGAATGAGTAAGGTAAAAACCGTTGAAAATATAATTAACGAAGAACTACAAGTTCTTGATGCCTCTATGAAAAGACTTGATGCTGAACCAATTATAAAAGATGTTTTCAAAAATATTGATTCTAGAAGAGAAAAAGAATTGAAAAAAGCATTACAAATGTTAGATGAAAAAGACCAAGAAAAAATTAAGATTATTGAAGGGCTGACAAAGGCGCTAGTTGAAAGTATTGTTTCAACACCTATGAATAATCTTAGAAAAGCCTCCGAACAGGGCAATCCTGAAATTTTAGATGCGGCTAGCAAACTGTTTGATTATAATAAAAAAGAATCCTAGACTAGGATTATATTTGTAAATGAGAGGATTTTTTGCATGTCATTTCCTTTTAGACGCCTCCGCAGATTACGAAGTAGTGAAAAAATGCGAGAATTGATGCAGGAGACCACACTTTCACCGAGAGATTTCATATGTCCTGTTTTTGTCCAAGAAGATCTCAAAACTAGAGTTAAAGTTGAATCTATGCCAGGTATTGAACGCATTCCACTTGAAGATGTAGTTGATGAGGTTGGTACAATTTCAGATTTGAATATTCCGGCAGTAATGATTTTTGGATTACCTACAAAAAAAGATGATGAAGGTTCATCAGCTTTTTATGAGAAAGGTATTGTTCAAAATGCAATTTCTGAGATCCGAAAAAACTATGGAGATGAGATGGTAATTATGGCAGATGTTTGTCTATGTCAGTACACTTCTTCAGGTCATTGTGGTCTGGTAAAAGGTGATAAAATTGAAAATGATTCAAGTATTGCAACATTATCAAAGATTGCATTGAGTCAAGCAAAGGCTGGAGTTGATATAGTATCACCATCTGCAATGATGGACGGACAAGTTGCTGCAATTAGATCAGCATTAGATGATGAAGGGTTTTCAGATGTTGCAATAATGTCACATTCTGCTAAGCATAGATCATCATTTTATTCACCATTTCGAGATGCCGCCGAATGTGCCCCAAAGTTTGGAGATAGAAAAACATACCAGGTTCCCTATACAAATGCAAGAGAAGCATTAAGGGAGGTTGAAACTGACATTAACGAAGGAGTTGATATCGTCATGATAAAACCTGCTTTACCATATCTTGATTTGATTGCAGAAACTAAGAAAAGATTCAATATTCCAGTGTCAGCCTATAGTGTTTCTGGAGAATATGCCTTGGTAAAAGGAGCTGCAATTCAAGGATGGATTCAAGAAAAAGAGATAATCCATGAGATTCTTTATTCAATTAAGAGAGCGGGAGCAGATATGATAGTGACTTATTTTGCAAAATCCGGTGCGAAGATTTTACAAGAATCATCATGAGAAACGACGAACGTTTTGAGATTAAAAGAGCCTTTGATCTATTACCGCATATAGTTGGTTCAAGTTGGGCTGTGATTTGGTTCAGGTTAAACGGAATTAAGCACCCTACTCGTGAAGAATACTACAAAAAGGTGTTGGAGTATTGGGGTTTGATAGAACCTCTTTTTGAATCATATCCAGATGATAAGAAATTCAAGGAGATGCAAGATTACATAAAAAGACGAAAAAAAGAAGAGACTGAAAAAATTACAAATGGACTAAATAACGAAGTTGAAATACGTTACGACCGCTATTTAGAAATTGGTTGAATATAGAAAGATTCTGGAAACAATTTTGTATTACAATGAAGAGGAAATAATTAGAAGTTGGACGTAATAGAAACTGTCACTAGATTATTAGAGCTAAAAGTAGGTGATCCATACAGATTAGAGCACATCAAGCAATCGTTTGTTGACAAAAAGACGCTATGGGAATCGGATAGTAAATATCTAGAATATATGAAAAAAAGATATCTTGACAATATTCAAATTAAAATAAAAGAACATAATAGAGAAAATGAAACTTTTGAAGATTCAAAGGATTTAATTCATTGTTGGAAATGTGGTAATCAAAATTCCATAAAAGCAAATTTTTGCATGAATTGTGGTGCAACATTATTTGAAATAGGAGAAGAGAAAAAAAGTGAGCGGCAAACAATTCCTAAAATACAAAAGAGTACACGAGGAATCGGAATAAAGATTCCAATAATTATTGGAATAGCTGCTGTAGTTATTGCAATAGCAGGAGTTGCAGCTACAAACGGATATTTTGATGTGGAGATTGGCAGTACTTCAAATTCTGTGGTAAAAAATGTTGAAACTGAAAAATCTACAGTAGTAGAATCAAGTACAGAATCAAATTCAAAGTGTGGTAAGGGGACAGTTTTTGATCAGGAAACTAATTCGTGTGTGCTTGAAAAGTAATTCCAAATTCTCTTTTCATATAAGTTAGATTTCTTTTTTGAGCTCAAAGAGATAATTTGTGAGTATTTTTGTGCGTCTTTTTGCCTCAATTTTTGCTGATTTTGTGTTCATGAGGTCTTCAAGCAACAATAATTTTCTAAAAAAATGGTCCAATGTCCATTTCTTATCATTTGGTTCTCTTTTAGAACAAAATGGATCCTCAGTATTGTAAAATGGTCTATGTTCAGCACCACCAACTGCAAAAACACGTGCAATTCCAACTGCGCCTATTGCGTCGAGCCTATCAGCATCTTGAAGAATTTTTCCGACTAAAGTTTTAGGAGTTTTCTTTCGTGAAAAACTATGATCTTTTATTGCATCAGTAATAATTTTTATTTCATCATTTGTAAAAGGGTAATTTTTTAAAATTTTTTTTGCATCTTGGGAACTTTTAACAGAAGATATTTTTGATCCAGAATCAGATTTTTGATAAGAAACAATATCATGTAATAGTACAGCACTTAAAACTAGCTTTGTGTTGGCTTTTTCTTTGATTGCTAATTTTTTTGCATTATTATAAACTCTCTTTATATGCTCAAAATCATGTGCAGAGTCATTTTCTACTTTTACTTTAACTTCTTTTTCTAATTTTTTTAAAATATTCATTTTAAAATCTCCATAGTTTAGGTTTCACAAGTTTGAATTTTCTTTGAGTGATCAAGAGACTCCAATTAATACATGTAAAAAGAATTACTACACCAATACCAACAACGTCAGCCAAAAGTATTCCAACCATCCTGTCTTCAAATAATTCCAAAAATGGAATTAGAACAACCTCGCTAATTGAGATCATGATATAATATGATATGACACGTCCAAACCAAAATCCAACATAGAGTCCAATGCTTTTTGCTCGCATCAAACCGTATGCAACAAACAGCATATTGCTTGGAAGAGGTGTTGAAGCAAAAAGAAATGATGTTAAAACATATCCATATCTTTTTCTGTTGAGATAATCTCCAATCACATCAAGATTAGATTTTTGTTCTTTGCCAACAAACTTACGAAATAATCCAGTTATTCTCTTTAGAAAAAATCTTCCAATAGTAGCACCAGTGGCTCCCACCAGGGCTAGAACAATTGGATCAAGGTTAGTATCAAGGGCATAAAATGAAGAAAGAACAATCCAGGTTGGAGGCATCAAAATTGGAGCAGCATTAATCCCAATCAATATAATGAAGATTCCCAGATACGATAACTCTCCAAATGTCTCAAAAAAGTCCGTCATAACTTGTCAACATCATATTTCTTTTGAATCTAAACCCTTAGAAATTGTGTGAAAGTGAAAAAATTTGAAAACGATTGTTAATTTTCAAAAAAATTCATCTTTTATGATCAATTGATCATGTAATTGAAAAAATAGGATGATTTATTCAATATCTTTATAAGGAAAATTCCCGTTTATACATGTGTGACCGAACAAACTTGGAAATGTTTTAGATGTAATCTTACATTTAGAGATGAAAATCATGCAAAAATGCACAAAGAAATTTCCAAACATTCAGCATCTAAGATCAAAGCAATAGTAGCTTAGAAGTTTTCGTCATTATTTTGTTGAGATAATTTTGGTGCAGGAGGTGGGATTCGAACCCACGAACCCCTAAAGGAAAGGATTTCCTATTGTCACGATCTTGAGTCCTTCTCGGTTGACCTGGCTTCGATACCCCTGCAATGAGAATTTTTCAGTTCCAATATTTGTCGATTACGATTAGTAAAATGATCGGTAAAAATTGAATTAAATTAATTTTTAATCTAAAATTGAAAATGTAAAATCGTTGTGCTCAATGTTGAGTTTAAAAAAGCTTTATAATTACCTCAAATTGAGTTGAAATCATGAGTACAGTTACAGCCGAACAAGCAAAAAACATGAGAGATGGCGTCAACATTGAAGGTACCGTTGAAAGAAAAGGCGAACCAAGAACAGTCAATATGAAGAGAGGCGGTACAATTGATGTATGTGATGCGTTTCTAGTAGATGCTGAAGGCGGAGAAATAAAATTAACTTTGTGGGGAGACGATATTCCTAAAGTTAACAATGGGGATAAAATCAAGATAACTAATGGTTATACAAATTCCTTCAAAGGTGAAGTTGCTCTTACAAAAGGCAAATTTGGTCAAATGGAAATTATCTCCTAGAAAAATCTAGATTAATTTACCCGTTTTCAATTCATCTATAGTGATGACTCTATTTTTCAAATTAACTAATGTAACCTAAGCGTTTTTCATCAGAAGATTGTGTAGGAAGGGCATCACCACCCTGAGCAGTTGCTTGAGATTGTATAGTTTTAATCAGCTCTTCAGTATCTTTTGCTTTTTGATCAAGCTCTGACATGTCAAATTTTAGATTAAGAATTTTACAGAGAGATTCCAAAACAGCTTTTGATGCTTTGGCATCAATAACATAACCAGATGTTTCTCCTAAAAGACAAATTCCTGAAAGAGAAGATTTTTTTGCAATGCCAATCAAAACTCCATTCATTCCAGTAATATTACCTCTATTCATTGTCATTACATCAAATTTTGAAAATTCTTTTATTGTTTCAGGCGAAGTACCTGTTCCAAAAACTTTTGGATTTTTTGGGAATTTACCAGTAATGTATGCAGCTAGAGTGAAAATTTTCTGAATGTTCATTTTTTTGCAGATTCCCACTATTTCTTCTGCAAGAGAATATTCTCCCTCTGCAGAGACTGGTTGTGCATCACCAGTAAGAAAAACAAGATCATTTGAATTTCCTTTACAATAATACAACGAATTTTTTACTAAATCTAATGTTCCATCTTCTTGAATTGATACTTGTGGCGGAAATGAATGTGAATAAATTTGTGCAAATTGAATCGCTTCTAGTTTGTCAATCAAGTAATCAATTGCAAGTTTGCCAACATAACCACTTCCTGGAAATCCACAAATTAATTTAGGATTATTCAAATCGGGAATGGATTTAATTTCAACAGAAATTTTTTCCGTAGTCATACACTAAGAAAAAGTATCAAACAATATTAACCATACATAATAGATTATTGGTTTTACTACTTTCGTTTAGATTTTCTGGTTTTGGAAGCTTTTCTTTTTGCTTTTTTTGCAGTTTTTTTGGTTTTCTTTTTTGCTGTTTTTCTTTTTGCTTTAGTTTTTTTTGTTGCTGTCTTTCTTTTTGCTTTAATTGGTTTTTTCTTAGCTTTAACTTTTTTTGATAATTTATGTTTGGCTTTTTTTGCAGTTTTTTTGGTTTTCTT
>CAWTZF010000021.1:0-27438 GCA_963920015.1 uncultured Nitrosopumilaceae archaeon | reverse complement strand
TGTTTCAATGGCTGCTAAAAGAAAAGCTAAGAGAAAAGCTGCTCCAAAGAGAAAAGCTGCTCCAAAGAGAAAAGCTGCTCCAAAGAGAAAAGCTGCTCCAAAGAGAAAAGCTGCTCCAAAGAGAAAAGCTAAGAAGAGAGCTGCTCCAAAGAGAAAAGCTAAGAAGAGAGCTGCTCCAAAGAGAAAAGCTAAGAAGAGAGCTGCTCCAAAGAGAAAAAGAAAACGATAATCAGATCGTTTTCAAATTAACAATCGTCAATTAGTTGGCGATTCGTTTTCCTTTTTCAAATTTAATGTTAGATAGTTCTATCGAAAAATTAACTAAACATTTGATTTGGTGGTGATGAGTTTTTTCCTTTTAATGATGTTTTTTCAACGGAGAATTTTTTGTCAGATGGAACAATTGATAATTTTACAGCAGTATTAATTGCATAGTGAGGAGTTCCATCAGGATTTGTATAATTCACAGCTTTGCCAACTCTATCCAAATCTATTTTTACTTTTACTACAGTTCCATCCTCTAGCTTAAATGAAACGTAATCGTTTTCTAACCTTTCGTAGTCTAACATTTTAAATTCGATTTTTTCTCGAGAGCTCATTGCAGTTCTATTTGTTTTAACGCATATTTGAATATAATCACTAGTATAGATAACTCATTAGTTTGATTTGTTCTTCAGTTGTCATTACATTCTTGCTTGTTAGAATTTCCAATAATTCTTTGAATATAGCTTTTTGTTCTTCAGACATTCCCCCAGCTGCACCTTTTTCTCCTGGTGGACCTGGAGGGCCTCTTGCACCTGCGGGACCTACTAAACCTTGTTCACCTTTTGGACCTTGTTCGCCTGTAGGACCTTTAGGACCTAGTGGACCCCTCTCACCCTGCGGTCCCTGTATTCCTTGAGGGCCTTGAGGACCTTTTTCTCCTGCAGGACCTTGTGGGCCTCGTTCACCTTGAGAACCCTGTGGGCCTTGAGGACCCTTATCACCTAGAACACCATGTGGACCTTGAGGACCTTTTTCTCCTTGTGTGCCTACTGGACCTTTGTCGCCTTTTTCGCCTTGTGGACCTGGGACACCGGTTAATCCTTTTTCTCCAACTTCACCCTGTGGACCCTGTGGCCCCTTGTCACCGGGAGTACCTTGCGGACCTTCAGTACCTTGTTCGCCATGTGGACCAAGAGGACCTATTGTACCTTTGTCACCGACAATACCTTGAGTACCTTTAGGACCTTTTTCGCCAGGTGTACCTTGGATTCCTTTTTCACCAGATGGACCTGGAGAACCAGTTTCACCTTTTCCACCTTGTGGACCTTTATCACCAGTAATTCCTTTATCACCAGATGGACCAATTGGACCTTTGTCACCTTTTTCTCCCATTGGACCACGAGTACCGGGTGGACCTTTATCACCAAGTGAGCCAAATGGACCTTTGTCACCTTTTTCGCCAAGTGTACCTGGAGAACCTTTGTCACCTTTGTCGCCTTTGTCACCGGTTAATCCTTTAGAACCTGTTGAACCTTTGTCACCCATTGATCCAGGTTGACCAGTAGAACCTTTGCTACCAGTGAGTCCTGGCGGTCCAGTACTTCCTTTATCTCCAGGAGGACCTGGAGAACCTTTGTCACCCGGAGTACCTTGAGGACCTGTTTGACCTTTTTCACCAGCAGGACCCATAGCCCCTATTGTACCACGCTCTCCAACTGTTTTTTTACTTGAAGTTATTTTTGGAATAGGTTGTTCTCCAGTTTTTTTCTCTTTAGTTTCTGCTGCTGGTTTTTTACCAGAAAGATTTACTTCAAAACTTGAATGCAAAGAAGAGAATTGGTCAGAAACTACAATCCAAATTGAATCAAGGTTAAAGACTTTTTCAGGAATAGGGTTTTGATTATTCCCAAGAGTTTCAGTAAATTGACCGTCTTTTACTCTTAAATGGAAATTATCTTTCCAAAGAGCTGGAAAACTTTTTGAGTTAATGCTATCTTCAGACGGCTTTTTTTCAGAAATAGAAATAGAAACTTCAAAAACACCTGACTGATTAAAGGGAGTTGTTCCTTGAACTTCCAATTTAGGGTTAGAACTAGACACTATCGATGATTTAATAATGAAGTATTTCTGTATTGTCAAACTTCAGGCATGCACAAAATTGTCAAAAATATGAAAGATTGAGAATAGTATTTATCTAGAAAAAAGTGCCAATAAGAAATAATGAAAAGTCCATTTCAAAGGAAATCCAAACCAAAGAAATTAGAAGACAATGCAAAGCCTACAAAAAAAGTTGAGACTAGCCTGACAGATTCAGACTATCAGAGAAAAAAACTATTCAAAAATGGCGTCAATTACATGGCTGATGAAAAGCTTGAGGATGCTGCAAATGCATTTGAGCATGCTCTGAGATATGACCCAAATAATGTAGAGACTCTAATAAAATTGGGTTATACCAAATTTCATCTAGATGAGCATGCTGAAGCCCTACGGATTTATGATCGGGTTTTAGAAATTGATTTGACAAATGCAGAAACTTGGAACCTTAAAGGTCTAGTTCATTATGAACGAAAAAATTATTCCAAAGCACTTGACAGTGTTGAAAAAGCAATTGATTCAGTTCCCACTTATCAAATGGCTTGGTATAACAAAGCATGTTTTTTGTCCCTCCTAAATCAAGTTCCTGAAGCTATTCAAGCATTAACACGTTCAATTGAAATTGATGTAAAAAATGCAAGAAGAGCTGTAAAGGATAGAGATTTTGTAAATGTTCGAATCGAGGAAGGCTTCAAGCGTATTGTTGAAGTGGTTGTTTTAGAATCACTTCGACAAGGTTATCATACTATTGGTGCCATTGTTTGGACTACATTTCTTAGTAAAGTAGATACAGAAGATGCATTACAAAAATTATTAAAAAAAGGTTTGATTACGGTTCATGAAAAAAGAGAGATACTACATAAAATTCCAACATATGATCTTGCGCCAGGAATTGCAAAGAAAATTCCTACAGAGAAAAGAAGCTTGCTTGGAATTAAGAAAAAACTTCCTGTTGCAGTTAGAAATCTAAAAGAGTTAAGTCTAGCAATTAATTCTGTTAAATCTTCAATTGAAGAAGAAGATGTGGAGAGAACAATTGAGATTTTTGATACATTTATTGATACAAAAAAGTGTGGCGAACAGATGATTGAACAATTTTTTGAAGAACATAGAGAAATTAGACTATGGAAGATTAGATTAAAAGATAGAGGTGTGTCCTTCCTTCAGGACAACAAACAAAAAATGTTAGTTCTATTTGATAATGTGGAAGTAACAGTAACTAAACAATTACGAAGTGAAGTTTCTTAGTTTATTCTGCTGAAAGATCCCAATAGTCTGCCTCTTCTTGTTTTGCAATTGGTTTTTCAAGATTTTTCCATTCTTTAAATGAACGAACATACAACTTTACGTTAGGCAAATCAATTGATTTTAGTGCATAGTAAGCCAAGCCAGAAAGTGTTCCCACACTACCACAGTAAGTAATAATTTCAGATTTTGGTGAAACACCCCTATTTTCAAGTAGTCTTTTCATGTCTTCTTTTGGCCTTAGAATTTTATCATCTAATGCAAGTGTTCTATATGGAATATTTACTGCACCTGGAATGTGTTGTTCTAGATAATTCAATCGCTCTCTGTTATCAAGTAATAGAACATCTGATTTTTCTTTGGATTTTTCTAGATAATCTACAGTAGCCAAGATTTCAGGTCTAAGATTCAAAGAGTGATTTTTTGATTGAAAAGTAGGAATTTCTTTATCATTTTCTAATCCCAGTGATTTCCAATTACCATAGGTCATTTCCAACAATGATACATCATTGTGACCAAGATATTCCATAGTCCAAGCAACACGTGATGCTAATGCACCAAATGTATCATCATAAACTACAACAGAAGTTTCGTCATCTATTCCCATTGATTCAATCATTTTAAGAACTCTTTCAGGACTATCATCAGAGAGCAAATTTGCTAATGGAAGGTTTACAGATGTTGGAATATGACTCTGTTTGTAATCTTCTTCTCTACGAACATCAATTACTCGGACGCTTTTATCACGAATTTCAGATCTTAAAGTGTCGACATCAATCGTAGTGCGAATGCTTTTTTCTTTGATCAAGCAGCACACTCACCTTTTCCGGTTTTAGTGTGATAACTTGTATCGTTTCCATAATCTGAGAAAAAGTCCTTGTCTTCTTCCTTTGTTGGTGGAATTACAAGAGGATTTAAAACTTGCTTTAGATCATTAATTGATTTAATTTCTGAATCTTCAGTTCCTTTTACAATTCTGTGAATCCATGATGAAAGTGTGTCATCTGATTTTTTGTTTTTCTTGAAGAGTTCAATAATTTTCAGAATTACTGGTATTACTCTTTTAGCAGGAACTCTCATACATGTCTTTCCTAACATGGTATCACCATCTGAGCGACCACCAATTGACATTTGATAGTTAGGATACATGTCTTTACCAACACGTCCTCCACCGCCAAAGAAACCGATAGTTGCAATACCGTGTTGACCACAAGAGTTAGGACAGCCGCTAATTTTGATTGAAGAATCTCTCAAATCATCGTCCTCATCAAGTTTTAATTCTAGAAATTTTCTCTGAATCTCTTTTGATAGTCTATGTGAATTTGTTAATGCGAGGTTACATGAGGTAGTTCCTGAACATCCTATAGGAGTAGCCATTGTTAATGCACCGGATTTTGCTAATCCAACTTCAAGTAGTTTTGAATACAGTTGAGGTAAGTCTTCTTCCCGCACATATCTCAAGGCGACATCTTGTGAAAAACCATTTCTGGCAAAGCCCTCTGCCGAAAAATCCCTGCATACATTAGCTAATGAGCGTAGTTGGTTTGCGGTAATATCTCCAGACTCTAGAGTGATGAATACAGAACGGTATCCATCTTGTTTTTGTTTAAACGTATTTGTGTTGTACCACCTAGTAAATCCATCAGGGTTTTGACTAGGAGCTTCTTCAGAAATTCGAATTGGAGATTTGATTTCATTTGGAGTTCTATCTAGATCAAGTTGAACGACAACAGATTGAGTTGCCCTTACAAGTGCTCTTTCTTTTAAGACAAGGTTTTGGAATTTTTCCCAGCCCATCTCGTTTACAAGATATCGCATTCTGTTCCTAGCCATGTTCTTTCTGTCTCCCAACCTATCAAAAATTCGAAGAACTGCAATGGAAGTGTATAGTAAGTCTTCTTCTGGTGTAAAGTCTTCTAATTGATATCCTACAAAAGATTTGTTTCCAAGGCCACCACCTAGGAATATCTTAAATCCACGTTGTTTTTCTCCACCTATTTCTCTTATCTGTGGAAGTAAACCTACATCTACCATCCGCACCATGCCGTGTTTTTCACAACACGTAAAATTAAACTTGAATTTTCGTGGAAGGTTTTGATTCATTGGGTTTCTTAACAAAAATTGTGCTGTCGCTAATGCGTATGGGGTTGCATCAAATTCCTCTTGATCACAAACTCCTGAAATAGGACTACACATTACATTTCTAACTGTATTTCCACATGCTTCTCGAGAAGTTAAACCAACTTCAGCTAGACCTCGAAAGATTTCTGAAACATCTTCTAATACAACCCAGTGAAGTTGAATGTTTTCTCTTGTGGAAAAATGTGCACTGCCTATTGAGAATGCTTCACTTAGTTGAGCAATTTTTTCAAGTTGATATGGATAAATTTCTCCTGCAGGAATTTTTATTCTAACCATGGCGTAATCGCTAGTCATTCTAGTACCATATGCACCATGTTGAAGTCTAAAACGTCTAAACGTATTATCGTCGACTTTACCTTGACGGTAAAGCTTTACAGTTTTTGCAAAGTTATCAGCTTCTTCTATTTTTGCCCAATTAATTTTGGCCTTTACAGAATCTGGATGCGTTTGTTTTAGATTAGGTGGTGTCAATACTAGGGCAATTCCTTTGAGTTTGGATATAAATTTTTTAAAGTAGGAATTTTCACCATAATAAGCAGTTTTTACGACTGAATTTGCCTGGACTTTAATCTATTACACCTAGCTAGAGAAACTTTGGGAGTTAAATAATTAGTAGGACCTAATTTAACATAAACTTTTGCGAAGCTATTAATGTATTCTAACAAAGATAGTTCCCATGCAAGAAGCTACAAACGCAGAAAAACCTACAAAGATTTTTGCAGATGTAAGAGAAGTTGAGATTACAAGGGCTATTGTAACAGAATTTAATTCAGTTTTAATTGATAGAGCAGAGTCTGATGTCATAATTATCGGAGCTGGTCCTGCAGGATTAACTGCAAGTAAAGAATTATCCAGTATGGGTTTCAAAGTTTTAGTTATTGAACAGAATAACTACCTTGGAGGCGGTTATTGGTTAGGTGGTTACATTATGAATCCTGTAACTGTACGAGAACCTGCACAAAAAATCTGGGATGAGTTAGGAGTTCCATACAAAAAAGTATCTGAGGGATTATATCTTACTCCAGGACCTCATGCAGTTTCAAAATTAATTGCAAGTGCATGTGATGCTGGAGTGAAGTTTTTGAATTTAACAAAATTTGATGATTTAGTTTTGAAAAATGGAAGAGTTGAAGGAATTGTTGTTAATTGGATGCCAGTTTCTGCACTGCCAAGAAATATTACTTGTGTTGATCCTATTGCACTAGAAGCCAAAGTAATCATTGATGCTTCAGGTCATGATTCAGTTGCAGTGAAACGCCTGGTAGATAGAGGACTAGTTGATTGGAAGGGAATGAATCCAATGCATGTTACTGAAGGCGAAGATCAAGTAGTAGAAAAAACTGGTGAAGTATTTCCAGGACTAATAATAGCAGGAATGTCAGTTACTGAGACTCATGGTCTGGCACGAATGGGACCAACCTTTGGCTCTATGTTGTATTCAGGTAAAAAAGCAGCAGAAGTAGCAGCCACAAAAATCAAAGAGTTAGGAAGATAACTAACCAATTATCATTAAATTTATTGAAAATTTCGAAAATTTTCCTTTACGATGAGCCTGACGTTCCTGAAATAAACATTTCCGAATTAGCTAATTTTCTTAAAAATACATTAAGAATAGATATTGAGATTAGGAAAAATATTCTAAATTATTCAAATGACACTACTGCACAAAAAATTGCATCATGCCGTATTTTTAATACAAGAAGACCATTTGAAAAACATAATCCAACAGAAGATGAAATTGTTTTTGAAAAAGAAAATGTTGGAAATACCTCACGAACTGAACATATTATAATGTATGATGGGTTTGAATTTCAGAAAGTCATAACAGAATTAATTGATGAAGATGAACGATCATCGGAGAATTTTCATCTAATGTTTACAAACAAGTTAACATGTAGTTATGACGATAATGATTATAGATACCACGGCAGAGCAGTAATTTGTTCAAATCCTAGTATCATTTCAACTACAGGAATAATTGAAGCACCAGCAAAACCTAGAGAATACTATATGGAATTAATGACAAACTATCGTCAAGGAGTAAATCTTGAATATATTAAGAAAAAGTTTGCTGGAACCTACCTAGAATATCATGATAAACGACTTTCAAAAATGATTGAAGGGTATTTGCTTCAGGCAATATTCTATTATCTTACAGGCGAGGCATTCTGTAGTTTACATGAATGTAGATTATTTAATGCACATTGGCAAAGCGACTTAATGTACTCACAATCAGAAAGCGGAAAATTGTGTGAGAAACATCAAGAGATCTTGGATAATTTTGTGAAGAATTTAAATTAATGAACGGAAGACTTTGACTAATGATGGCAGATAATGCTGGTGCGACGTTACTAGAGAAAAAAGACGAACCGTCAAAAATGCCCGATAAAAAAAAGACGAAGTATGATGTAATTATTATTGGCGCAGGTCCAGCTGGATATACTGCAGGAATTTATTGTTCAAGAGCACGTCATGATACGCTCATTCTTTCGGGTATTCTTCCAGGCGGTCAACTGGTTAACACAACTGATGTGGAAAACTATCCAGGATTTGAAAACGGAATCATGGGGCCAGACCTTATGATAATCATGAGAAATCAAACTAAGAGAATGGGAACTACAATTGTAGATGATGAAGTAGTAAATGTTGATTTTAGGCATCAGCCACTCAAAGTATTGACTGCATCAGAAGAATATGATGCAAAAGCTGTTATTATTGCAACGGGGGCCACACCAAAAAAGTTAGGATTGGAAGGTGAGACAACCTTTGCTGGCAAAGGTGTCTCATACTGTGCAACATGTGATGGTCCTTTCTTTAGAAATCTAGAATTAATCGTTGCTGGTGGAGGAGACTCTGCAATGGAAGAAGCAACATTTTTGACAAAATTTGCAAGTGTGGTTCATCTAGTACATAGAAGAGATAAGCTAAGAGCTAGTAAAGTTATGCAAGAACGTGCTTTTGATAACCCAAAAATAAAATTTCACCTAAGTTCTGAAATAGAAGAGATAAAAGGTAATGAAAAAGTTCAGCAAGTTGTTTTAAAAAATAATAAGATTAATGAAAAAGAAACTGTTGATGTTGGTGGAGTATTTGTTGCCATAGGTCATGACCCAAATACGAAACTATTTGTTAATCAAATAGAGATGGATGATCAAGGTTACATTGTTTTAAAAAATAGAACTGAAACTAACATCGCCGGAGTTTTTGCTGCAGGAGATGTACATGATCATAGATATCGCCAAGCAGTAACTGCTGCAGGTTATGGTTGCATGGCAGCAATCGATGTAGATAAATACCTCACTGAAAACAAGTAAGAATCATTACTGAACTGTTCATTTTAGACAAACATCTACAGATACAACAAATCGTTGAATCAACTTTAGCATGTTAAGGAGGGAAATCCAGCAAAAGGTGTGAGATCATTTGTTAGACAGTAATACAAAAACTGGTTTTAAGATAGGTGGTTCAGTAGGCATTATCATCTTACTGTTAGGTGTAGCAATTTTGTTTGGTATATATCAGATGTCTCAAGTAAGCCAAGAAATAATTGAAATTTCTGAAGAATATGCTCCATTATATGTAGTGATAACTGACATTAGTTATCATCAATCAAACCAAGCGCTGAATTTTGAAAGAATTATACGGTTAGAACAAAATCCTAATCAAGAGGGATTAGAAAAAGCCAAAGAGGAATTTTGGTTTAGTGGCGGAATCATTGGAGTAGATATCATCAAAGGAACTTCTATTGTAAAAACTGGTTATGAAATGGCAGTTTCTGAAAATGCTCGAAACGGTTTTCTGGTATTTTCCCAACGTATTTCTCAAATTGAACAGATTCATTATGATTATGAAAGTTTAGTTAGAGATGCAATTCAATCAGGAGATATTGCAGGAGAGCAATTACTGATAGATGGAATTAATGAAAAACAAACACAGATACAAAACGAGATTAATGTAATTACAATTGAAATTTCTCAGCTAATTGATGAGTCAACAAAGCAAATCGAAGAAAATGAATCTACAGCACTTCTTGGTCAAGTAATTATAATCAGTATTGTAGGAGCAATGGCAGCTACACTTGGATACTTCTTAAGTCAAATTAACAAAGATTTGAAAAAAGAAGTTGATCTCAAAACAACTAAACTTAGAAGAGCAAACGAAAAATTAAAGAAACTTGATAAAATGAAAGATGAATTCATTGGAATTGCATCTCATGAATTAAAGAGTCCAATTCAGCCAATAATGGGATTTGCCGAATTAGCAAAATCTGGAGATATAGATCATGAAGAAGCTTGGGATGGAGTCACTGTACTTGCAAAAAAACTTCAAGATTTAGCAAATGATGTTTTAGATGTTAGTAGAATTGAGGGTGACAGATTAGTTCTTCACAAAGAAAGATTGAAAATAAATGATCTAATTTCAGATACGATAAATTTAATGAAAGTAAATCTAAACGACGAACTAAAAATTATTGAAAACCTTGATGAGAATATAGAGATTAAAGTGGATAGAGTAAGATTTGAGCAAGTAATACAAAATCTGCTAAATAATGCAATAAAGTTCACAGACAAGGGAACCATACGAGTTACTACCCATGTGAATTTAGAAGAAAACAGTTTGATAGTGATTGTTTCAGATTCAGGATTAGGAATACCTGAAGGAGTTCTTCCAAATGTCTTTGAAAAATTCGTTACAAAAGGACATGAGCAAGAAAATCAAAATGGAACGGGTCTTGGATTGTTCTTATGTAAAGGAATTATCAAAGCACACGGAGGAAAGATTTTTGCTCGTAACAATAGAGAGAAAGGTGCAACTTTTGAATTTACGATCCCAATTTCGGAAAAAATTCTCAAATCACAAGAAACTGTTAACAAATAGAGACTAGAGATATGCTATCTCAGACAAGTGTTGTGCATCTTTGAGTGCACCAGCAAATTCTTCTTCAGTCATTATGTTTTGTTGTGCATAAATGCTTTTGAATTTTCTACCATCATCAGCAAATATTCCAACAACACATCCTTCACCATCAATTGGATATTTTTTCATAGATGCGTAAACTGCAGCAGATGATGGACTGATGAGAAGTTTATCTTTTTCAAAAACTTCTTTTACTACTGCAAATGCCTCTGCATTTGTAACTGAAATCCAATCATCAACTACAAGTTCACGCTTTAGAAACAAATCTGGTTTTGCAGATTCTTCAAAATTCCTCCATCCTTGAATCAAGTGATTCTTTTGTGGTTGACATCCAATTATCCTGATGTCTGGATTTTTTTCTTTGAGATATGTACCAATACCAGTAATTGTTCCACCGGTGCCTACTCCAGTGAAGAAGTGAGTAACCTTGCCATCGGTTTGCTTCCAAATTTCGGGACCAGTTCCTTTGTAATGACCCATAAAATTAGCTTCATTTGCATACTGATTAGGTGAATAGTAAGTATCTGGTCGAGAAGATGCAATCGATGTTGCTAAAGCGATACTCTGATCAGTGCCAGCACCTACCTTTGGACAGAGATCATCACTTGTTTCATAGACTTTGGCACCGAGATTTCTGATAATTTCTTTTGTTTCATTACTTGCTTTTTCAGGAATTACAATTTCTACTTTGTAACCTAATACATTAGCAATTCCAGCTAGAGCAATTCCAGTATTTCCAGATGTTGGTTCAATGATTATACTGTGACCTCTCTTGAGAATTCCTCGTTCTTCACCGTCTTTAATCATCCAATATGCTGCTCGGTCTTTAACAGAACCAAATGGATTATGTCCTTCAAGTTTTGCAAAATAATCTATCTTATCATGTGATAATGAATCTAATTTTACTATTGGGGTATTGCCAATTCTGTTGAGAACTTCTGAATCAGTTGCGGCTATACTAGCCATAATTATTTCACTTTCTTAATTGAGAATTCCAAAACATTGTTGTTTTTCTTCATTTCTAAAAGTTCGTGACCGGTTCGTGTTACCCATCTAGAAATGTCATCCTCAGCAGCAGGATCGTCAGCTAGCACAGTTAAAACTTCACCAACTTGCATTCTTTCAATTTCAATTTTTGTTCTAAACACTGGTTCAGGACAAAATAATCCTGTCGCATCTAATTTTTTTTGACTGTTCTCTGACATTTTAAGTACCTATAATTATTATCGTTTTTCTGTTATTTAAAAATCTATTCGAGTTTAGCTTACCCTACGTTATGACAATTAGATTGCTATCTTTAAAATAGTGGAAAGATTTCGGTCCTTCATCAAAGTTGGGTCTAGGTTTTCAAAATTAATTTTTCTAGAAATTCTTTTCATAGCATATAATCCAATTTTGAATGATAATACCCAAAGATAGCTATTAGGATTATATTCAAAAAGTTTTAACAATAATAAAAACAGTCTCTTTGATTTTGGATAAAACTGAGCAACATAATCTTGAATCCATTCAGTAGAGTTATCCACTTTATAACGAAAATATTCTAGAGTCTCTTGGGCAGTGACATATCCAGTTGTTTGAATAATGATCTTCCTATGTTTCATGGAATGCAAAACATCATCCAAAGTATTTTCAGATTCAATTACATTTGTACAACGACCAAGAGTAGAAAGAACATGTGAATCGCTTCCTGCTACACCAGTAATATTATTTTCATCAGCAAACAAAGTTGCCTTTGCATTTGCTAAAACATCTACATTGTTACTATTGAAAACCTCAATTAGATCACATGATTTTGCTTTTTCTCGTAAGGCATCAAGTACACCAAACGGATGCGGAGCTGAAGAAATTGCGTCTTGTTTTCTTATTTCATCAACGGTTTCTTCAAATGATAAACCAGCTTTAATCTCCTTATGAATACCATAAGCAATGACGTGAGCACCCTCGTCAGTTGTGATTTCTTCAGCAGGAAATATACTGATATTTTGATATTTTTGATGGTTTTTCTGAAATTCAAGTAATTGATTATATCCATCTAAGGTATTGTGATTAGTTACAAACAAACAATTCAATCCTAATTTATGAGACTGGTCTAATTGTTCTTGAATTCCAATACTACAATCATATGGAGTATCAAATTCAGCTTGGTGAAAATTTGAAAACTCATTATGACAATGTAATTCGGTTTTAAGGAAATTCAATTCTATTTCACCTTTTGCCTTCAAACTAGTTATTTTAAATTTGTCGAAAATTTGTTATTTGAATAGATCTTCAGAGTCAGGACGAATAAGAGATTTCATACTTCCTTTAGATGATTCATACTTGAAATTTCGAATAATTGCTGCAGGGTAGTGAAGTGTTTTGCCCATTACCAGTTCTGCTGCTGAACAAAGCTCATCTGCAATTGCAATCTCAGTTACACGCAGTGTTTTCCCAAAGGTATCTTTTTTTCCCCTATAATCTGATATTGCATCAATACCAGCAACACCAATAGCACAATCAGTTTGTCCCATTCGAAAGGGTCTTCCAAATGTATCTGAAATTAATACAACAACATGTTTTCCTGTTTTTTCAAAAATTTGTTTTTGTAAATTTGATGCAGATTGATCAGGATCTTTTGGTAAAAGAGTAACAAATCCATTAGAAACATTACTTTCATCAACACCAGCATTAGCACACACTAAACCATGATTAGTTTCAACAATAATTATTTCATTTTCCATTCGAACTATTCTTTTTGATTCAGAAAGTATTACTTCAACAAGTTTTGGATCCTTTTCATATTCAGAGCCTATTCCAAGTGCAAGTTGTGATGGTATTACAGAAGACAGACGCATAATCTGTCCTTCTTGTTTTGAAATGATTTTTTGAGAAACAACTAAGATATCATTATCTTCAATCTTTGCTTTTGAGCTTAGTAGATTTGCGAGTTTCTCATTTTCTTCAATATCATGATTGATTGAAATTGGAATTATTTCTAGAGTCAATAGTTAGGTCCAGACAATGTGGGAAATATTGTTTACGCTAGAGTAGGAGTCTCTAGAGTCAAATTGTAGTGCTTGTTAATAATATCCAGTATTTTTGAGAGATCTTTTTCTTCAAGGATTACATTTGCCAAGTCTTTGACTTTATCTTGTGCTCTAAATGCTATTCCTAATCCACAGATATTAAATAATTTGATGTCATTTGCTCCATCTACAACAACTACAATGTCTTCTTTTTTCAAACCCCATTCTTCGATTTTGATTTTTGCTGATTTTGCTTTATCAGAATCTACGCTAATTTTTACTCCATCAAGTTTTCCATCCTTAAACAATAATTCATTTGAAAAGACATAATCAAGGCCTAATTCTTCTTTTATTCTATCAGTCATTATAGTAAACCCTCCAGATATTGCCATTATTTTCCATCCAGCTGCTTTTAGAATACGACAAGCTTCTTTTGCTCCAGTCATTATTGGTAAAGAATCAGCTACATCTTGACAAGTCTCAAAACTTAGTCCTTTGAGAGCATCAATTCGGTTTTTGAGTCCTTCTTCCCAATTAATAACTCCTTGAATCCCTTTTTTAGTAATTTCCCAAATCTCGTCTTCTTTGTTGAGTTTCTCTGCAAGAATGGGAAGATATTCTGCATCAAAAAGAACCCCTTCTACATCAAAAATTACCAGCAATTGTTTTCTGATTTCAGAACGAAAATCTAATTATATTAAGGTTAAAAACAATTTTCTGATCTAGACCGTTATCAATAAATCAGACATGCAAATTATACTTTCTATGGTAGAAGAACTTGAGCATAAATATGAAGTCGAAATAAAAGTAACTGAAAAACGACAAAAAATTCCTGACAAAGTCAAAGAGGAGATGAAAGCATCAGGAATGATGGATGAGAAAGGAAAATTGAAACTAAAAGGCGTTAGTCCAAAAATGCTCAAGAGGATGAAACTAGAATATGTTGAATGTCCAGTCTTAAAAGAAGATATTCAGTTTATACAGTGTTTTGTTTGCCCAAATTTTCAGAGTAGAGTTATGGGACATGTTCTCTGCAAAGGCGACCCACTCAACTAAAAAGCATAATAACGCACACATACTTACACAAAAAATAGTTTGAGCAAAGAAGACTTAGGAATTACCGTCAAAAAAGATGAAGATTTTAGCGAGTGGTATACTCAGGTAGTTCTAAAAGCAAAACTTGCTGATTATGCTCCTGTAAAAGGACTAATTGTTCTTAGGCCAGATGGTTATTCAATTTGGGAATCTATAAAAAATTCACTTGATTCAAGTTTTTCAAAAGAAGGAATTAGAAATGGATTCTTGCCAATATTGATTCCAGAATCACTATTAAGTAAAGAGAAGAAACATTTTGCAGGTTTCAATCCTGAAGTTTTTTGGGTAACACTTTCAGGAACGAATGAGCTAGGAGACAAACTAGCTTTACGTCCAACCTCTGAAACATTGGCTTATTCGCTATATTCAAAATGGATAAAAAGTTGGAGAGATTTACCACTAAAAATCAATTTTTGGAATACTGCTTTGAGAGCAGAGATTAAAGCAACAAAGCCTTTTTTAAGAACATCAGAATTTTTGTGGCAAGAAGGTCACACAGTACATGCAACACAAGAGGAAGCAGAAAAAGAAGTTCTCTCAATTTTAGAAATTTACAAAAATACTGTTGAAGAAGAATTAGCAATTCCAGTGATTGCCGGAAAGAAGAGCGAGAGGGAGAAATTTGTTGGTGCAGTTTACACCAGAACTATGGAATCAATGATGCCAGATGGCAAAGCATTGCAAATGGGAACTTCACATTTTCTTGGGCAGAATTTTTCAAAACCATTTGAAGTAAAATTTGCTGATAAAAATAATGTTGAACATTTTGCTTGGCAAACATCGTGGGGAGTTTCATGGAGACTAATTGGTGCAATGATCATGGTACACGGAGATGATAATGGGTTAGTTTTACCGCCTAAAGTAGCACCAATACAGGTTGTTATTATTCCCATTTACTATTCTGATGATGACAGAGAAAAAGTGATTTCAAAAGCAAATGAGATAAAACAAATTCTTGAGGGAAAAAATATTCGAGTTCATATGGATAACAGATCAGAGCTTACACCAGGATACAAATTCCATGATTGGGAACTCAAAGGAATACCAGTAAGAATTGAAATCGGTCCAAAAGATATTGAAAAAGAAAAAGTTGTACTAGTAAAAAGATACAATAAAGAAAAATCTGATCTTGCATTTGCTCAAGTAGATACCGAAGTAGAATCTCTTCTTACTCAAATTCAAAAAGACATGCTCGAGTCTGCAAAAAAAATACTAACTGAAAATACTTTTAGTGTTTCAGATTATTCAGAATTTAAAACAAAGTTGGAAGAAGGAGGATTTCTAAAAACACATTGGTGTGGAAAAGAAGAATGTGAAGAAAAGATCAAAGAAGAGACAGGCGCAGATATACGCGTAATTCCTTTTGATTCAGAAAATGATGCTGGAAAATGTGTCTATTGTGGAGAACAGAGTAATTCTTCCCCATTGTTTGCTCGTGGTTACTAGAACTCAGCTACAAATATAATAATTTCAAACTAAATTCAAAGATAACTCATGACTGCGATTCCTCAACAAGAACAAAAAAAACCATTGTTAGAACAATTCAAAGAAACACGTAAACGAAGTTTAGAATTAGTAAAAACTCTAGAAAAAGATGATTTTGTTGTGCAAACTGCACCGTACATGAGTCCACCAAAGTGGCACTTGGGCCATGTTAGTTGGATTTACGAAGCAATTCTCAGTAAACTAGACAAGAGCTATGAATTTTATTCAAAAGAATTTTCAGAATATCTCAATTCCTATTATCAGCAATTTGGAGTTCCACATGACAAAGCAAAGAGAGGAATTATTTCAAGACCTACAGTAGATCAGATTTTTGAATATTTTAACATAATAAATCAAAGGGTTACAAACTTTATTCAAAGTAATACAATTGATTCTGAAACTGCTAATCTTATTACAATGGGATTTCATCATGAATGCCAACATCAGGAGCTTTTAGTTTATGATTTACAGCATTTGCTTGCCGATTCATACAGACCAGTACAAAAACAATCTTCTCCAGCACCATCACCAATTGAAAATGAATCTGTTAAAATTGAAGGTGGTCTTTATACAATTGGGTACAACGGTTCTGAATACTGTTATGATATTGAGCTGCCTGAACACAAAGTCTTCTTAAATGACTATAGTATTGATTCAATTCCTGTTACAAATGCAGATTATTTGAAATTCATAGAAGATGGCGGTTATGAGGATTTTAAATACTGGTTATCGGATGGTTGGGAAAAAGTCAAAGAAAACAATTGGAAAGCACCAATGTATTGGGAAAAAATTGATGATAGTTGGGTGACTCAAGATTTTATCGGAAAACGTAAAATCAATCTAAATGAACCTGTCTGCCATGTTAGTTACTATGAAGCAGATGCTTACTGTAAATGGGCAGGAAAGAGATTACCAACAGAGGCAGAATGGGAAAAAGCTGCATGCTGGAATAATGAAAAACAAACAAAGACAGTGTTCCCATGGGGAAATGATTCACCAACTGAAAAACATGCTAATCTTTTAGAGTCATACATATGGAATTGTACTGAAGTTGGTGCTTATCCAGATTCTAAGAGCTCTTATGGTTGTCATCAAATGATTGGTGATGTTTGGGAATGGACCTCTTCAGAATTTGTTGGATATCCAGGATTTAAGACCGGATTTTCTGAGTACAATGACAAATGGTTTACAAATCAAAAAGTTCTTCGCGGAGGATCATTTGGAACACCCATGATATCAATTCGTGGAAGTTATAGGAACTTTTTCAGATTAGATGAAAGATGGCTATTCTCGGGATTCAGATGTGCCCAAGATCAGTAAATCATCTCTTAGAAGCTAAAACTAAAGCAAAGTGGTTGTTCTTATCTTGCCATATTTGTTTAATGTGAAAACCTGCAAGTTCTAAAGTGTCTTCAATGTTTGAAATAGAATATTTGTGTGAGTGTTCAGTTAGAATTAATTCATCTTTTTCAAATTCAAGTTTTAGATTGGCTTTTGGAATGTAAACAGATTGTTTTGTAAGAGAACGTAAATACATTTCAATGCGTTGCTCATCTTCATTGAACAAAGAATAGTGAGAGAATTTTTCTAAATCAAAATTACCATTTAGTTCTGAATTAATTCTTGATAATACATTAAGATTGAATTTTGCTGTAACTCCTTTTGAATCATCGTATGCAACCTCTAGAATTTTTTTATCCTTAACTAAGTCTAGGCCAATCAAAAATAAGTCATTATCTTTCATAGTAGAATGTATGAATTTTAGGAATTTTTTGCCGTCTTCAGGGCTAAAATTTCCAAAACTGGAACCCAAAAATGCAATTAAGTTCGGAACATTATCGTAATCACGGATAAATTCTAATCCATGTTCGTATGTATCGATAATTCCAGTAATCGTGAGATTTTCATAATCTTCAAGAAGACCTTCTGCACTTTCTTTGAGAATATCAGAAATATCAATTGGAAAATATTCAATTTTTTCATGGGTTTGGTTTAAGGCATCTAGGATTAGTCTAGTTTTTACTGAAGAGCCACTACCTAACTCAACTAACCGGTAATCAGAATCAAGATATTCATGCAATTCAGTTTTTAACAATTCTAGAATTTTTTTTTCAGTTCTTGTGAGATAATATTCAGGAAGTTTACAAATATCTTCGAAAATTTTAGAACCAATTTGATCATAGAAAAATTTTGGGTTGATAAATTTTGAATTTTGAGTTAAACTATGAGAGATTTCTTCAGTAAAACTTTTTTCGGTTTTTTCAGCATGAGGTTTAAAGTAGCTTAAACGCGAATGTAGGCCATATCTTTGATATCCCAAGTTTTGTTGAATAGTTTTAGTACTCAAGTAGTCAAGGAGGTTTTTCTTTTAAATAAATTCTTTATCCCAAATTAACCATAATTTCTAAACCATATTTCTTGATATACTTCAAATGATCAGGTAAGGTATTGGATTATATTCTTAAGATTGAGAATTTGACAAAATATTTCATTAAAAAAAGTGTTTTTAGCTCAAAAAAGTCCATAGTCAGAGCAGCAGATGATGTTTCATTTTCTCTAAAGCGAGGAGAGGTTTTTGTTCTCGCAGGAGAATCAGGTTCTGGTAAATCTACTATTGCAAAGTTGATTCTAAAATCCATAGAAGCAGATTCTGGTAGGATAATCTTTGAGGGTAATGAAATCAAAAACGATTCGAAGAGTCTTCAAAAAATACGATTGCAATGTCAAATGATTCATCAGGATCCTTATGACTCGATAAATCCACGAATGAGAATCCTTGACATTGTCTCAGAACCTCTGGAAATTCACAAGATGGGTGATAAAGATGCAAGAAAAAAGAGAGTTCTAGAAGTTCTACATGAAGTTAAGCTTGAACCTGCTGAAGATATCATGATGAAATATCCACATATGCTTTCAGGAGGTCAAAGACAACGAGTTGTTCTTGCAAGGGCATTATCATTAAAACCAAAAATCATCATCGCAGATGAACCAGTCTCGATGCTGGATGTATCAATTCGAGCCGAGATGCTAGAATCTTTAGAAGATCTTCAGAAAAAACATGGTATATCATTCATTTACATTACACATGATTTAGCTACTGCGAAATTTTTTGGACAGAGAATTGCGATTTTGTATTTGGGAAAGATTGTTGAGATGGGACCAATTGACGATGTCTTATTGCACCCAAAACATCCTTACACTCAAGCATTGGTTGATGCATTATCAGAACCAGATCCGGAAAATCTTCACAAAGAAAAGAAGATTCGAATTAATGAACCACTAGATATTGATGTGTATCAAGGATGTGGGTTTAGAGCTAGATGTCCTTATGCAATTGAAGAGTGTAAAAAAGAGCCACCACTAGAAAGGATTGATTCTAGAGAAGTTGCATGCTTTGTTAAATTAGATTAGGAAGAGGTTACCATTGATGGCATTCTTTTGTCTTTGTATGTAACTATATGTGAAACTCCGTTCTTTGGATAAACCCCATAGATCAGTTTTGCCTTTTGTATAACAGACTCCTTTAGTGAGACCATAATGAACTGACTTTCTCGAGAGCGCTCTTCTAGAATCTTCGATAATCTTTCAGAGTTTGGCGCATCAAGGTGAGCATCAACTTCATCAAAGAGATAGAATGGAGAAGGTTTGAGTTTTTGTAAAGCAAGAACAAATACAATTGCAGCAAGTGATTTTTCACCACCACTAATTGATGTTGATTCTCGTTTTGGTTTGCTTGGAAATTGTATCATATATGAGATTCCAGAGTTAAAAATATCATCTTCATTTTGTAACTCAAGCCAGGCATTTCCACCAGTCATCGTGGTAAATGCATGTCGAATTTCCTTGTCTACTGTATCAAATGCATTAAGGAAGTTTTGACGCTTGTCTTTTTCAATTTCTTCAATAAATCTAACAATAGAATTTCGCTCTTCCTCCAGAGAATTCTTTCGAGTTGACATTGAACGATAGCCATTTGAAATTTCGATGTAAGTTTCAGGTGCTTTAGCATTAAGAGCAGTCAGTGAGCGTTGTTCAGCATATAATGCCTGCAAAATTGGCTCAACATTAAATGTTGTATCTTTAACTTCTAATCCATAAGTATCAAGTATCTTCTGTATCTTTGTTTCATTTTCAATTAGATCATTCAAGTCTCGATTAAGTGAATCAGATTGTCTTTCTAGTGCACTGATGTTTCTAGTTAAATCACGGTCTTTATCATTTAGTTCTTTGAGTTTGTCATCGTATTCTTTTAGTTTATCTACTGAAGTTCCCGAAGTTGAAATCAATTCTTGTTCTTTTTCCCGTAACTTTACAAGATGTGTACTGCGAGGTTCTTTTTCTTTTTCTAATTCATCTATACGAGTTTCTAATTCTTGTTTATCTGTGGTAAGACTAACACTCTCATCATTGAGATATTGAATGTTAGAGTTTTCTTTGGATCCTTCTGCATGTAATACAGCTATTTGTGATGCCTTATCTCTAAATTCTGAAATAATTTCAGTTTGTCTGACATCTAGAACAGATTTTTTTTCATTTAATCTAGAAAGTTCATTTGCAATTCTAGTTTGTTCTCCTTCAGCATAGTTTTCTTGTACAATTGTAATTCTTTCTTCTAATGAGGTTACGTATGATTCTTGTTTGGTAACTTCAGTGACCAGATGTTCTAGCCTACTTTGTAATTGGGCATTACGAGATTCTAATTGAGTTTTCATTTCTGATGCAGTACCTAGTTGCCACGTAAGATCAGAATGACTCTGATTTGCAATAGTTAACTCAGTTTCTGAAATTGACAAGCAATCTTTGCAGTTTTGAATAGCAGAATCGACCTTTTTGAGGGAATTTTTCTTGTTTTGGAGATATTTTTTGAGTAATTCTATTGATTGCAACAACCCTTCAACTGAAGAACTCATGTTGATGATTTTGGTGAGTTTTGATATCTTTGAATTAATATCCACAATTACAGCACTGGCTTTTGATTCAAAGAACTCCCCTTTCATAGAAACAGCTTTGTAGCCTGCTTTAGAAACCTGTAAGGCAACATCGCTTGTTTCTGTGAGAATTATATTGCTAAAAAGAAATCTCTTTAGTGCATTATTTTTTGAATCACATTTTACATAATCATATAAAGAACCAATCACACCCTTTTCTTTTGGAACATCTAGTTTGAATTTTGGAATTGCTTCAATTGGAATGATTCTTACTTTAGGTAAATTTTTGAAACGTGCAAACTCTGCAAGACTTACTAATGTTGCAAAGTCTCGTACTACAATTGCTTTAATCCAATCAGACCCTGCTGCCAGAATTGCACGCTCATATTCTCTATCCCAAGAAATCAGTTCATAAACTAAACCAACAATTCCTAACTCAGCTGAATTTTCTTTTAGTTTTGCAATAGAATAGTCCTCATGCATTACTCCCTTTACAACACGAATCTTTGTATCAAACTGTGCAGCAGCTTTGCTTGATTTTTCTAAAACGGGTATAAGATCTTCCATGTCTTTTTCAATTTTCGATTTTTTAGTAGTTAATTTTTCTATTCTTGATTTTAATTCGGAGGTAGTAGCCTTATGATTTGACTGAACAGATTCTAATTTTTGTTTTATTCTACCAAGTTTTTCAAATTTTTGTACATAATTTGATTTTTTAGAAGAGTTATTTTGTATTTTATTTTCAATATCTTTTCTCTCGGATTCATTTTTTCCGAGATTTAATTTTGCGTCATTAAGTTTATCTGTTAATTCTTTAATTTTTTTATCAATCTCAAGTTTTTTAGCAGTAACTTCTGATTGTTGTTTAAGAACTTGGGAACGTTCTGAATCAAGTAATGTTACTTGTTCATTGATTTTTTTCTTTTCGATATTTGTTTCATCAATAGATTTTTGTATTTCTGATGTTTTTGATGAAATTGCATTTTTATCTTCATGAATTTTTTCAATCTCTTGTTTAATTTCAGGGATTCTTTTTTCGATTTGTTGTATTCTTTTTTTAGCTGTAACAATTTCGCTGTTTACTTCTTCAAACTGTTGCATTGCTGCACTTAATTCAGAATCAATCGTAGCTTTGGCTTGATTGTAGGCATTAACTTCAGCCATAAACTTGACTTTTTCAGCATCTAAAGTTTGGATTTCTTTGCGAATTTCAGCTCTTTCTTCATCAAATTTGGTGATTTCGAAAGTCATTGCACTTAGATTATGTTCTTTGGATAATTTGTCGATCTGGATTGTCTCCATCTTGTTTGCAGCAGAGATTGCATTTAGTCGATTTAGCTCACGTTCTAAAAGATCATATCGAAGTTTGAGGTTTCTCTCTTCTTCTAGTTCATCTATTCTTTTTTTGATTTCATCCATCCTTGCAAAAGCTATCTCTAATCTTCGATCAGCTTCATCAAGTTGTTTTTCAGATTCTGCTTTTTTCTCATCAAAATAAGATAGGCCAATAAGATTTTCTATTGATTCACGTTTTTCTTCTGGAGAAAATTCAGAAATTCTTGTAACAGTTCCTTGTTGTACTGCATTTAGTTGATGTAGACCTGCATTTGCAACTTCAAGTATATCTAAAATATGTGAACGGTTTGTCTTTTTCTTGTTTAGATAATAGATATTCTCACCCTTGTCATCCATCTCTCTTGTAATCTCAACTGCATCAGAATCAATAGGAATTTTACGATCAGAATTATCAAAGTGAACACTTGATCGTGCCATCTTTGTTCCACGTCGATTTCCTTCAATATCATGTATCAATGATCGGAGTTTATCAACTCTCATAGTTTTTGGTCGATTTTCTCCAAGTGCAAAAATTATTGCATCTAGAATATTGCTTTTACCAGATCCGTTTGGTCCAGAGATCGAGATAAGACCTTTTTGAAATTCAACTACAGTGTTTTTGAATCCAAATGATTTGAAACCAAAGATCTCGACTTTTTTAATATGAACCAATGACTAAAATTCTAAAATTAGTTGGATAATCCATTGTTAACAAGTTTAGTTGACTATGATGATAATTCTTGTAATGTTTACAACTTCTTCGTAGAGGCTTAGAGTCATGCCTATCTATAATTATCAAATGTATCAAAATAAGGCATGGTAAAACTAGGCATAGTTCAAACAAAGTCTTACACGTCTAACAAACAAGGAATCAAGAATGTCTCAAAGATTCTTGAATCTCTTGGCAAAAAAGAGATCGACATTGTTTGTCTGCCTGAGCAGTGGCTTCAAAATAATAGAATTGCGTCTTTTGAGCGTGAATTTTCTGAATTTACTAAAATTGCTAAAAATTATTCCATGACTATTATTCCAGGCGCATTTTATGAACGACGTAAGCATAGATTTGCAATTACATCTACAGTCATTGGACCTAAAGGTGAGATTATAGGCAAACAAGACAAGATTCATCCTTTTGATTATGAACGAAATCTTGTAAATCCTGGAAAAGGGTTTAAGATTTTCAAAACAGCCTGTAAATTTGGGATTATAATCTGCTACGACATGGTTTTTCCCAAAGTCGCAAATTCACTTGTAAAAAAAGGTGCTGAAGTTTTGCTATCACCAAGTAGAATTGTAAAGAGAGGCATAATTCCTTGGCATTTGTACTTACAAACTAGAGCATTAGAGAACCGTATTCCAATTCTTGCGGCAAATGTCTCGAATCACAGATTTGGTGGAAACAGTGTGATTGTTGATTTGTTTGAAAAAGACAAAGTAATGATTCCTAAACTAGTCACAAAGCTGATTGGTCAAAGATCAGTAGCTCAAAGCATTACTCTATCAAAATACATCAAAAGTAGAAAGACTAGATTTTCAGACGCTAGAGGTTTTGTGTAAGGTCGTTATTTCCTGCAACAAAATCTTCACATGCTTCTTTTGCTTTGGGATCAGTGGTTTGTATTGGAGGATGTTTCATTAGATAAGCACTTGCTGAATGAATTGGACCTCCAATACCTCTGTCTAATGCAATCTTTGCTAATCTCAAAGCATCAATAACAATTCCAGCAGAGTTTGCCTTGTCATCGACTTCTAATCTTACTTCCATATTGTAAGGAATATTTGCCCATTGTCTGCCCTCAATTCTCATGAACATTAGTTTCGTATTACCTAGGAATGGAATAAAATCAGAGGGGCCTACATAGATTTGATCATCATCTAATCTTTCATCTAATTGGCTTTGTACGCTTTCTGTCTTTGAGATTCTTTTGCTTGCCAATCTATCCTGTTCTTTCATATTCAAAAAGTCAGTATTACCACCCACATTGATTTGATAGGTTCTTTCAATCTTTGTTCCCCGATCATTACATAATCTTGCTAGTGTTCGGTGAACTATGGTTGCGCCAACTTGGCCTTTGATATCATCACCAATTACAGGAATATTTTTTTCGGCAAATTTCTTTGACCACGATTCGTCTGAGCAGATAAACGAAGGAATGCAGTTGACAAATGCAGTGTTTGTATCAAGACACATTTGAGCCCAAAACGCTGTTACTTTATCAGAACCAACTGGCAGATAAGAGACAATTATTTCACAATCAGTTTCTTTGAGTATATTTTTGATCTCTTCAGCTAGTTGTTCGTCGGTTTTGGTACTTTGAATTGGTTTTACTCTGTTTTCAACCCAGATTCCAACACCATCTAAAAGTGGACTCTCATACACCTTGGCATCTGTTTTTGGCATCTCATCTTTTGGAATCCAATTAACCATGTTTGGATATTCATAAATTGCTTCATTGATTGTTTTTCCAATCTTGTTTTCACCCACATCAAATCCACAAACAAATTCAATATCATGAATTCCGTATTCGCAAAGTTTCTCATGAATAATTCCTATTACTTCTTGAGAAGGATCTTTTTTATAATATTCAATTCCTTGAATTAATCCAGAAAAACAGTTACCAATGCCAACTAATCCAACCTTAATCTTGCCAGCCATTGAAAATTTTTGTTGCTAGACTTGGTTTAAAGCTTTCCTTAATATTGGAAAATTTCATTGTTACGAGGAACAATTCAAGACAGAATTTTATAACCGATTTTGAGTTTTGTGAACATGATAGAACTTGGACGTTCTGTAAAAGATATTGATATTACTCAAGATACCAATATTGAGAAAATCTTTGAAGAGTTATCTCAGTCGGGCGGATTTGAATCAACTAATCTTGCAGAGGGACTAGATATTTTATCATCTATGATTACTGATGAAAAATGTCTGAAGTTTATTTCATTTGTTGCCGCAGTTGTGTCGACTGGACTTCGTGGAATAATAAAAGATATGATTAAAAACAAAATGTTTGATGTCGTAATTACTACTTGTGGTGCTTTGGACCACGACATTGCAAGATTCTATTCCAACTACAAAGAAGGCTCCTTTACAATGGATGATAGTGAGCTTGCTGACCAGAAAATTCACAGACTTGGAAATATACTGGTGCCAATGGAAAGTTACGGACCACTAATCGAAGAAAAGATGCAGTCATTTCTTGAAGAGGAATACAAAGCAGGAATAAGAGAGATGTCAACTGCAGATATTTCAAAGATGATTGGCAAACATCTTGGAGAAAATTCTTTTCTGCATTGGGCTTATAAAAATAAAATTCCAGTAATAGTTCCAGGGATTATGGATGGTGCAGTTGGCAGTCAGATTTGGTTATTTTCACAAAAACATTCTGATTTTAAATTGAATCTTGTTTTAGATTCAGATATTCTTTCAGGTTTGATCTTCAAGGCAGAAAAATCTGGAGCATTAATGATTGGGGGAGGAATCTCAAAGCATCATACCTTATGGTGGAATCAATATCGTGAAGGTCTAGATTATGCTTTGTACATTACAACTGCACAAGAGTTTGATGGAAGCCTAAGTGGTGCTCTAGTAAGAGAAGCAATCTCTTGGGGTAAAGTTACACAAAAAGCAAAACAAACTACCCTTCATGCAGAAGCAACAACTGTCTTGCCATTCCTATACGCTGCTCTGCTTGCAAAATTAAAGAAAAACTAGTTGGAAAAAACTATTATCCCTTACAAGTAAAGCTTTACTATGAGTATTTTTCCAAAATTCCGAGTAAAAGAATTCAAACCAATTGGAATTGAGGATGGTTATCTCATAGATGGTTTTCCTTCAGTAGGCTTTACAAGTGCTATAGCCACAGAATCTCTCATTCACACATCTCAGTTTGAGCTAGCAGGCATTATTGATTCAGATGGCTTTCCAGCTGTTAGTCTGATAAAAGATGGTAAACCAAACTATCCCACTGGAATATTTGTAAATAATTCCTTGAATGTAGCAGTATTCTCATCATATCTTTCATTACAAGAAATCTTTCACAAACCCATGGCCAGATTTATGCTAAGTTGGGCTAAAAAACACAAAGTAAACTACATCATTAGTAGTGCTGCAGTAAGATCTCACCAGGAAGAAGAAAAGATTGTTGCAGCAGGAAGTACAGAATCTGCAAGAGCCAAACTAAAAGAAGCTGGTATCAAGGTACTAGAGCATGGAACAATTCCAGGCATTCCAGGTTCTTTATTAAATCAAGGAATGATAAATGATCAAAACGTAATTGTTGTTTTGTACAACGCTGTAAATGCGGGGCCCGATTTCAAATCAAGTGCTCAGTTATGTTTAGCAATGTCAAAACTAGTTCCAGGTGCGTCATGTGATATTTCTGCTCTTCAAAAAGAAGCTGAAAAAGCAGAAATTATTATGAAAGAGACAACAGAAGAAACAAAACGTATGCATGAAAGTATGTATGGATGATTTTATCCGCAGTCTAGAATTTCTATTTCAGGTTCGCATATGTCATTAAACGCGTCTATTCTATACAAAATAGATTCACAAAATTCTGGATCAAGTGATTGTTCATATTTTTGAATATCATTTAAGATTGTGATATGCTGAATTCCACATGAATCCCATGCTGATGTTCCTAAAATTATTACTGTTGCCGGAATTACAATTGCTATTGCTAAGAAAATTTTTATTCTATGGTTTTTGGACGTCAATTTCAATTGTAGAAACATTTCGTAGTTTACCATCTTGTGACGTTAATGAATCAGATGATATTCTAACATCACTTACGATATATCCTACAGAGTTCATTCTTTTTACAATCATTTGAGAAACATCAACTGCTTGAGTGATGCGTTTTCCTCTTGCTTTTATTGTAACAACTGGTTGCGCTGCTAATTGTGTTAGAGTTGCAGTAACATAAGTCATAATTGGTTTTGTTCCAACAAAGATAACATTTCTTTCTCGACCTTCTCCTTCAGTTGTTGCGGTTTCAGTCATAGTTTCAGTTACTTGTTCTTGAGATGATTCTATCTGAGGTTCTGATTCTGAAGTAGATTCAGGTTCAGGGGTTAGTTCTGGAGCTGGCTCGGGTTGTGCTTCTGGAGCTGGCTCGGGTTGTGCTTCTGGAGCTGGCTCGGGTTGTGCTTCTGGAGCTGGCTCGGGTTGTGCTTCTGGAGCTGGCTCGGGTTGTGCTTCT
>CAWTZF010000020.1:0-10178 GCA_963920015.1 uncultured Nitrosopumilaceae archaeon | reverse complement strand
AGACTTGATCGTTTGTTTCAAACAACCAGTAATTCATACGATATTCTATATATGACAGTATTAGCCTTGTCAAAAAATAGTCCATACTTTTTCATGCGTGAATTCTCAAATGATGAGTTAGCACAGCTCTTAGTCACTAAGGTTTCTGAACTAAAAAAGTCAAAAAATGAAGTCGAAGAGTTAAACTGCGAGCTTACAAAGAATAATGAAAAATTAGAAAAAGTACAATGCCAGCTACTAGAGCACAACGAACAGCTAGAAAAACTAGTCAAAGAAAAAACAGAAGAGCTACTCAAGTCTTCAAAACTAGCTGCAATAGGAGAGCTCTCTGCAAGAATAGCACATGATCTTAGAAATCCATTAAGTGTTTTGAAAAATTCTACAGAGTTGCTAAAAATTGAGATGAAATCAAAAATGACTCCCAGTATAGAAGCAACCATTGACCGATTAGATAGAGCAATCTTTCGTATGTCTCATCAAGTAGAAGACGTTTTAGATTTCGTTAAACCAACAAAACTCAACATTGCTGAACATTCGTTATTACATATTTTACAAGACTCCCTTGAAAGAATTGATGTTACAAAGAAAGTAACTCTAAAAATTCCAAAAAGAGATTGTATTATTCCATGTGATAATGAAAAAATTGAGATACTGTTTGTTAACCTGATCTCAAATGCGATTCAGGCTATTGGGCGCAAAAAAGGTACTATCATTGTACAATTTTCAAAAGGTGAGAGCCACACAATCATTAGAATAACTGATGATGGTCCTGGAATTCCACAAGACAAAATTGACAAAATCTTTGATCCGTTATTTACTACAAGACAGATTGGAACAGGACTTGGCCTTCCAAGCTGTAAAAATGTTGTAGATAGACATGGAGGACAAATTACTGTTACTAGTAAAGAAGGACAAGGAACTATGTTTACAATTTTACTTGCTAACAAACCAGAATTTGATCTAATTGGGCAAGAATTTGAAGACGATAGAGAATCAACTGAAATTAATAACTCTTGATTTTATTCTAAGAATTTCCAACAAAAAATAGTTCGTTATGATTTTAGTTAGTACTGGTTTTTTACGCACAAAAGGGGGGCTTTGCCTTTTTACTCTTTGTCGATAAATTCGTTAACATTTTAGGCAAACTGTAAATGAAGAAAATTAGGAACAAAATTGCGAGATTAAAGTCACGATAAAGTTTAACTATAATTCTTTATGCGGAAGTTTTTAGAGAGGCTCCGACTTTATTCAAATCATCTACAAAACTTGGGTATGATACTGATACTGATTCTACATCTGAAACTGTACAATCTCCAACATAGGTTCCTGCTATGCAAAATGCCATAAACAATCTATGATCATTTTCTGAATTAAGTGAGGCACCGTGTAACTCTTGAGAAGATTCTAAGACTAGTCCATCTTCATTTTCCGAAACTTTGATGCCAAGTTTTTGTAATTCTCTTGCAAGAATGGCAATTCTATCTGTTTCTTTAAATCTTGCATGCTTTACATTGAAAATTTCAATAGGCTCTGATGATTTTAAGGCTATGATGGCTAATGGTGATAAAAGATCTGGCGTATTTCCTAAATCAAAACGACCTCCAGAAATTTTTTCTGGTGATACTAGAGTAATTTTATTTTCATTTATGGAAATCTTTACACCTAACATTTCTAAAATATCAATAAAAGCTTCATCCCCTTGGGGCAAGTCTCCCATGTTTACATTGATTTCAAGATTATCTCCAATCAAAACAGAAGCTGAAAGTAAAAGTGCAAGACTTGAGAAATCAGATGGCACAACAAATGTAGTTGGTTGGTAAATTTGAGATAATATTGTATATTTTTTGTATGGAATATGTGTTTTAACAGATGCACCAAATCTTCTCATTGTTGCAATTGTTGCATCAACATATGGTTTTGAAACCAAATCTCCTTCAATGTTTAAAACTATTCCATTTTCTGTTCTGGGAGCTATAATCATTAATGCTGTGATGAATTGGCTTGAAACATTACCTGGAATTGAAATTTCTCCACCTTTGATCTTTCCTGAAACTGTGATGGGTGGTTTTCCTTCAGTAGAAGTACAACTTGCACCTAGTGATTCTAGAGCATCTAATAATGGTTGCATCGGTCTTTTCTTCAAACTCTCATCACCCGTTAGGCTTGTTTTTCCTTCTCCTAATCCTGCTATGGCCGATGCTATTCTAATGGTAGTTCCAGAATTTAGTGCATCAATAGTTGCTGGCTTTATGCTGTTTTCAGATGAACCTTTAATGATTAGTTCTGAATTATTTTCTTTAATCTCAATTCCAAAATTCTTACACGCATCTATTGTAGCATCTGTATCTGCAGAACGAAGAACATTTTTGATTGTACTTACTCCATTTGCAAGAGATGCTAAAAAAATTGCACGATGTGTATAGCTCTTATTTGTAGGGCAATCAATTCTTCCAGAAATTTTTGATTTTTCAACTTTACAATCCATGAACATCCGCCTTTGTGTTATTTACATCAGAAACTAATATTCTACCTTCAAGATTTGAAAATACTTTTTTAATTTTTAATAAATTTTCATGTTTTGTAACTGCTACTATGGCAGGACCATTCCCTGATATCGATGCTCCAACAGCACCTTTTTCAATCAAATCCGAAATAATTTTTGGATCTGAGTTTAGAATTGACGAAGTTGCTAATCCATTTAGAATCATTGCATTCCAATAATCAGAATTTTTGGCAAGGTCCCATGCTTTTGAAAACACTGCCTCCAAGGTTTTCAATTTTTTAACATTACCACGCTTGCGTGATTTTGGAACGAATATTACTGCAGAAAGATTTTTTGGCCCTTTTTCTGAATGAATAATTTTTCTTTTGTAATTATCTGTTACAACAAAGCCACCATAATAACAAGCACATGCATCATCATATGCACCTGTAATGCTAACCTTTGTTTCAATTGATGCATTGACACCAGATAGCAAAACTTGGTGATCATCAATTTTTGGCTTGAATAATTTTGCACAAGCCAAAGCAACAGAAGCTGAAATTGCACTTGAACTTTTTAGACCATATCCTGTAGGAATCTCTGATTTTAACAAAACATGTAATTTTGTTCCTTCAAGTTCTCTCTTTGAAACCATTTTCTGAATTGTTCGATTAATCAAACGTGAACTAAGACTCGGGTTCTCTGATTCTATGACTATTCCCTTTCCTGATGACGTCTCTAAGATTGTCTCTAGCTTCAATGATATGCCTAGAGTAGCTCCTTTTCCTGTGGCAATAGCATTGACAATTGAGATTGCCCCATGAACCGTTGCTTTTGCTGATGACATCAGAAACCTCCTAAAATTGATTTCTTCATGGCCTCATATGGTGCTTTAGTCTCATGCCAAATCTCAAATGCACGAACTGCTTGGCCAAGAAGCATCTCATAACCATAAATCACCTTAGCACCGTTTTCTTTTGATTTTTTAATCAAATCTGTATTAATCGGCATGTATACTATATCATAGACCACTGAATTGGAGTCAATTGATTTTGTTGATATGGGTGATGGTTCATTTTTTAATCCAACAGAAGTTGCATTAACAATAAATTTGTAATCTGATGCAGAATCTCCAACTTCATCTAAAGTTATTGCTTTTGATTCAATTCCAATCTGATTTACAAATTTACAAAGTTGATTTGCTTTTTCTATTGTTCTATTTGCAATTGTAATATTACTGACTTTTTCTTTTGCAAATCCTGCGGCAATTGCTCTTGCGGCTCCTCCAGATCCTAAAAGTAAAACACTTGAATCTTTAATTTCTAAATTATTTTTTTTAATTGGTTCTAAAAAACCATCCATATCTGTATTGTATCCTTTTAACTTCCCATCTGTATTTGTAACAGTATTAGCTGCCCCAATAAGACTGCAGCCATCATCTGCTTTATCCAAATACTTCATAATTTCGACTTTGTGTGGTATAGTTACATTGAAACCTGCAATGTTGATTGTTTTTAATGCTCCAATACCTTCTTCTAATTCATTCTTCGGAATTCTATATGCAATGTATGTGTAATCCATATTTAACTCTCTAAATGCAGCATTGTGAATATTTGGAGATAGAGAATGATCAATAGGATCTCCAATTACGGCATATGTTTTTGACATCTATTTTTTCATATGAAAGATTGATTTAAACTCTAAAGTTAGCAAATTGATTATTTAACCACGTTTTTTCAAATCAGTAATTGATTTTACTTCAGCTAGACTAAACTGACCTGGTGCTACTGGTTTTCCAAGAGACACATAGGTAAATGGGCTGCCAAGATACAAGCATAAAATCCGTGAAATTCTTCCTAAATCTCCCATAGCAAATGCGATAAGATTTGTTTTCTTAACCAAACCATATATGGAAAGAATTCGTGATGCATCAGACTCAGCTTTTGCACTTGTAACAATTTTTACAAAATTTGAAAATTTACTCATCTGCCGTAGCCTCTTTTCTAAAGAATCAATGTCTGGAGTTTTCTTAAAATCATGCCAAGAAATTAAAACATCAGTTTTTGTTTTTTTTACATAATTTAAAAGAAGTTTATTTTTTTTTAATGTATTAAATTCTAAATCTAATAGAAACGGATTATATTCTGCAATAAGTTTTATGATTGATACTCTTTCTTTCTCAGTTCCAGAAAATTTTCCTCCCTCTGATTTTGGTCTTAATGTACAAACTATTCTCTTCAAATATTTTTTTGATAGTTCTAAGGCTTCAGGAACTTGTCTTGGTTTTAAAAAATCAAATCGAATTTCAGAGTAATCCGATTTCTTTAGTGCTTTTTTTAGAGTTGTGATTAGTTTTTTAGGCGTAGTTTCAGCAATGGATACACAAGTTTTGTATTTCATGATTTATTTTTCAAGAATGTATTCATCAGATACTTCCATTCCAAAATGCCTACCAATGGCTGGTTTAGCATGAACCAAAACAGTGTCCCCTTTCTTTAGATGTGTGACAGAAACTAAACGTCCATTTGGTTTTACAAAACGAATAGTTTCTGCATCCTGTGCAATTATTCCACCAACCTCTGTACCAACTTTTGCTTTTATCATTAACATTGGACGCCTTTCTATTTTTGATCTACCTACAGTTACTCTCCTAGCTTTTCCCTTAGAGTCAATTACTAAAACTTCTGTTCCTGTTTCAACTTCTGATAGATAATGAGTTGTTCCATCCGGAGATAATGTATAGCAATGAACCGCACCAGCATTTACTCTAAATGGTCGTGGAGATGTAAATGAGGAACCCACTGATTCATTATGAACAAGAAATAGAAAATTTGATCTATTTCCAATTAACATTCCTTCTCCTCTATGTAACATAGATGCAGTATCTACACATACTCTCTCTCCATCACCAACTTCCTTAATCTCTATAACTTTGGCTGATTTCAATTCAAAACTTTTAGAACCTAGATACACTAGTGCCTCTTTTACCTCATTAATTGATGAAGTGTTGAAGATTACTCCATCTACTCCAACTTCTAGAATAGAAAACATCTTTCTAACCTCTTCCGGATTTCTAGCTATGGCAAAGATTTTTGTGTGAATTTTATGAAGTTTGGCAATAATATTTTCTAAAGGAATAATTTTCCAGTCCTTGACTTCAACTATTACAAAATCCAGTCCTTTCTTTGCAGATTCTAGAATTTTTTCTATATCTGCATTAGATAATACCTTGAATCTCCTTCCAACCTTTCTTCCCTTTGGTCTTGAAGCAGAATCTTTCTCGAGAACCACTAGTTTTGCTGATTTTGAAGGATATACTGTTTGTAGTTTAGTTTTGATTTTAGCTATATTTTTTGGATCTAGGTAAACCATCTTTATTCCTTCATTTTCTAACTGTGGAAGAAATTTTTCTAGTTGCCTTTTTGAAATTTTAGGCGAAATTATTACTTCCCTTGCTTTACTCAATTCGCTTCGCTGCTTCCTTGGCTGATTCTTTTTTGAATATTATTCCAGCTAAAGCTTCTACAATTTTTTGCGGATTCTTATGAGCAAAGATATTTCGTCCATATGTGACCCCTTTTGCACCAGCTTTCATTGCATCTTCTGTCATCTGTAAAATATCATCATCTGTTTTTGCTTTAGGACCTCCTGCAATAACAATTGGAACAGTAGTGCTTTTGACAATTTTAGAAAATGAATCAATGTCCCCCGTGTAAACTGTTTTTACAATATCTGCTCCACACTCAGCACCAATTCTAGCAACATGTCCTACAATTTCTGGATCATGAGGATCTTTGATTTTTTCTCCTCTAGGATACATCATTGCTAAAAGAGGCATACCCCATTTATGACACTGTTCAGCAGTCATTCCTAACTGCTCTAACATTTCTGGTTCTTCTTTTCCACCAATGTTAATGTGAAGTGAAACACCATCTGCACCTAAACGAACAGCTTCTTCGACTGTTCCAGTAAGCATTTTTCTGTTAGGTGACATTGAAAGAGAAGTACTACTTGAAAAATGAACTAAAACTCCAATCTTAATTGGTTTTGGTAATGTTTTGAGAATTCCTTTGTTAATGATTACACTGGTAAGACCATGTCCTTCACATTTGTAAATTATTGAATGGGGATCTTCAAGACCTTCAATAGGACCATTAGAAATTCCATGGTCCATTGGAATGCAAAGCATTCTACCTTTTCTCATAAGCCTGTTTAATCTAATTTGGTGACCGGTTACCATGATTGATCTCCTCTTTACACCCTACTTAAAAATAACGTGATTTTTTTATGAAAATCTTGAGAGTATAGCTAGGGTTCTACAAAAACAAAATTCAATTTAGCTTCACGTGGTTTGATTTATTCCTCTCAAGGATTAAATAATATACGGAAAGCATCAAGTCTAGTTAATTGAGCCAAATTACCGAACAGATACATTCAAGCGACATATGCGATATTCTTGAAAACTCTCTCGCAGGAAAAAGTCCTAATCAAGATGATTGTCTTAGACTGTTAGAATCAGACGATGTTCATCTTATGGGACTTACAGCAGGTCATATAACACGAAAACGATTCGGAAACAAAGCTTCTTTTGTAAATAATATTATTTTGAATTACACAAATGTTTGTATTACTGATTGTAAATTTTGTGCATTCTATAGATCCCCTGGCGAAAAAGATTCTTACACTTTGACACTTGATGAGATTGAAGCTAGAATCAAAACATCATGTGATGTGTTTCATATAAGACAAGTGTTGATTCAGGGTGGCCATAATCCAAAACTTCCTATCGAATATTATGAAGACGCTTTTCAAATGATACGTTCCAAGTTTCCTCAAATTGGAGTCCATGGTCTTTCTGCATCTGAAATAGATATGATTGCTCGTGTAGAAAAATCTTCAACAAAAGAGGTTTTGTCTAGATTAAAAGAATCTGGCTTGCAATCAGTTCCGGGCGCTGGTGCTGAAATCTTAATTGATTCAGTACGAGATGAAATAAGTCCAAAGAAAATCATGAGTGATGAATGGTTAAGAATAATGGAAGAAGCTCATACAATTGGACTTTCAGCTTCGGCTTCAATGATGTATGGACATGTTGAATCAAACAAAGACATTGCCGAACATTTCTTTAAAATCAGAAAACTTCAAGAAAAAACAAGAGGGTTCATGGCATTTATCCCTTGGAATTACGAACCAAATAATACACTTTTACAAAAAGAGAGCTCAAAGAGTTTTGGTGCAGGTGGAATTCAACTCTTAAAGATGATTGCAATCTCGAGACTAGTCTATGATGATGTAATACCACATCTTCAATCATCATGGTTGACTAATGGTGTGGGAATGGCGCAACTTGCCCTTCAATACGGCGCTGATGATTTTGGTGGAACTTTAATTGGCGAAGAAGTTGTTTCGTGTACTGGAGCAAGATCAACTGAGCTCACAGCCAAACGCATTATCGATTCAATACATAAAATTGGTTTTCAAGCTGAAGAACGAGATAACTTTTACAATGCTATTAAAATTCACTAAATCCCATAACCAGACCATTTTGAATCTACTAGATTCTTTGTAGTATCATCTACTTTGACTAGTTCTGGAATTTCTCTTTCATAACCTTCTTCTTTGGTTTTTTGCGTAGCGTCTATTCCAAGTTTGGAGCCAAAATTCACAAGTGGTGATGCAGGATCCAGAGTATCTGTAGGTGTATTGTTAATTATCATCATGTCTCTTGCAGCATCGGCTCTAGTTGTAATTGCCCAAATTACATCATTAATGTCATGAACATTAATGTCCTCATCAACAACTACAAAAATTTTAGTTAGTGCTAACTGCCCTAATCCCCACAAACCCATCATGACTTTTTTTGCTTGACCTGGATATCTCTTCTTAATAGAAATTATTGCAAATCCTTGGAACCATCCTGCTGGTGGCATTGCAAAATCCACTACTTCTGGTTGGAACATTTTAAGCAATGGTAAAAATGAGCGTTCAATTACTTTTCCAATGTATGCATCTTCTACAACTGGCTTTCCAACAATTGTAGTTAGATAGATTGGTTTTTCTCTCTGCATAATTCCTGTTAACGTAAATGTTGGGAATGGTTCTTTTGGTGTATAGTAGCCAGTATGATCACCAAATGGTCCTTCATCACGAATATCTGAAGGATCAACATACCCTTCTAACACCATTTCGGCATTTGCAGGAACTTCCAAATCAATTGTTTTACATTTCACAGTTTTGATTCCCTTTTTTCTAGTAATTCCTGCAAAAAGATACTTGTCTAATCCTTCTGGGACAGGTGCAACTGCAGAAAAAACTGTAGCGGGATCACTTCCTATGATTACTGCGACTTCAATTTTCTCTCCTTTCTCTTTAGCAATGTCATGATGATGTGCACCACGCTTGTGTTTTTGCCAATGCATCAATGCATGCGTATCATCAATAATCTGCATTCTATAAACTCCCAAATTTCTAACACCAGTTTCTGGATGTTTTGTAGCAACTAAACCAAATGTAATGAATTTCCCTGCATCCTTGTGCCATGTTTTTAAAATTGGAATTTTTTCAAATGATGGTGAATCACTTACAACTTCGGTAACTGGTCCCTTATTCTCTAGTTTTGGAAAAGTATCAGACATCTTTGATAGCTCTGGCAGTTTTTTTATTTTATTTAGAAATCCAGATGGAATATCCATTTTTGTTAAATCTACAATTCGTTGACCAATTTCAGTAAAGTCTTTAGTCTCTAAACCAATCTCCATTCTTTTCATAGAACCAAATGCATTTCCTAAAACAGGCATTTCATAATTTTTTACATTCTCAAAAAGAAGTGCAGGACCATTAGAATACATTGTTCTTCGAAGAATTTCGGCAATCTCTAAATCGGTGTCCACTTCGGTCTTAATGCGATTTAGCTCTCCAGCTTTTTCTAACTCTTCAATGAATTGAGGAATGTCTTCAATTGGCACGACTGTACTGAAAAAGGTATTCAGTATAAGCTTAACTAGATTTGTTTAATGATATGAGAATTTGAAAAATTTTTTACACATGACTTTTAATTCAAACTATAAGGATTTCATACGTTGTCAGATAAGAAATGCGTAGTTTGCAAAGGAAAGGGAATAATCGAGTTGTTAGGTTCTCAATGTCCATTTTGTAATGGCACTGGTGAATATACTAAAAGTGCAGAATCTTATTTAGACTCTCATATCTGTCAATGTATTCTTTTGGACAGAAAGATATGTCCTCTTTGTGGAAAAAGATGTCATCATGATACTCCCAACAAACCTAAAGTTTTGATTGGACCTGTTTGAGAAAAATCAGAACTACTCTATTGGAGGCAGTTCACTCTTTTTACCGTGTCCACCTGAGCCGAATTTACAATAAAAGCACATGTCCGATTGCATATGATTTAGCTTGACAATTTGAATTGCACCAACCTTTAATGCAATTTTTGTTAGCAATTTGTATTTGAATGGCATTGAAGGGATCACCTCATCTAAGTAGACTTTGTAGTGTTCTGGACAGAACTTTAAAGTGACTTTAGAAGGTTCTTTTCCTTTCACATTAACTTGCTTTGTAAAATTGATCTGCTCTCGAATGTATTCGTGTTTTGGACAAGGACAATTTCTTCCTCTTGGATGTTTGTATGCGGGTGTATTTTTCCAGTCAAATCCAGGGTATTCTTTTTCAAAATCGT
>CAWTZF010000019.1:0-8324 GCA_963920015.1 uncultured Nitrosopumilaceae archaeon | reverse complement strand
CTCCTTCAAACCCATCTCCACTTTTAGTGGTTCAGATAATGAGATACCTAGATCTGATGCAATAAGAAATAGAGCGCCTTGATCTGTAAGGTATCCTGCACCAATCTTATCTTTTTTTAGTTTAACTTGTTCATCAATTTCTGCACGAGTGAGATCAGGTTTTTGCTCAAGAAGTTTGTTTACAAGTGTCTCAAATTCAGACATGACAGATTTTGTTAATATCATCTCTTAATAAGAATTTCATTAACTAAATTAGTGGCAGATTCTGAATTGGTATATGTCTTGCATATCTACAAAATCTCTTTTGAAAACATATGGATCGATTAATGCAGTTGATCGCATAGATCTTGATATTAAATCAGGGCAAATATTTGGATTTTTGGGGCCAAACGGTGCAGGAAAATCAACTGCAATCAAACTTTTCACTACTCTAATTCGTCCAACCAGTGGAACTTTAGTTGTACTTGGAATAGATGCAACAAAAAAACCACTAGACATACGACGTAAGTTTGGAGTTGTTCTACAACAACCAAGCTAGGAACCAACTCTGTCAGTTGAAAAGTCTCTAGACAAGTATGGTATGATGTGGGATGTAGATAAAAATACAAGAAAAAAAAGACTAGAAGAATTACTTGTAGAATTTAACCTAACAGAAATAAGAAAGAAAAAAAATGAAGACCTCTCAATTGGCCAAAGGCGTAGAGTTCAGGTAGCACGAGAATTTATGCATGATATGGAATTATTATTTTTAGACGAACCCACTGTAGGACTAGACCCATCAGCTAGAAAAAAATTGCTGGATTTTTTAAAAACTAAGGCAAAAAATGGTTTAACCATATTTTATACAACTCACGTACTAACTGAAGCAGAATACATTTGTGACCAAATTGCTATTATCAACAAAGGTAAGATTATCACAATTGATACTCCAAATCAACTAAAAAGTAAATTTGGTAATGAAAAAATATTCACCATACATCTTTCTGAAAAACCAGAACAACTAGAATCATTGTTGTCAGATATTGAAAATGTAAAGATTGACTATAAAGATGGAGTTGACATTACAATGAAATCTAAAAGCTCAGAAAAAATCTTGACTAAAGTATTACAAATTCTAATAAAAAATAATATTCCAATTGATGACTTGGCTGCAACCTCAACCAGTCTTGAAGAAATATTTCTCAAAGTAGTGGATGATTCTGAATCAAATAATTAGACTGGTTAATCGTAACCTCACAATCGCAGTTAATCCAGGATTTTTACTTTGGCAGGTCATGTTTCCATTAATCTACATCTTTGTAGCAGGTTATGCATACACTTCATTAATTGATGTAGTGCCATTTGGAAATAGAAACATAGACTATCCTTCATTTTTGGCAACTGGAATGATTGGATTCAATATTATGAATAGTACACTTGTTTCTGGAATTATAATTTGGAATGATAAAAGACATGGAATGTTTGAGCAAATAATGTCAGGACCTTATACTAGGTCTGATTATATTATAAGCAATATCTGTACTATAGGTATAGTAGGACTAGCTAGTGCAACTCTTATTGCAATTATTGGCTTTCCAGTATTTTTTCAAAACATTGACTTTAATTTTCTAACAATACCCATGATAATTTTTGCAGCAGTTACTGGATCTGTATTGTTTGGCTCAATTGCATCAATAATATCAACTAGAATCAAATCAAGTGAGGGATTTAATGTAACAATTAATACTGTATTTTTATTTTTTGCATTTGTTAGTACGGCATTTTATCCCGTATCAGGTGTACCTGAACCTTTAGCTACTGCATTTTATCTTAATCCATTATCATATCTAGTTGATGTAGTTCGAGCTGGAATTTTTGGTACAATTACTGAATTTGTATTAATTGAAATGGGAGTTTTAATTGTACTAGCATCTATTCTTTTTATTATTGCAACCAAATTACTAACAAAATTAGATTTTTAATTATACATATGAGAGTAGCCCGGCCCAGACTCGAACTGGGGTCAAGGGCTTCAAAGGCCCCTATGCTTGACCGCTACACTACCGGGCTATCTGACGGCGAAATTAGTTTAATCTCCCTTAATGTTATTTTCTATTTTCCATTCACATGCCAATATTGGCAAAAACCTGTTTCAGAATTATAATTTTGAGATGGATTTGATGGTTTTTGTCAGTGTCTGATAAGGATCTTTCATTGTTTTCAGCGTAGCTTTAACTCTCTTCTTATGATTTTTATCTGAAAATGCAAAAAATCGGTGAATTGTTGAAACAATTTCGTTTGGATTGGTTTTTCGTTTAATTAGATTTTTCTTAACTAAATATTCTTCAATAAAATTTGGAACAGCATTATATGAAATAGTTGGTACACCCAATAAAGCAGACTCGGCCGTCATTGTACCTCCTGAGCCAATAAAAACATCTGATTTTGATAGGAGTAATTTTCCGTCATAAGACATTTTCAAAACTTTTATTTTATTTCCAAATAACTGATTTAATTTTTGTATTTGGGAATGATATCTTACCAAAATAAGAATATTTTCTAAATTAAACTCTTTAGCTATATCTCTAATAATAGGAATGACTTTACTCTTTGAACTATATGCAGCTTGATCTTCTTCAACTCTAATCAAAATATTTTTCTTTTTTTCAGAGAATGGAAGTTTACCTTTTGATGATATTTTTCTTTGTATAATTGAAGCAGCGTCAATAGCTCTGTACGAAATAATGTTTTTTTCAGCTATTCCATACTTTGTGAATTCTTTTTTTGGTATTATCCACGGTATGAGTAATTTTTGTACTAATGGTACTGAAAGACGCATTACTGCAGTTGCATGTGGGGAATCAGAAAAAGCAACATGATTTACGCCTAAACCAAAGGCGATTCTTGATGCTTCAGGAGAACAAAAACTTATTGTCAGATCTGGAGAAAAACTCTCTATTATTGTTGAAAGTTGTTTCATACGTTCTAAACTAGCATTTAATTTTTCAGAGGTCTTTCCTCCACCATGTTTTCCTACCACTTTAAGGTTGAAATGTCTGATTTGCGCAAGTTTTGTTACTTCTCTATACTTTCTTGAAGTACACATAACACGATTGTTTTTACGTAATTTTTTCACCATGGGTTCAAAAAACAATAATTGTTTCGGAGTAAGAATATCAAACCAAATTTTCAAGCATTTTTGATAGATTTTGCAAGTTCAATAAGTTTTTCTTGCCCTGTTTACCTAGCTCAATAGAGATGGCAGGAACCAAAGTTGTTGTTTATGGCCTTAGTACAGAAGGATATACTATAGCCTGCCGAATGGCCATTAAAGGAGCCGATGTTCAAATTATTGATGAATCATCACCATCAGCAATTTCCCTAAAATCAGAAATAGCAAAAACTTACCCTAACGTTTCAGCCCTAAAAGAAGATGAGCCATTGTTGACAATGGAACCAATTGATGTTGCCATTTCCAAAGCTCAATACCTCTTCTTTACTCCAAGAATTCGAAAAACAGGCCAAGACACAAAAACCGAGATTCATTCAAAATTTAAAGACGCTATATCTGCATTGAAAAAGAACAGTTCTGTAGTTTACAACCTTCCTACAGGATTTGGTGGAAACAATGAAAATATTTCCTTATTAGAACACGTAACAGGGTTAGAAGTAGGGAAAACAGTTTCCTATTACTATTACCCGTTAGGGGATGAAAATAATATGCCAAATGTAATGGGCTCATTTAATGGAAACGAGGATAAAAAACTAGCAGACCTATTATCTACCGAAAAAAAAGCAAAAAAATTCGTTTCTTTGTCCTCCTCAGAATATTTTCACGCTATAAATACACTATCTAAATTTTCGAGTCTTTGTAGCATCCTTGAGGTATGTAAATTTGCTCAGGATGAAATCAACAAATCTGATCTTTCTTCCGATGAGTTCAAAAATTTATTCTTAAATGACATGATAAACGGCCTTTATGATTTGAAAACATTAGGCTCCTCATTTGAAGGTGCCAATACACTAATGTATCTAATTAATGGAAGCATGAAGGGCATAGATGGATATATCAAACGGCTAATTGATGAAATTCGTTCAACATTGAAGAAAAATGAACTTAAAGCAAGTAGAACAAAAATTGTAATTTCATGGACTCTTGATCAACATGAAATGAGAGGAGACAAAATCGAAATGCTTCAGAATCTTACATCTCGTTTAAGAGATTACATAGGTGATGTTGAAGCATATGAAGATTCTAACATAGATTTGTTTCATAGTGAAAAAACTACAATAGTCGTAGCATGTTCTAAAGCTGATTTTGAAAATATAGAAAAAACCAAAAAAGATAACGAACTGATTATGATTAAAGCCAATCCATTATGTGAGATTATACAATAAAAGTAAAATTACCAAAAAATTAACTGATTCTAAATGTCTGAAAAAGAAGAAAATAATAAAATTAGTATAAAAATTAACAATGAAGAATTAGAATCAATTGAAGATTCCCAAGAGGAATCAATTGAAGATTCCCAAGAGGAATCAATTGAAGATAATAAAGATTTAGTTGAAGAATTAAGAGAACAATTATCACAAGAACAAAAAAAAGTTACAGATTTTGAAGAAAAACTAAAACATACTCTTGCGGATTTTCAAAATCTTGAACGAAAAACAAAATCAAACATTGAAAATGGTGTAAATACAAAAATTGATCAATTTATGCTAGATTTTCTTCAAATCTACGATGATTTTATTCGTGCAAAAGAAGTTTTTTCAAAAAATGAAGTTAACACAGAAGGTCTTGATTCCATTGTTAAGAATATGGAGTCATCATTAACAAAATATCATGTACTTCCAATTGCTTCTCTAGGGGAAATATTTGATCCTAAACTTCATGAAGCCATATCGGTTATTGAAGATCCTACATTGGACGATGACACTATTACAAAAGAAATCAGGAAGGGATATATTTCTCATAATAGGGTTATTAGGCCTGCGTTAGTAGAAATATCAAAAAAATCAAAATTATGATAATCGGTGAAATAAATTGACAAAAGTTATTGGAATTGATTTAGGAACTAGCAATTCAGCAGCCTCTGTAATGATGGGGGGTAAACCAACCATAATTTCAGCCGCTGAAGGTACAACTGTTGGTGGAAAGGCATTTCCTTCTATTGTAGCATTTAGCAAAGATGGAGAACTTATAGTTGGTGAGCCTGCCCGCCGACAAGCAGTTACTAATCCAGAAAATACAATTCTTGCAGCAAAAAGGAAAATGGGCACTGACCATGTATTTAAGATTCAAGGCAAAGAATACAAACCACAACAAATTTCAGCCTTCATTTTACAAAAAATCAAAAAAGATGCTGAAGCATTTATTGGTGAAAAAGTTGAAAAAGCTGTCATTACAGTTCCTGCGTATTTTGATGACAATCAACGTCAAGCAACAAAAGATGCTGGAATAATTGCAGGATTAGATGTAGTTAGAATAATTAATGAACCCACAGCTGCTTCCCTAGCATTTGGTCTTGATAAAGAAAAACAGGACATGAAAATCCTTGTCTTTGATTTTGGAGGTGGCACATTAGATGTTACTATAATGGAAATGGGTGGAGGTGTTTTTGAAGTAATGAGCACTTCAGGAGATACTCAACTTGGTGGTACTGATATGGACAAGAATATTATCGATTATGTAATAGATGAATTCAAGAAAAAAGAGGGAATTGATCTATCTCAAGATAATACTGCATTTGCAAGAATAAGAGAAGCTGCAGAAAAAGCCAAAATTGAACTTTCTACAGTAATGGAAACTGATATCAATTTACCTTTTATTTCACATGATCCTTCTTCAGGATCTAAAAATCTCGAATTACGATTAACTAGAGCCAAACTAGAAGAACTCATCAATCCTATTGTTGAAAGATGTAAACCATCAATCGAAAAAGCATTCGAGGATGCAAAACTTTCTAAATCTGATATTTCAAAGATTGTTTTAGTTGGTGGCCCAACTCGAATTCCTTTAGTTAAGAAATTTGTAGGTTCAGTTACTGGTAAAGAACCTGAATCCGGAGTTGATCCTATGGAAGCAGTAGCAATGGGAGCAGCAATTCAGGCAGGCATTATTGCTGGTGATGTAACAAATGATATTGTTCTACTTGATGTGACTCCTCTTACATTAGGAATTGAAACACTTGGTGGTGTTCGTGAACCACTAATTGAGCGTAATACTACTATTCCTACATCAAAGAACAAGGTGTTTACAACGGCAGCTGATAATCAAACTGCAGTTACAATTCACGTTGTTCAAGGCGAAAGACCAATGGCTGTTGATAATATTTCTTTAGGAAGCTTCAACTTAACAGACATTCCACCCTCACCAAGGGGAATACCACAAATTGACGTTAAATTTGATATTGATGCAAATGGAATCATTAATGTTACTGCCAAAGATCTTGGTACTCAAAAAGAAGAAAAAATTACTATTGAATCAACTTCAAAACTATCTGAAGATGAAATTAAAAAATTAAAACAAGATGCTGAAAAGTTTGCTGACCAAGATAAAAAGAGAAAAGAAAAAATTGATCTTAAAAATGAAGCAGAAAGTTACATCTACACAACTGAAAAATTAGTCACACAAGATCTTAAAGACAAGATTTCACAAGAACAAGGAATCAAAGTTACTGATGCAATGAAAGAGGTAAAAGAAGTACTTGACAAGGATGTTGACCAATTAAAACCAAAACTTGATGCACTAAAAGCTCTTGTAAATGAAATAACAACAGAACTGTACAAAAATGTAAATCCCCCTCCAGGTGCTGAACAACAAACCGGTGGAGAACAAACTGGTGAACAATCTGAAGCCTCTCAACAAGGTGAACAGGAACAAAAATCTGATGCCCCACAAGAAGAAGCTAAAACTAATTCTACATCTAATTAGGTAATTTATTATTTCTAGAATAATTATTAGGATAATCTATGAGTGCAAAACGTGATTATTATGAAGTTCTTGGAGTTTCAAAGACAGCACTTGCTGATGAAATAAAATCACAGTATAGAAAATTAGCTTTAAAATTTCATCCTGATAGAAACAAATCTTCGGAGGCTGGAGAACATTTCAAAGAAATTTCTGAAGCCTATGCTGTTTTATCAGATCAAGAAAAACGAGAAATCTATGATCAGTATGGACATGCAGGTGTAGATGGAAAATATAGTACTGAGGATATTTTTCAGGGCGCAACTGGAAACTTTAACGATGTTTTTGGTGATCTTTTTGGACGTTCGGGAGGTGGAATGAATTCTATTTTTGAAACACTATTTGGAAGACGTGGCGGTTTTGGATTTGGGGGTTTTGGGCAACAAAGAGGTGCAGACCTACTTTACGAAACATCAGTAAGTCTTGAAGATGTTTTACATGGAAAAAAAATGAAAATTGACCTGAAAAAATACATAGAATGTGAACTGTGCAGTGGTTCAGGCTGTGCACCTGGAACTAGTAAAACTAATTGCTCTACTTGTGGTGGTCAAGGTCAAGTAAGAAAAGGAAGAAGAATGGGATTTGCTTCTTTTGTTACTGTTGAGCCATGTTCTTCATGTAGAGGTCAAGGAAAAATTATTGAAAATATGATCTGGGTATAAATAATCTAATTGAATCTATTTGCTTTCTTGTTCTGAGGAAGTTTGTTCATCAGTTTGTTCCGTTTTGCCTTGTTCATCAGCACCAGCTTGTTGTTCTTGTCCAGGAGGTGGTGTTACGTTCTTGTAAAGTTCTGTAGTTATTTCATTAACTATTGATTTTAGTGCATCTAATTTTGATTTTAATTGATCTGGATCTTTGTCTAGAACCTCTTTTAATTCCTTTACCGCATCTGTAATTTTAATTCCTTGTTCTTGTGAAATTTTATCTTTTAGATCTTGATTCACTAATTTTTCGGTTGTGTAAATGTAGCTTTCAGCTTCATTTTTAAGATCAATCTTTTCTTTTTTCTTTTTATCTGCATCCGCAAATTTCTCTGCATCTTGTTTTAGTTTTTCAATATCATCTTCTGATAATTTAGTAGTAGATTCGATAGTAATTTTGGCTTCTTTTTTTGTGCCCAAATCTTTTGCTGTTACATTAATAATTCCATTTGCATCAATATCAAATTTAACGTCAATTTGAGGTACACCTCGTGGAGCTGGTGGAACATCAGTTAGGTTAAAGCTTCCAAGTGAAACATTATCAGTAGCCATAGGTCGTTCGCCTTGAACAACATGAATAGTAACAACAGTTTGGCTATCGGCAGCAGTTGTGAAAACTTTACTTTTAGATGTTGGAATTGTTGTGTTTCTTTCAATTAATGGTTCACGAA
>CAWTZF010000018.1:0-8857 GCA_963920015.1 uncultured Nitrosopumilaceae archaeon | reverse complement strand
GAGATATATGCTGGACAACATGAAGTAGATTTTGAGCAGGCGAAACTTCTTCTCAAGTTTTTTGTAGACAAAGGTCATGACATAGGCGAAAGTAGTGCCCTTGCACTTTATGCGGTGATACAGATGGCAAACTTTGGCAGTGGTGGAAAGTTTGTCGTAATAGTCGCTGATGGAATAGAAAAATACAAAAAGAGTTTGGAAGAGATGGGGAAAAAGAATCAACCCCAGGTATCTCTGCAGGAAGCTGCATCAAACATAGACGACTATGATAGAATAATCTGGGTTCATACCCAGTATACTCCACGCGAAGAAGGAATAGAGGTAATTGCAAAATCTCTTGGTGTTGATAAAAGCAAGATCTCTGTGCCAAAGGCAAGAACCGTTGATCAACTATTAGCAACACAACAAATTCCAGAAGAGCTAAGTAAAGAATTGCAAGGAACTAAAGGCAAGTCGTTGCTGGTTTGCATGGCTGGAAATACTTCGTTGATGGCTGTTAAAGTACTTGCAAGCAAAGGCATTGTAACTCAAAGTTTGACTGGAGGAATATCAGAACTGCCTGAAGCAAAGACCAAACCAATTCCTGAATTGATCAAAGCAGCTACAGAATAATTTTAATTTTTGACACATAGTTAAGCTATATCAGTAAGTCTGGTAATATCTCGTGGAAAGAACAAATCAACAAACCAATCTAGACCAACTCGTATTCGTTTTTCAGTGGTAGGAAGTGTTGAAAGATAATATTGTTTCCAAATAAACCAAGCAATAATGCCTTTGAACTCATAGCCAAACATTAAGGCAACACCATCTCTTTTTCCAATTTTTGCCATTGAGCCTTTGGTGTCATAGATAAATGGCTTTTGAGATTTAGAACCCTTAACTGCATTAATTAAATTCTCAGATAGAGTTTTTGATTCTCTAATTGCATGTTGTGCAGTTGGAGGATATGCAGTGTTAGTTCTAGGATCAAGAATTTCAGCACAATCACCTAACGCATAAACTTCGGGATGATCTTTCAATCGCATATACTCATCCAAAATCAAACGACCACTTTTATGATGTTCAGTATCTAATTGTGAAATAGAATCATCTACAGTATTTCCACCTGCCCAAATCAAAGTGCTACATGAAATTCTAGTGCCATCATTTAGAATTGCATAATCTTTTCCAGCATCCTTTAGTCGTGTATTAACAAGAATTGTTACGCCTGCTTTTTTTAGTGATTTTTTTGCATATTTTCCTAAATCACCAATCTCAGGTAGAATTTTTTCTTCTGCAGAAACTAAAATAATTTTAATTTTTTCTTGAGGAATATTTCTATAAAACTTTTCAGCAGATTCCCTAACAAAACTATTTAGCTCTCCGATGGTTTCCACTCCTGAAAAACCGCCACCAACAACAACAAAGGTTACAAACTTTGATTGTAATTCTGAATCGGATTCTTGATCAGCATCTTCAAGCATACTAATTAATTGATTCCTTATTTTGATTGCATCATCTAAACTCTTAATGGTAAATGCGTATTTCTCAACATTTTGATTTCCAAAAAAGTTTGTTTTACCACCCATTGCTAAAACTAGATAATTATAAGAAAGGTTTTTTTGCTGTTTGTCAGATTTGCGTTGGATTGTAACTGTTTTGTCGTTTAGATTAATATCCACAACTTTTGCTTGGTAGAATCTTGCGCGTTTACAAAAATTTCTAATTGGAGTTGCAATGTGTCGTGGTTCAATTGTTCCAGTTGCCATTTCAGGTAACATTGGTGTGTGTAAAAAGAAATTAGACTCACTTACCAGACTAATACTTACATTAACATTATTTTCAAATTTCTTTTGAATGTGGTTTAGTACGCCTGTACCCCCATATCCTCCACCAAGAATGAGAATTTCTTTTACAGATGGAGATGGAGAGTCATGTACATATTGGAGATGTTCATGATATGTAGAAATTTTTGGAAATTCGATATCACAAATATGACATCTGTAGTTTGCACCCAATCTTCTAGTCAATATTGATGCCAAAAGACCAAGCGTTATACCCCAAATAAGATGCGTGATAAAGGCATCAATTAAGCCAGGAATGAAATTTTCATTCATGGATTCATTTGCCTTAATGATGGTCATGTCTGGATCCAACTCCACTAAAACTTGTGCCATATTTGGAGCAATCAGTAATTGTTGTACTGGAAGAAAGAACACTACAAAAACTACTACACCAGATAATACACCATAAATGAGACCATTTCTAATCTTGGAAATGTTGAGAATTTTTGCTTTGTATAAAATAATTCCATTAATTATTCCTATTACAGTACCAACACCTAGGTGTAAAGCAATGCCAACTTCAAATGATGATGAACCAGCAATCTTTGCAAAGATCAACCATACCAAATAAAACTGAGTTCCAATTGTAGCATCTAAAACAAATCTTGGTACAAACATTGTAAATGCCCCAATCATTGAGCCAATAGTTATGAAGAAAATTTCTTTTTTTAATGAAAAGGCAACTCGGAGATAGCGAGATGTTTCGTTTTTTGAGCGATTCAATTGGTAATCACGTTTCTTTGATAAAATCTATCCATTCCCTCAAAGAATCTGTTGATTTAACCATCATTGGGGCATTCTGTTTTACAAATTCAATCTCATCTGAAGATGATTTTGGGGCATTCTGTTTGTAGTTTTCAAAAGTTTTTTTACCGTCATAATCAACAAAAGCAATTCTTGCTCCAAAGTTTTCAGGATCCAACATACAAGCATCACCTGTTACAGTTCCTAGGTGAAAGGGACATGAAAGTAAAGACTCTCCTAATTGATTTGAAGTTGCTACGCCCTTTTTTTTCAAATCTGGTTTAAGTTCATTAAAATCGGCAAAAAAGTAAAACGCACCTTCTGGACGTATTGCCTTAATTCCATCAACTTTGTTCCATTCATCACTTAGATAGTAACCCATTATGCGATGAATCTCTCTTGTAATGTTGATGTATTCATCAATTTCATCATTTGCCTCGTATGCCCTAATTGCTGCATATTGTGTTGGCGTTGAAACATTTGTGTAAACTGTAGCTGCAATTTTTTTGAAATCATTTTGTAATTTTTCAGTACTTCTAGTTGGTAAAATACAGGAACCTAATCTATAGCCACCTGCTGATCTGTCTTTTGATAATCCATTAGTAATGAAGCTGCCCTCTGGATAAATAAGACCCATACTAGTAAAATTATTCATATCATAAGTGTCTAGAGCATAAATTTCATCAGCAAAAACAAGTATGTTATTATTTCTGCAAACCTCAGTAATTTTTTCTAGTTCTTGTCGTGAATAAACTACGCCAGTTGGATTATGAGGATTGTTAAGAATCAATATATGTTGTTCACCTTCCATCTTTGAGACAAACTCATCCAAATCTTCTGGTTGAATCCTGTAATTGTGTTCAGGTTTTAGATGAAAAGTATGAAAGTGTTTTTCAGATAGAAGAATTTGTGGTTTGTATCCTATCCAAGATGGAGATGGAATAATTACACCACCTTTTACGATATTAACAAGAGTATTTAGCAAATCTTTTGTTCCTGGTCCTACAACTATTCTAAAAGGATCAACTTCAAGTCCAAAATGTCTTTTGTTAAAATCAGCAATTGCTTGTCTGAGTTCCAATATTCCTTCTGATGCAGAATAATGTCCCTGAGTTGCACTTTGTGCAAGTCCATCTACTAGAGGTTGAGGCACGTGAAATGGAGACTGACCGAATCCTAGACCATAATATTCTTCATGACACCCCACACTTGCACATTTTTTTCGTTGCTCAGCAATCATCAATCCAACCTTGAGGTTTTCAGGCATCACAATTTTGTCAACATGAGGTTCAACTAGAATGTCTGCCATAATCTAAAAAAACGATAGCCACATAAAACAATTTTACCAAATTTATAGTTAAAAACTATGAATTTTCTAAACATAATCTCTATGCAAAAATGATTTGTAACTATCAAGTTCAAGCTTGATAGTTACTTTTTCCTAGTTTTGTCCTTCTAAGTTGCCAGTACTAACTCTATTTGGGAACTGTTTTCTTTTAGCTCAGAGCACAGCTTGTCACCACAAACGATATCTTTGTTTGCAGAACCATAGCTTTTAGGTGAAACTGTACCTGGACTTCCTTCTGCTTTTGCTGCATCAGCTTCTCCAATGTAGTCAGTAGTCAATGCCAACGTTAGAAGAGGCAGGATTGCCAATATTCCGAGATATTTTAGTTTCTTCATTAAATATTATATTGACTTGATTCAATATAGTCGATTTACCAAATTCATTCCAAATGCATTGCAAGACAAAGCATTTGGTATCAATCTGGAAACATCCATAAATAAATTTCTTAAGTTATCTAATGTGACATGTTTTTTTCTACGGAAAATTTCTTCGGCCAATATGCCATTTGCTTAAAGGTATTTTTTCATCAAAATCTTTGTTAGTGATGTTTTTTTCAATTTTTGATTTCGTCAATGTTGACGTGTCATCCCAACTTTGCACATTCCTATTTTACAGTTATGACATACATAATCATCAGTTGGAGTTTCACAACCACATGAACAAGTACAAGTATAATCATTCAATTGGAAATTCATCTTCTTTATGGATTTTTTCACCTAAAAATTCGTTCGAATGTTTTAGTGTTTGAATAATATCGACTACAAATTCTTCATGATCATAATCACTTTTTGTAATAGCAAGAATGGTAAGTGAATTTAGTGTTGGAATTGAAATGTATTTTTTAGAATTGCGTACTGTGATGCAATACTTCACTTCTCCAAGTTCGTCATCAAAATCACTTTGCATAGACCTTCGGAGAGCAATTTTCATGTAAAACATCTCTTTTTTGTTTTCTGACTCCCAATGAGGTGGTACACCTATGAAATTAAGCATCCTACCCTGCTTATTGATAATTCCCAGAAATTCAACACCAGATTTTATTATTGAGGCTTTTTGAAGTATTTGTTCGTTGTTTTGAGAAATAGTAAGCGACACCATTATGTGATTATCAAAGCGATTAAAATAGCTAAGCGATTATCTGCATGAAAATTATTGCAAATGATTGCATCACTTTTTATCATAATAATAAGAATGGAAACTTACCATGAGCAAAGAAAGAGAAACGTATGAACAAAAATTCCCAGACATACTAAATGAGAATTACGCAAGACGAATAGAAGAAGTAGATGCTTTTTGCAAGCGTTTTTCTAATATGTGTGGAGAAGTAAACACGGAATTTCTTTATGGGTGGCTGAATTTAGTACAACATTATGTCGACATGCAAAAAACATACAAGAATCCATACATTGGAAATTTTGCTCCACAAATAATGACAGATATAATAAAAAAGAATACCGAGGGATGGATTCAGACCGTACATAACATAGATACAGCATCCATTGATACTATGAAGAATCTGAAAAACAATCTAAGGGCGATCAATAATAGCTCTATCGTGTGTATTCAAAGTATAGAAAGATGTTACAAACTTTTAGAAAACACAAAACAGAATAAGAAAAATGAGTTAAAATTAGAAAAACCAGAAAAGCAGCTCGAATCTGTTATTGAATCAAAAATAATTAAAAATTAGATCGAATCTTTGCAATTACTGTTGTTCTAGTTATTTCAATATCTGGTTTTTGCATTATTAGTTCCCAGAAAATTTTGCGTACCAAACCTTCTATTAGAATAGAAGCATTATGGCCCAAGTTATGCCTAATTATGAAAGAACGAATATCACCACTGACTTGATCCTCTACGGAAATTCCTGTCATTTTACAGTAAGTCTCAAGAGTTTCTAGACATGTATGTATGTCAAATTTTTTCTTAGAGACTAGTGTCCAATCTCGTATAATATTAAAAATGATATCAATTGCCTCGGTTCTTCTTACTTCATCCAGGTGTAGTAAAATATGTTGTAAACTTTCTTCTGGTACACGGAACATCTTTATTCTATCTTCATATTTATCCCACGAAACATACTGTGTTAGAATTTGATTGATTAGTGTATTTGTAGAGATTAATTTTGTTTTTGCCTCTTTCTCAATTTCAGAAATTATTTTATCTGGAACTCTAAAAGAGATAGTGCGAGTTTTTTTACTTTTCTTTTCAATACTCAACAAATTCCCTCCAAATCATCTAATTACTCTTGTAATTGATTCCTATTAATTAAAACTCCAAATGCACTGTCTTGCAATGCATTTGGAATGAATTTGGAAATTTCGTTAAGTAGTACGTTTATCATATATCATCGGATGAGGATTGAGATATAATCACTATCGCTTGCAATTGATTTATGGTTAAACCTCTGGAATTCCTTGAGCTTCACATTACTGGTGTAGTTCATGTTTCCCTTAATATTTATCCTCGTCCACTTGGATTAAAACGAAAGCTCTTTGCGCCAAGTATAATTTTACATAATTCGCATTTTTAGTTTTATCCAGATTTCTAGTTGCATTTAGTCAATTTCCCAGATTATATCCAATTACACTGCAATACTTTGCAATTGGTAATAATCTGGCAATCTGATTAAATGAAAATTCTTCTTATAGGAAATATGGAGGTGAATAAATGAAAGAAATAACAAAATATTTGGGACTATTAGCTATACTTCCGCTGTTAACAGTTGCATTAAGTTCAACGTATATTGGTGATGCTGAAGCTGTTGTGGTTGAAAAAACCTTTACTCACATTAAAGATGAAGTAAACTCATTTGATGTGGGTTTTACTATATGGGCAGACGATAGGCCATCAGATGCAGGATATGAAAGAAATTCAATAGCACTAGAAGCTGGAAAACTACTTGTAACTTCTGATAAAGCAAGTAAAGAGGTTAACTTTATGAGCGTACGATATGGATCGCATACTAGTGTTCAACTTCGCATTGCAGCAGATGATCCTGACTCTATCACGGCATCAATATTAGAACAATCAACCAAAACCAGTCCAATGAGTGTCATGATTAGTGGAGAAGATGGTTCCTGGATGAAATTGAACTCGATAGTATCTGAAGGACAAAATGTCTACAAAGTAAGCTATTTTGTCCATGCGGGTAATGAAAACCTTCCTCCTGGTGAGATTATGATAACTTCGGACACTGCAAGCAAAGTAGTACCTGTCAGTAGGGTATATGCTGGAAGTTTTACCAGTGCAATTGCACAGATTGTAGCAGATGATCCTGGTTCAATAACAGCATCATTTACAGAGCAAGTCCGTATCGACCGATTGGGTTAATCTTTGAAAGCAACTGATATCTCAATGTCAGGCAAAACAATTGTAACTAGAGTAAGTTTGGTTAGGACTTGATTTACTCTAGTAATTTTTTCTGTTATACTAATAATATGTATACCAAAAAACTAGCATCTCCTTCTTTTTTATTTTAAAATATACAAAAAAATCCAAATGTTACTCTACTTATAGATAAATATCAAAACGATTGGAAGAAGCTTTTCTTTTTGATGATTCATGGTGTAAGGCAACTATAACTGATGGTAAAAATAGTAAGAAAATGGATAAAATTCACAAATTATATCCAAACCTTCTACAATGATGCTTTAAGCTGTAAACTTTGTTTCAACCAATTTCTCGTACTCATCAAGAATTTGAAAAATTGTCTCAATATTTTTGCTTATCACCTGTACATCAATTTCCATCTCTTTTTGTTGAAAATCGATGATATCATCTGCTAACAGTTGTTGGGACATGGCTTAATACTTGCCAAAAAACAATTTAACGAAATCCCCAGATTATATCCAAATTCACGTATAAGCATTATCGGAACTATTACGCACTTTAATGAAGGAATTAGTTATCAATTCATCCTCAATTACAAAATTATCTGACGAGTCTAGATATTCTCATGATAGCAAAGGCTGGCGCTACAAAATACATTCCAATGTTTAACGTAATTAGACTTATGCCGTAACCTAATACCTCAGCCTCGGAATCAACATCAACATAGTTTAGAATTGATAGGGATGTTACTAAGGGGGTAATTACCATTTTTACTACTTCCTTAAAGACTGGACTTTGTCGTTCCCAGTCTGCTATCGTGGGAGAAAATGAATAGTATAGTTCATTAAATTTATTCATGAACGCAGAACCAGAATCAGTTTTTAGTAGGGAATTATCTCGTAACTCTCGCAATTGCTGTACCTGAGGAGCTAGCTCTGAACCATAGGTCGCTGTTGCAATTAGACAACCTCCTCCACCTGGTGCATTGGTTGCACTTGGAGTAGGTTCAGGGGTTTGGGCAGCAACATTAGGTAGTACATCAAGATCGTAAAACATCAAATGAGTAAACACTTCAAATGGTGGTGGAAAGTTGTTTGTCTTTTCGCCAGCAGGAGTATGATAAACCAAGTGTAATTGTGCGGTGTTGTGATTTACCTTGGAATCGCCTGGAGTCATTGGGGAGTATGGGGTAGTACCATCACTTTTTACAATCTTGCCTGTTTCCTCATTTCTTGCTCCATCTGTTACCATCATGTGGGTCTCAAAGGTTCCAAGACTTTGTCCGTTTTTCCAAACTTCAGCGGGTCCCCATGATGCCAAGTAAACAAAGAGTGTGGGTTCTATGGGAGGTCCAGCTGTTGTTGTACCATGCTCAAAGTGATTAATAGCAACAGGATCTGCATCAAGTTTGGTCTGGGTTACACCATCGATGGTTTCACCAATGTATAGCTCGTTTCCTCCACCAAACTTAGTTTGCTCTAATCTCATTTGGTTTCCGTCGTTGTCGGTCCATTCTGCTAGAATGGTTCCTGTATTAGTTACAGGATCTAGGTCAACCTCAACAGTGCCACCTGATAATTTTTTGTGTCCACTTCCATCATAGCTAAAA
>CAWTZF010000017.1:0-55234 GCA_963920015.1 uncultured Nitrosopumilaceae archaeon | reverse complement strand
TTCAATCTGTCTAATGCTTTTTTACCAAACTGATCTACAAGCCCACTCAGATCGTCAAAACAAAGAATTTGATTTGAATTAGATAACCCCTCAACTGTTGCCTTGAAATTTGATAGTTGTTCAGCATTGAAAAATTTAACTTCGTATGGGACATCAGAAGCAGTATGAATTTGATGTGCAAGAACGTGCATTAATGTAGTCTTGCCAGTTCCAGACATTCCGATTATATTGATTTTCAAAAATTGTCGTCTTTTATTGAACTCAATAATCTCATTAACACAGGCGTTTATAGAGTGACCTCTCACCATAGAAACATTATGCCATTTTATGATAGTAGGCTTTTTATTTTGACTTGTTGAACTTTCTGGTCTTTCTACCATTCTGATAATTGGTTCTCTCATTTCTGATCACCTTTATCTTTGAAATCGGATTCTTCCATGTCAAATCCATATTGTCTTTTATACTCTTTTCTGTACAATACTTCTTGCCAGCATATTTCTTGAAGGAAAGTGTCAAACCAATATTGAAAATTTTCATTAAAACCAAGTCTATTTTGAATACCTGATAACTTAATTGGACAATCCCAAACAATTTTTAGAAAATATGGGTTTACATTTTGAGGAAGAATTGGTACAGTGTTATTCATTTCATTTTCTTTCTTACATTCTGGACATATCCAAATTTTCATTATGTTACTTTTTTGTATTATTGAATTAATTAAAGGTAAAATTACATCAAACACTTTAACTTCAGAAATTAGAATTTCAGTTGGAACTTCACTTTCTTTTGTAGATTCATTTTCTTCTCCCTTGTTGATTACTTTTTTAATTATCATTGTACAGTGATTACATTGATAAGCTGATTTACTCTTAACAAACTGTCTGTATCTAGCTGTACTGATTGTGACTAGATACTCCTCTCCAAGGCAACTATTGAGATTGTACAATGATGAGGCTGCACTAACATATTGTTTCTTTTCTAATTGATTGGTTGCCAATGTTCTGAAGTAATGAAAGTTCTCAGAAATATTCGGTAAAAAACCAGCGATAGGAATTACAAACCCCTCCACACGTTTTGATATGTTATTACAATTATCATCTTTCTCAATTTGCTCGCGAACTTCAGTAGTTTAATATTTTAATAAAGCCTAACTTTTAGTCATAAAAGTATATTTTCTTCTTTTTTAAAAGTAATTTAATTCATGCCTAATTCAAGCGTACTATTGTTTTACCATAGAATCGTTAATAGCCATAAGTAATTGATATAATTTCTAAACAAGTCCAAGAGTTCTTTGATCTTGTATGAAATAAGGTAAGGTAATTCAGTGAAATGTTCATTGTTCTGTTGATTGTATGATAAAAGGTAGAGGTAATTGATTGAATTGTATGATAAAAGGTAGAGGTAATTGATTGAATTGTATGATAAAAAAGGGTTCTGTTAATTCTTAGGGACGTTCTTCTTCGTGTTAACTATCGGGACATGAGTTACTTTTGATTCTTCTTTACCTTAACAATAGGAGTTGTACTAACAAGATAAACAGGCTCACCATCTGGAGTAAAAAATTTAGTTTTGCTTATTTGTCCAGCTACAGTTTTTACACTCAAAACCATTCCATTACTCAAATCATAAACACTAAAATTTTCTCGTAATGGTTCTGGTTCCATATCGTCATCAGTGATACCGCTTTGCAATTCTGCTGGATTATATGGTTGAAATGCAGCAGGAGTGCGTTTTTCTTTTGGAACATAACACGATACAATGTTTATAGAGTTAACTGCAAAACCCTGAGTAGATCTTGGGTCAGCGATTAAGTGATTTACATGTATCAACGCTTTGATGATTGTTCCATCTTTTAATTTGTAATAACTAGGCTCCAGAGTTCTTGGAGTTGCTGTCACATATGACATGTCCTTAATCCAACCATCTACTTCTTCATGTGGAATTGTCATTCTATTATCACCTATGTCATCCCTTGATAATCCTGTTTAAATTCTTCTATTGAGATTCCAAATACCCCTAGAATTCTCTTGAGATATGTCCCACTTATTTCTTGATCTTCTTTCAGAATAGGTGGAGCATATTTGTTGTCCTTGTAGATAATGTAAGCTCTTTCCGTTTCATTGACTTTATATCCACATTTTTCAAAATAATTTGCAAGTTGTTGAGGAGTTGGATCAGTCACTTATAATATATTTAATTGATGTAGATTAAAGTTTTTGTTTGGTTTTCCCATAACTTCTAACTTTTCTTCTATCACAACACGTATTCGTCTCATAACATCTTCCACATCTTTTCCATCTACAAACACATTTTCTAATTCTTGACACGTACCAAGAATACGATTGTTTTCAATTTCTTCAATGTAGATACTATACATAATTACTTGTACTGTTTCCACTGTAGGGTCAAATAGTAGACGTATTGTTCTTTGAGACATATTTTATTACATTAATGTAGTCTTATTAGAACTATGTACTTAAAGACGATTATGTCCTTGATGAAATTACAATTATAGGTAAGACTAACAGTTCTTTTTATACTGACTAGCATTCTGAATGAGAGTAATCCACTTATTCATACCCTCAACTTCAATTCCGCACACCTGAGCGGGGGTTTTTCCATCTAAAGCCATATGAGAGCGGAAAAAATTGGTGGAAAGTTCCAAATTCTTGTAGTAGAAGGTGGAGGCAAATATGAAAAAGAAGAACTTTCTAAAATCAAGTTTAAGATTGGAGAGAAAAAGAAATTTGGTGGTAGTGTACTTGTTCGACGTACTTAGGATTAAATTTTTTAGAGGTACCTAAAATTAGACAATCATTAGTAATATATCCGTAAAATTATCACACAAACTAATGTCAATAATTGAGTCTTTTTACGCACAAAATAATCAACGTGTTACAAAACCACTGAGAAAAGCAGGGGAAGAAGATAGACTGACGCCGTAGTTTTCGACACCTTTTTGTAGCTCCGGCTCTTTTGGTTATGGAATTTTCAGAAAACATTAGTTAGCTTTTCCTACTCTAAGCGTTAAACTCGATGAACTTGAAAACAATTTGTAACTATAAGTATAAAGGACATTTCGCATCGTTTTTAATGTATTCTAAGATATCTTGATCGTCTTTTATTATATTGAAATGGCTTTCACAAGTTCGTCAAGCTTGACAGGTTTTCTGAGGCAAGCTATAATTCCTTCTTTCTTTAATAGCTCCTCTATTTCTTTATCTGAAATGGATGTTGCAGTGAACAGAATTATCTTGTTGTCCTTTAACCTTCCATCTTTTTCCAAAGCGTCAATAACATCAATTCCACTGAAATCTGGCATAGCTAAATCCAACAATATGGTATCGAACTCAATACTTTGAATCATGCTCAAGCCATTTCTTCCACTGTTGGCAACGATCACTTCAAAATTTTTTAATTTTAAATATTTGGTTAACATGTTGGTGATGTTTTGATTATCATCGACAATCAATATTTTCATCATAATGTTATATACCTAATCTAAAAAATAAGCATTTCAACAAATCATAACACATGTTAATGTTAGTTATGGTGCATTTTTCGTGCGTTGGAGGGGGTTTTGTCTTTTTACTCTGTCGATAAATTCGTTAGGACTGTTGATTAATAGAAAATATTCCTAGTTTAATTCACTTTTCAAGCTATTTTATGTTGGGTAATCTATACAAGATTACCCGAAATACTAATTTTCAAAAACTTATTGTGGTACGTGAAAAGTCGTCAGCCCCCAATGAATGCAAGTTATGAAGTTGCATCTTTACTTTAATGGTAAACATCATCTGTTTATGACCTACTATCGATCTTAAGTTTTACGACAAGCGTAGAAATTGGAAAAAAGTACCTACCAAACAAAAACAATTGTGTTAAAACCAAAAACCACTGAAAATGCAGTAAAAGAAATTGCAGAAATAATGATTCGTTAACAGTTCGTATCAAATGTAAATCATAAAAACCGTATGTTATTTTATGTTACATCCAGCAAATTATCTTCATACCCTAGTGTGTAACAATGTGTACCACTTAGACATTAAGAATGATTCAGATGAACTAATCGTTTTAGTTTGGATTTTCAGTAAAAAACCAATGATAACAACTCTGGTACTATAAACAGGAAAAATGAAATGAAATACTTTATAATTTTTCTAGTCTTGTTAATTCCGTCCCAAAGTGCTTTTGCTCTTTATGATGATTCTCTACTAAGTAATGGTTTGGATTTTAAGCCGCTAACAGGTGCAAGGGTTAACACTTTTCAAGATTCAAGAGTTGATTGGTGCATACATACCGGAAATTTAACTTATGGCGAAATTGCCAAAATCTCAATTAAAGAATGGAAAGAAAGACTGACTGAGACAACAGGAAAGGACGTTTGGAATATGAAGGTACACGTTAATACTTTATATAAAAAAATATGTGATGGTCATATTTGGTTCAAAGAAATGCCTCAAAGAATTGATCATAAATTGCATGGCGTAGCTGGATTGAGTCAAAAATACACGCCATTACCAGAGATTGTTATCTATACCGCAGATTATCAAAAGGAATTAATTCAAATTTTTGAAGATCAAATCAAAGGCCTGACGGATGAAGATATTGAAGAGATGTTAAATAGCATAAATCATCAAAATCAAACTGGCAAAAACATCGAACGTATTATAAAACATGAATTAGGCCACGCTTTAAGCTTGTTCCACCCTTTCGATGCTTGGAATGCTAAGGGAATTATGAGTTATAACATCGATGAACTTGAAATTTTAGATAAAGAGATTTGGCAAATTGTACATACTTATCCCAATGGCTTTAATGGAATACAAAAAAATCAATTCGGTGTAAAAATTGATCAATCTAACAATTTACAGCATGTTATTACTACAGGCGAATGGATTAATCTAACTATTGAAATTCCAATTAAAAATAATCTAAGAGTTACAGATATGGACCTTAGAATTTATTCGGGTAATGGCGATGAAACAAAATTTTATTTTGGCGGCCTTGTGGAAATCCCCGACAATGATCATTTTGCTGAAATTACGACACTTTACAGCTATTTTGTAAAAAACAAGATACAATTTCACATTGGATTTATACCACTACATGAAGATATTTTGGACTTTAAAATTATTCTAATAGATGTTACCGGCCAAGAATCACAATATGATTTAAAACATGTTATAAAAATTCAAGACGCATTATTTTCCAAAGAATTAGTTAAAAACCCACAAAAATTAAAAACATTTTCAGCATCTAGTGCTATAGTAAATCAAGAAATTGAAAAAGAAAAAATGGAGTTTGAAAATGCCAAAGCTAAGTACTATGAAGAATTAAAAAAATGTCTAAAAGTCAAAAATGGGAAATATTGTAAAGCAATCTTGGGATCTTTTGTTTTAACAGAGAAACCTCAAGTTCCAGGATGGATAAAAAACAACGCAAAGTGGTGGTCTGAAGGAAACATTGGTGACTCTGATTTTGTTAGTGGAATTCAATTTATGATTAAAGCGAAAATCATAAACATTCCTGATCTTCCTGAACAGGCTTCAGAAACAGCAGAAGAAAAAGTTCCTGATTGGATTAAAAATAATGCAGGCTGGTGGGCCGATGGTCTTATCACTGAAGATGATTTTGTTAAAGGAATTCAGTACTGGGTAGAACAAGGAGTAATCAAAGTCTGATTAACATTTGATGCGAACTCATTAACTCTGAAAATTCTTAATTCATAGATTTCAACTGTTCGGCAATTCTGTGATTAAGTTCATACTTTTTGATCATCTTTAAGTAATTTTATGCAATAGAATAATGGCATTGAAGGGCGTTTGGGTAGTATCTGTCATTGTAAGTATTTTGATTCTAGGTTTTGCTTTTGCTCAAGAAGCAGAAACTGTAGTAATGTCTGGAATTATCAGATGGAACATCGGTGAAGTCCAATGGCTTGAAGCAAGTTATCCAGCACCCGGAACAGGCGTAGTACGTATAGTTGACCCAGACATGAATCTAAACCCAGAAGCGGTAGACAACTTTGATGTCAACGTTTGGTCTGATTCTGACGCTGGAGGTATTGATCTTACTGTAACTGAAACTAATGAGGCAACTGGAATATTCGAGGGAACGGTGTTCTTCAATACTGCCGTTGAATCTGTTGGTCACAGACTCAGAGTTTCAGAAGGTGACACAATCACCGCTGAATATGAGGACAATACTCTACCTGACCCATACACAACTGCTGATGAACTCGATATTACTGGCACTTCAATCATCGGTACAGTCGTACCACCTCTTGAGCGAGCACCCGCTGCTAACGCAAGAATTGTTGACGCCTTCGGAAATGCACTTGGTAGTGTATCCGTAGACCAACAGGTACAGATTACCGCTGATCTAGCAAACGGCCAAGATAGAGAGCAAACATTTGCATATTTGGTACAGGTTCAGGATGGAAACGGTGTAACAGTTTCACTTGCATGGATTACAGGTTCACTGAGTGCTGGACAATCATTTAGCCCAGCATTGTCTTGGATACCTGACGCAGCCGGATCATACACAGCAACTGTGTTTGTCTGGGAGTCAGTAGATAATCCAACTGCATTGTCACCACCAACATCAGTAACAATAACTGTCAGTTAAGACTAGAAAATTCACATTTCCCCTTTTTTCTTTTTTTGAATACAAACCTAACGGTAGTTATCTAAAAAATACTAATCAAAACAAGATCATTTTTCCAGAAGTAATATGTATGAGGTTTAAAAAGAATTAATTAAATTGAAACTAATTCTTGGAATAATTTTTTTGTTAATTTCGGTTTTGATACTTCCAACAACTTTTGCCGAAGAGCTTTCATTGTTTACAAATTCTAAAGTCTACACAGACAGGGAACCACTTTTTGTCTATGGAAATGCAATTCCTGGAGAAAATATAATAATTAGATTATTTGCACCTGACGGTTCCATTACAAAGTTTGATCAAATTACAACTTCTGATGACGGTTCATTTAATCATGTTCTATTAACATGGCCAACATCATCTACTAGTTTTCCATATGGAACATACACCATTGAAGCAATAAGTACTGAACAAGCTGGATTTTCTCAAAGAATTGATCTAAAGTTTACATCAACTTCTGAGCTTGTCGATGTTCCAGTTGATAGACAAATAAATACACTTGTCTTTGCACCAGATGCCGCTGCTGTAAATTCTCCTCTTAGAGTTTTTGTGCAAACTACTAGTGATGGGTTGCTAATTGGAGGTGATCCTGAAAAGCTATTAGAAACTACCCACGTTCATCTTCCAACTGGTGAAGTAGAAAGCCTATCAAAATCATTTCAAACTCTTCATCAGGGCCTTTATTTTGTTGACTACACCCCAAGATTACTTGGAACATATGTTTTTCATGTAGTAACATTTCATCAAGGTACAGTTTCTCATGGTTCTTCTGCTACAACAATAATGAGCCAGGATATTCGAGGAATTTCTGAACAGATCATTAAACTGAATTCAATTTTGGATGAAACCTCTGGTGAGTTAGATCGACTAAAATCTGAAATTGATGATTTTGGTTCTACATTGGAAAAATCAAGTAGTAACATTGATTCAAGTGTAACATCAATGTCAACATCAGTTACAAACATCGAAGAAGCATCTGTTCAATTAAATTCACTCTTCTTTCCAATAGTAGCATCAATAGGAATTATTGTTGCACTACAAATAGTAATAATTGCAAGAAGGAGATAAGCTAATCTATAATAATCAACAAGCACTTTTTTGAATCATGCCCAAGATGGCAATTTTTTCTGTAATATTATTTGGGACAATACTTCTTTTTCCGGCTCATGGTTTTATGGGTGGGGATTTAGTACAACAAAATACCCTTTTATCATCTGAACAAAATATACCAGATTCAGGAATACTACAGTTACCACCGTCATATTTTGAAAAAGAAAACATAATCAAAAGATATCTAATATTAGGAAATGGCATTCCTCAACTATTTAGTGGCAAAACAAGTAATACAATTTATTCAATAACATCAAACAATGGTTTTTTTTCTGTAGGAACTTTTCCAGAATCTGAAGTTTTTAAATTAAAAAACAAAGGTTATCATGTTATTGAAGATTTTCAACTTGATTTTCATTCTATTTCCAATGAAATTCCAGAAATTTCTCGAATAGGTGAAATTGTTCGCTCAGAACAAGTCCGTGAGAAATATAATTACACAGGTAAAGGAATAAAAATTGCTATAGTAGATACGGGAGTTGATTTTTCTAATCCAGATGTTCAACATTCTCTCGCTAGGGATAAAAACAATAAACCAATAATGCTAGATGCTGATGGACAAGGAATTGTTCTAACTAATGCTACTTTCATAGCTAATATTGATGAAAACGAAATTATTAGAAACTATACAAAAATAATTCCTGAAAACATTACTTCATCTGTATACAAAACCAGGAGCGGTATCTTTCTTAACATTCATCAAGGAGGAAATGGAACAATCATATCAGTTTATAATTCATTTTTCCCACAAGCTGGTCAAACTGTTGTCTTTAATGGAACATTAAATGATGATATGAAGATCGGTGATAACAATCGTGATTATATTGTTTCAAAAAGCGGAATTTATCATCTAGGTGTAATTTACCATGGAGCTTTACAGGGTCCACAAACTAGACTACAAGTTGTTCCAGTACTAGTCGTTGATTCTAATACTGCTGGAGTTTATGATACAATAATCCCAGATATGTCAACGTCATGGGAAGACTTTACAAGATTTGATTTAGAAAAAGGAGAAAAACCAAATTATGATTTTGATTTTACTGATGAAAATCCTATCATTATAGGTGATGGAAAGGAATTTTTAATTTATGATTTTGATGATGATGGTATAAATGATTACAGTGTAGGAACAGTTGGTGCATACGTTCTTGATGTTTATGGAGTAATAGAAGATAAAAAAAGTCAGATTGATGAAATTCTACAAGCTGTTAACGGCACTCTTTTACCTCCAATGGATCCTGATGGAGAATTTTTTGGTGTAATGACTGATTTTTTGGGACATGGAACTTCTAGTGCAGCATCAATTACATCAAAAGGAATTCAGGAATACGACATTTACAATAATACAAAAAAATATTCCATCAAAGGAGTTGCACCTGATGCAAAGATAGTTCCTGTAAAAGCTCTCTGGTTTGGCGATTCTGTCTATGCGTGGTTGTGGGCTGCAGGATTTGATAATTTGGAAACTAAATGGGAATTCCAAGGAACAACTCGTGTGGATATTATTTCAAACAGTTGGGGAGTATCTACTTTTCCAACACTTAATGCTGCTCCTGGACTTGATATTTTATCATTAATTCTCAGTGTTTTAGTAACCCCTCAGTCACTAGATCCAAATTATCCTGGACTTACAATGGTTACAAGTGCAGGAAATTCTGGTCATGGTTATGGTACAATGGGATTACCAAACTCATCTCCATTTGGAATTTCTGTTGGTGCAACTACAAATAACGTCTTTGTAGGTTATGGTCCATTCAAGGATCAACCAAGATTTGGAAATACAACTGAACATGCAAATCATGTTGTTGATTTTTCAAGTAGAGGCCCAGGTATAATTGGAGATCCTAAACCTGATTTAATGAGTATCGGTGCATATAGTTTTACTCCATCTTCTGTAACAAAACTAACAAAAGATTCTAAACGAGAACCATTTTCATTATTCGGAGGTACTAGTATGTCAGCACCCCTAGTTTCTGGTAGTGTTGCATTACTTTTAGAAAGTCTCTACGATAATTCTCAGGACTATGATGCATTTAGAGTCAAAAATATTCTAATGTCAACAGCAACCACTCTTTACAATGATCCACTAACACAAGGTTCTGGGCTCGTTAATGTAGAAGACGCCATAAAATTTGTTAAAGGAGAAGAAGGCATGTTTCTTGTTCATAACGACGAATCTTACTTTAACATAAAGAAAATTCTTGATATTCCAATTAATGCAATTAATTCAAGTTCATTTGGAGTTGATAGATTCAAGTTACCTGACAAAAACTTTCCACAAGCAAATTGGTTTGGCGGTCATCTATTTCCTGGAGAAAAAAGCACAACTATATTTACAATTGAAAATCCCTCTGATGAAATTCTAGAAATTAAAATTCAACCAGAATCTCTTAAACTAATCAAACAGACAAAATTTGACGGAAAAACTGAAGTGCAAATTCAGGATCCAATATTAAACAAATCAGGAACATATACTCCTAATTTTATTCGGTTAAGTGATGTTAAAGAACATAAAGACTTGGCTTCGTTTTATGACTATTCAGATCCAATACCTGAAGATTCGTCTCTCTTAGTTCTTAATGTAAATTTTCCATTTGATCACTTTATGAATAAAACTGACGATGTATTTGCAAACGACATTAAAATTTCTTCATTATATCTTTATGATTGGTTAGATAACAATAACGACACAAAAATTTCTAGTGATGAACTCTCTATGGTAAATAGAGCTGGTTCTTGGGGGACAGTTCAAGAAATGCGAGTATCTGATCCAAAAACAATGTTTGATGGTACACCAATAGTTGGAATTTATCCAGTTCCATCGCGATATTCATATTGGCTTGGTGAAACAAAAAACAATTCAACTTCTATGGATTATACAATATCTGCTAGCTACTATAAACAAGACAAGTGGGATATGATCTGGCTTGATAATAATTCAATTGAAATTCCACCAAAGAGTTCCTTTAAAGTAAAAGCTACAATCATACCGCCACCAAATCTTCAAACAGGAGTTTATCAAGGATTCTTAAAATTTGAAGGTGAGCAACATACAGCAAATGCTCCTGTAACGTTTGCAATTAAGAAAAAAATCAACCAACAAGATTCTCTGATCTTAATTGCTGGAAAGCAAAGTGATGATGTAATCTATGGAAATGGATTTGTAAAAGGAGCATTCGACATGACTAATAGATATATGGCCGGTGATTGGCGTCAATATTATTTTGATATAACAGATCCCACCATTAATACTGGTGCAATAGAAATTTCATGGGAAAATGATGACACAAATCTTTCTGTATTTGTAATTGATCCTCAAGGAAGAATTGCACAAACTAACATGCCTCCAGGAGTTTTTGGGGAATTTATGAACTGGGTTTCATCTGACTGGTTGGGTCCATCACCCTTTAGTCAAGGTGGAGGATTCTTTCCAGTAAAAAATAAAGATGCAACTTCAACTGTTCTTTATGTTCCAATTAATCAAACTGGAACATACAGCTTACTTGCACACGCTACTTTATTTGGAGGAAATCAAACTACTGAACCCATTACGATTGCTGCAAAATTCACAAACATTAGTGCTAAAGAAAACAAATCTCAAATAATTATTGAAAAAACTGGACTTGCTGCAGAAAAAATATCTGAATTAGAATCTCAAGAAAAAACCATCAAGTCAGAATCATCAATTCACACAGAATCTAATTTGGATAATAAAAATAAAATCAAAAATGATTTAACCGAAAATTATCAAAGATTGCCCACTGTTTCTCAATTTCATAATGACTCAATTAACGTAGTACCAAATCAATCTACATTTAATGAAAATTAAATTCATTTAAAAATTATCAATCAAGTTGCGATCCAAAAAACTTTAACAAAAAAATTGAAAATTTATTCAAAAACTTGAAACAAGGTTTATAAGCAATTTGGCGAGTACGGAGCTTGAATGTCTGAGCAGGGGAGCCAAAAGAGTGGCGGTTTATCTAGACGAGACTTTCTAAAATTAATGGGTGCAGCTGGAACTGGACTTGCATTTGCGCCATTTGTTCCTTGGGGAAACTTTATGCCAAATCCATCTTCTACAACACTAGAAAAGGTTCGAGTGATTTTACCCGACGGTACCCAAGCAAATGTTAAAACTTTTCCAGTTAATCATGCTGAAGTAATTACATATCCTGAAGGTGCAGATGCAGTTCTAAATGAAGAAGCATTTCGAAAGTGGCAATTCATTAGATTACCATCTGAATTAGGTGGAGAGAAACAAGATGTAAGCGCTTTTAGAGCATACAGTATGATCTGTCTGCATCTTTGGTGTTTATGGAAATATTGGCCCGAAGAAGGAAGAAAAAGAGGAGAATGTCCATGTCATGGTTCCATGTATGATCCATCTACAGGAACAGCATTTGCAGGTCCAGCATCATTACAAGCTCCTCCATCTAACACTTTACCGCAATTAAATTTTGAAGCTGATGTTGATGGATTTCTGTGGACACTTCCTCCAACTTGGGGGATTTCACAAAATGGAGTAATAGGATATGGCCGTCTCGTTAAGTAGACGTACAGGGCCTGTTGCCTTAATCTATTGGATATGGGATGGATTAGACAGAACAATCTTTACTGCAATCAAATTTTCATTTCCAGCTAGATTTGTAAGTCCATTCGGATTTTTGGGAATGTTAACTTTCATCACCTTTGTTATTTTAGGAGTATCAGGAGCTCTATTGATGTTCTATTATGAACCGATAATTACTAGAGCATGGGATAGTGTCGCATTTATCAATGATGAAGTACCATTTGGTTTTCACATTAGAAACATTCACTATCATGGCTCAAATGCTATGGTACTTTTAGCAATTCTTCACATGTACTATCAATTCTTTAGTGGTAGATACAAAATTAGAAATGAAATTTTATGGGTAACAGGAGTTATTCTTGGAACTGTAACAATTTTAGAAGCCTTTACAGGTTACGATGTAATCTTTAGTGAACGAGCGGAGCTTGCAATTAGTATTGCAGCATCATTGACAAATTCCATACCTATAGCTGGACCAACGATACGTGAAGCAATGTTTGGTGCAGGATTTCATGACTTTGTATTAAGATTCTATGCACAACACGTGTTCATTTTACCTCTAGTAATGCTTGGATTAATGGCAGTTCACTTTCCAAGATTCTTAGTATTTGATGTACCAATGGTAATGGCAATTTCTGGTGCTATTCTAATTACCGGCGGAGTGTTTCCTATCGATATGGGTTTCAAGTTTGAACCGACGGTACCCCCTGGTATTACCGTACCTGAATGGTATTTGACAGGACTTTATGCATTTCTTAGGACTCAATATGATAAATTTGTAACCGGTGTTTTATGGCCGGGATTGTTTATCCTATCGCTGTTGATAATTCCATTCATAGATCGATACAAAAAATTCTCTTGGAAGGACCGTCCACTAATTACTGCATTTGGAATAACTGGAATCGCACAAATTATGGTTACAACCTACTGGGGATTCTACATACCATCTGATACTACATTACCACTAGTACAAAGACTAGTCATAGATCCACTCTTCTTATACTCAGTAATGATACTGCTTGTCCCGCTTGGATTTGGATTTAGCTATATGATGATATACATGGCAAAAGAAGCTGAAAGAAAAGCAAAGATTGCAAAAGACCAGGGACCAAAGAAAGTAGCTGCCATCAATCTTTCAGAAAAATGGATTAACTGGGTAATTATTGCATTAATTGCATTTCAAGTATTCCTTAACATTGCTGCATACAATGCCGCTTTAGCTGGAATGAAGAACATTTCTTTGTTCTTTGTAGGATTAATCTTGATAGTCTTTGCAGGATTCTTCCATATTTACCGTTGGGGATTAAACGAAGCAAAGAAAGTACCTACACCCCCACCAATTCCTCTCAAAGAAGAAAGACCAAAAGCACTAGAGAAATCTTCGACAACATCCACCTCTGGAGAATTACCAGAAGGAAGTTCGGGAGATGACACAAAAGAAACCCCAAAAGAATTACCCGCTGAAGTATCAACACCACAAGTTAAGGCTGATTTAGATGTACACTTGAATAAAGACCAAAACTTGGGAACATCAGATCTTACAAAATCCTAAAAAACTCTAAACAAGATTTATAACACTTTCTGAGACCAAAACATACTGTTGAGTTCAACTAGCTCAAGTCATGCTTACGGCATTGGAATAATGACAGTGATTATTGGATTAACGATAAGTTTAGCATTCTACCAAGTTTATTACCTTCCAGAATCTCTTGCAAAACCTTCAGTTGCTGAAGAGATTTTGGAACCTGTCAAAGAAACTATCATCGATATTATCCCAGGAGCAGCTAGTGCAAACCAACAAGATAACTTTGTTCCTAAACTAGTTAACATACAATTGGGAATAGATAATCATATTATCTGGATTAATAACGATGATACTGCACATACTGTAACTCCAGATCATAGAGCTGAAGATTCTTACAGTGGCCCATTTGGTTCCACCGGAGTTATTAAACCCGGTGAGGAATATGAATTTCTATTTACTGAACCTAACGAAGTTGCATATCACTGTGAACCTCATCCATGGATGACTGGCACGTTAATCATTACGAAACAAAGATTCTAGGCTGAAAAATTAGCAAAAATAATATCGCTTTCAATCTCTTTATGTTGTTCTATTATAGAAACACGAAATTTTACTTCGTGTTTTTCCTTTGGTTCAAATTCAATTGAAGCAGTAAACTCTGACTTGTTATCTGGCATATTTTCTTTACTTATAAACAATCGAGAAACATTTTTAGAAATTTTTTTTCCATTATACGATTTGTAAACAATAAGCTCATTAGAATTCAAAATTTGTGTATTAATCACTACTCCATCATATCTTCCAGGAAAATTAACAACAATAGTTCCTTTAATTTCAGAATTGGGATGAATTTCATTACTTTGTAATTTTAATTCAATATCCTTCACGCTGAATCAAACTTTACATGAAAATAAATAATTTTGTAAAGAAAAGCGGGCCCGGAGAGCTTCGATCTCTCGACCATTGGATTAGAAGTCCAACACTCTATCCAAGCTGAGCTACAGGCCCACAAAAATTTTGAAATTATTTACTATTTTAAGGGTTTACAACCATCTCTTTTGATTAAGATCTCTTTCCATCTTGAAAAGAAACTGTTGAGAATATCCTGCATATGGACCAAAGTAATTTACAATTTCTTCATGAAGAGAATTGTATTTTTTTTCAGTCAAAGACTCACTTTCTATTAGAAATTTATCAGAATAGTATTTTTGTAAAATTCTTATCATCCATCTATCTAGAGGAAAAGATTCCAGTTTTTCAAGTGAAAACAACAAAATACAGTCTGCTACTTTATTTCCTATACCAAAAATCTCAATTAGAGAATTTTTAGCATTCTGATAATCAGTCTTCTTTAATTCTTCAAAATTTATCTTCCCAGATGATACTGCTGTAGCTGCTTCTTTAACAAATCTTGAACGATATCCTAAACCACACCTTAATAATTCACGCTTAGATGCTTTTGATAGAATTTCAGGTTCAGGAAATAAGAAAAATTCCTTTTTCTCAAATTCTATTTTTTTTCCAAATTTTTTACAGAGATTCTTTAACATTTGTTTAATGTTTTGAATATTAGAATTAGATGAAACAATAAATGAGATATAACATTGAAAGGGATCCTGACGCAATAATCTTAGACCATTACAATGATTTATTGCAGATTTGACTATCTTATCTTTGCTAATTTCATTTAAAATCTTTTCAAGATCGTCTTTTTTCCTAAAAAAATCTAATATTTTTCCAGATGATTTAATCTGAAATGTTTTTTCATTGATGACAAGAACATCTTTTCCATTAATACCGTACCAAGTATCATTATTTTTTTCCCACAAAAAAACTTGCCCACTGTTTATACTTGCATCAATATTGAGGGCTAAACTTAACATGTCACACTGAAATAATTTCGTTTACTTCGGGCGAATGTGCATCCAGTCCAAATTTTTCATGAATTTCTTCAGCAAATTTATCGCAGGACTCAAAATCTCCATGGACCGTTAAAACTTTGGGGTCACCTTTGATTTTCTTAATTAATTCAAACAGTTCATTTCTATCAGAATGACCTGAAAATTCAAATTGTCTTACCTCCGCCGATACTCTCATATCTTTTCCTCTCGTGGAAACTTTTCCAGTTTCTAAAAGTTTTCTTCCAGGAGTTCCATCTCCTTGATAAGAGACAAGTGCAATTCCATTTTTACTATCAAATGCAAGCTCCTGGAGATAGTAAACAGCATTTCCACCAACTAACATTCCTGCTGGAGAAATAACAACACATGATTCTTGTAAAGCCTTCTTTCTTTCATTATGATTATGAATTGCGACTGCTTCATTAATTGAATCTGAAAAAACTTTTGGATCTCTTAGATATTCTGGATATCTAAGCATAATCTCATTAACTTTTAGAGCCATTCCATCCATAATCACTTTATGCTTAAAATTCGCTGCCTTTAAAACACAGGCAATTTCTTGTGAACGCTCCACCGAAAAAGACGGTACAAACAAAACTCCTTTTCTATCCATTACTTCATTTGCAAATTCAATCAAGCCTTCTTCAGCTTGTTTTCTAGGCATCTGTTCTGTTTGTGAATATGTGCTTTCAGTAATTAGCAAATCAATGTCTCCAATATCCAGATCTGCTTCTCTTAACATCCTAGAGCCTTTGATATTGATATCCCCTGTATAGAAAAGCCGTTTTTTTCCTGATTCTACAAGGACTGTACCGCCACCTATTACATGTCCTGATTCACGAAGCTCAAAAGTAGCATTTCCACGCTTAATTTTTTGTTTAAATCCTATTTCTTTTGCATTTCTTATCATGTTATTGACTTCGGGAAGGTCAAAGGGATGAAAATTCTTCTCGATTTTTAACATATCCTCTATTAATAATTGAGATAAGTCAAAAGTTGGAGATGTTGCATAAACATTTGTTGTTCCACTGACAAAAAGAGAAGGAACATTTCCTGAATGATCCAAGTGAGCATGAGTTATGATGATAGAGTCTACATCCTTAGGTTTTACATGTACGGGATAATCTGGAGGAGTACCTCTTTTTCCAAACCGGACACCATAATCTAGAAGAAGATTTGTACCATCACAATTAACTAAAAAACCTGATCGCCCTACTTCTTTTGCTGCTCCGAGAACCTTTACTTCCAAGAGTCCATTGGTTTCAGCTCTACCTTAAAACGTTATTACAACAAAACGATCATTTCTGATTGTTTACAATCTTCAAAAGCTTTAATTAGTGTTAGCTAAGGATCGATCTCCATGGGAAGAAGCTATGATGAGTGGATTAAAACACAGGACCAAGCAGTAGTTGCTAAGGTTCGTAAAGATGACGAAAAAGAAAAACCACTTCTTAACCAATTAAACTGGATATGGGTGAAGAACCTCATGGATAAAAAGGCTGAACTTAATCCAACATCCGCTGAATTGCTTGACTGGATTACCTCTGGTCAAGTAGACGCTATGAGAAAGAAGTAAACGTGAGATTCACGTTCTTTTCTTTTGTTTTTTCATTTTCTAAACCTAGTTTTACTTGTTTTAATGGATTTAGATTAGAAATAAGCCAATTTCTTCAAATTTACTAATGCGATCACTTTGATACTATAACCCTGTTATGGATTTAGATTATGGTTTAAATAGTAACTGACCACTGATCAAATCGTAATGCCAATAGCAATACTTCCAGACATTGATGAGCAGAGATGTATCGGATGCGCACTATGTGTTGAAATCTGTACTACTCTTGGCCCAGATGTACTTCGTGTAAAGCCTGTTGAAGGCTGGAAGAGAGGTAAAGCATTTGTATTTTATCCAGAAAGATGCATCTCAGACGGTGCATGTATTGGAGTTTGTCCAACAAAGTCAATCTTCTGGATGAGACCAATGAATTACACTGCAGGACAACCTGTACCTCTTCACAAGAACGGAGTATTCATAAAAGGTTGGGCAGAAGACGCCGCTTTATAGTCGGTATCTTTTCGCACTCTTTTTTCTTATTTTTAATTACTTGAGAGATTTTTTCTTAAGCTGCCTTGGTAATGATTTTGTAAAAAATTTTAGAAAAGTTTCATTTTTGTCAATATAAAGATCTGTAAAATTATTTTTCTCAAAAAAGATTTTCCATGTTTTTCCAAAAACTGGAAATCCACTTGGTTCAAATTTCATTTTACTCATTACATAATGTGATGCAGGAAAAACATCTGATATCTCAAGAGGAATTAATCCTAGAAATGGATTATAATGACAAAATTGCACTGAATCAGGATCTTTGAATTTTTCTCTTATCTTTGAATGTTCAATCGATAAGTAGGATGGTTTAAGCGATGTTTCTTTTGAAATTACTAACGTTTTTTTCTTAGTTCTAAACTTCCTCACCAAATTATGATATGTTAATACTTCGGGCCTAAATTGATCGTCAGCTGAGAATAGAAAAATGGCCTTTTCTTTGAATCTAGGGGTATATTTGATAAAATCCTCTGAGTTATTCACAAAGACATCTTTTGCTTCGTAGAGTTTTGGATGTGCTCTTAACTTTTTCATGACATATTCCCATAGCCTTCCTTCTAGAATTGATTCTTTTACTCTATCAACTTCAGATTTTATTGCAAAGAGATTATGAAGTGCAATTTTGTTGATTTTTTCTTCAGAATTCATAGAGACTAATTCTTTTGGAGTAAATTTAGAGCAAACCTCACAATTACAAGAAAAATATGATATTTCAGATAAATGACGAGTTCTATCTTCTGTGATGTATCTTTGCTGCTTTGCATACAGCATATAGGATGCAGAATCAAAAGTATCACAACCTAAGGCAACTGCAAATGGAATTGTTAAAGGATGACCTGCACCAAAAAGATGCAAGGGAACAGAAGGCGGCATCTGCTTTTTTACATTAATTATCATTTTTGCTAATAATCTGTATTCATATGATACCATAAATTCAACAGGACTACCTAAAGCAAGCATTTGAAATCCATAATCAAGTAAAGACTTTGTTGATCGTCTAACCAGCTCATCATGTTCTCCACCTTGAATAGGACCTAACCAAATCTGTCCATTAAATTTTCTATGTTGTAATGTTTGCTTTGAAATTTTTAAAGTGTGTTCTACATACGACTTTGCTTTCTTTTTTGGTAAACCAAAACCTGTTGGCTTATCAAGAGGAATTGCAAAATCCGCTTTGATTTTTGTTTCAAAGTCTGCCATCTCTTGAGCAGAAACTTTTACACCACCATATTCTAGCACTTGATAACCCCCTGAATCTGTCATGACTGCTCCATCAAAGTTAATGATGTCATGAATTCCTCTATCTATTGCTTCATTTCCATAAGAATTTCTTGTAATGTATGCATTTGTAATTACTAAATCAAAACCAATATCTCGAATTTTTTTTGCAGATATTGTTTGCTTTACAGGATGTATTACAGGAACAAATGCTGGAGTTTCTACTTTTCCATGATTCGTATGTAAAACTCCGATACGTCCAGAAAGATCAGTTTTGAGTATTTCAAACATTTTAGAATATCGTAATGTGGTACATTATTAAATCAGTAGGAAAAGAATTTTCTAAGGTCATTCTTTTTTGATATATGTGAAAGCCAGTCTACCTCATCACTTTTGATTTTCTTATCTAAAACATCACAAATCTTTTTTGTAGTCTTTGAGGATGAATCGGAAGTAGAATCTATTTGGTAAGTTTTTGATTTACCAAATTTTTTAATTGCATCATGAGCAATAATTCCTAAAATCTCACTTTCTAAATTCTCCTTGATTTTTTCTATAGGATATTTTCTTTTTTTATAAATTGAAATAAGCTTATATGGACTCTTACGTAGAACTATTACTTTTTTTACCTGTGATTTTGTTAAAACGTAAGGAGCTAGATGTCCTACAATTAGGGTTTTTTTAGTTATCTTATTCTTTAGATTTTTTTTTAATTTCGATACGTCAACATCAATGCTATCTTCATTCTTTTCATATACGCCTGAATCTAGTGCAATTTTGTTAATATCTAAAATTTCATAATTCAATATTTTGTAAATCTTCTTTGCAATTGTGTGTTTTCCAACTCCTGGATTTCCAGTAATTACTATTGACATGATTTTAATTCAAACTGAATTGCATTAAATGATTTCTGTAATACTAATATGTAGAATTACGCTGTTGTTGAGTATGCAAATTGGTCTATTAGGAAAAACAAATGTTGGCAAGTCGACTTTTTTTTCAGCTGCAACTGAAACCCCTGTTCAAATTGGAAACTTTCCATTTACTACTATTGAACCAAATGTAGGGGTAGCTTATGTTAAAACTGATTGTGCATGCAAACATTTTGATGTATCTCATCAAAACCAATTATGTGTAAATGGAACCAGGTTTATTCCGATAAAACTGATTGATATTGCTGGTTTAGTTCCTGGTGCCCACCAAGGAAAAGGACTTGGCAATCAATTCTTAGATGATGCGCGACAAGCAGAAGTACTAATTCATGTTGTAGATATTGCAGGTTCAACAGATATTCAAGGTCAACCTGTTCCAATTGGTTCTCATGATCCTCTTGAAGACGTTGAATTTGTTCAAGAAGAATTTGATAAGTGGTTTGAACAAATCTTAGAACGTGAATGGCAGAAACTAATAAAAGAGATTGAACAAAAAACTGTAAAACTAGTTGATGGTATTGCAAGACGCTTTAGCGGCTTAGGTGTAAAAGATTATGAAATTCAAAATGTTTTACAAAAATTAGATTTACTAACAAAAAAACTTACAGAATGGGACAATTCTGATATTGAAATTTTTGTCAAGGAACTCAGAAAGCAAACAAAACCAATTCTAATTGCAGCAAATAAAGCAGATCTTTGTAAGGATTTAGAGATTATTAATAAAATTAAAGACACAAAAGCTATTCCATGTAGTGCAGAAACCGAACTACTTTTGAGAAAAGCATCCAAATCCAGTTTAGTAGATTACATTCCAGGAAATGATCATTTCTCAATAAAAGATGATACTCAAATCTCTTCCCAACAAAAAAAGGCACTTGAATTAGTAAATTCAGTATTTTCCAAGATTAAAACTACGGGAATTCAGGCAGTGTTAAACGCTGTTGTTTTTGATGTCTTAAAATTGATTGTAGTTTATCCTGTGGAGGATGAAACAAAATTTTCAAACAAGGATGGGGAAGTTTTTCCTGATGCTAAACTTCTAACTGAAGATTCAACTGCAAAAGATCTTGCAGAAACCATCCATGCTGATATTGCAAAAGGCTTCTTGCACGCAATTGATTGTAAGACCAAACAACGAATAGGAGCAGAACATAAACTAAAAAATGGAGATGTTATCAAAATAATTTCAAGTATGAGTAGGGGATAAAATGCTGTGTTTAGGTGTAGAGAGTACTGCACATACATTTTCGTGTGCTGTACTAGAAAAAAAGGGAACAAAGACGAAGATACTTTCTGATGTGAGGAAAATTTATCGTCCTCCCGAAGGTGAAGGAATACATCCTAGAGAAGCCTCACGACATCACGTTGAAAATAGTTCTTCAATTCTTACAGAGAGTTTGCAAACCGCTAATATTCAAATTCATGATCTTGACATAGTTGCATATGCTGCTGGTCCTGGACTTGGTCCTTGTTTGAGAGTTGGTGCTGTTGTTGCAAGATCATTGGCTTCGTATTATGATATTCCAATCTATCCAGTAAATCATGCAATTGGTCATATAGAATTAGGAAAAATGTTAACAGGAGCCAAGAATCCTTTTGTTCTTCTTGTTTCAGGAGGACATACTATGTTACTTGCTTACGCAAATAGTAAATGGCGAGTTTTTGGAGAAACTCTTGACATAACTTTAGGACAACTTTTAGATCAGTTTGGAAGAGCACTTGGTTTTGGTTCACCATGTGGAATGCAAATTGAAGAGCTAGCTAACCAATCAAATAATTATATCTCATTACCATATTCTGTTAAAGGAAATGATGTATCGTTTTCGGGTTTACTTTCTGCAACAAAAGCAATCATTCCACAAGGAAAAGAAAATGCTTGTTATTCATTACAAGAAACTGCTTTTGCAATGATATGTGAAGCTGTGGAAAGAGCACTTGCATTTACAAACAAAAAAGAACTGCTTATTGTTGGTGGTGTTGCTGCAAACAAAAGACTTTCCGAAATGTTGCAAAGCGTATGCAATAGACAAAAATGCAAATTCTTTATTTCACCACAAAAGTTTGCAGGTGATTGTGGATCTCAAATAGCTTGTATTGGTATGCTTGACTCATCTGTAAAACAAGGAACTAGTTTAGAAAACACATTTGTTAGACAATCTTGGCGATTAGATACTGTAGATATTCTTTATTGATTCTTAAAATCTTCAATTGCATCCTCAATAGCGTTTAACCAGCCACCTGTTCCAAAAACTCCAAACTTGAATGTTTTTTCTTCCTCATTTATTTTTCCAGTAAAACAAATTTTCTTCAGAAAGATTCCTTCTTTCCAAACTTTTACAATATCATTGAGGGGAACATCAATAATTGTGTCTCCAAAATGTTTTGTAAAATCTGCTATTCTTGCTGTCGTTTTATCAAAAGCTAATCTTTTATTTGTAAGAGTAAGAATTCCTGAACCCAGAGAATCTTCATTACAATCTTCCTGCTTTAGCCTTTTTTCACCCTTTTCCATGATTAGATTTTAATCCGTTTCATTCTGGATATAATTTTAATGAAATTAATCAAAAAAGGGGCTGAAGGCGATATTTTTCTTACACAATGGAATAACCAAAAGGCTATTCTCAAGGAAAGAAAACAAAAAGATTATCGTAATTCTCAATTAGATAGTAGAATTAGAAAACAAAGAACTATTAGAGAATCACGAATAATTTCTGAAGTAAAATCTTTTGGTGTATCATCACCTTTAGTTTATCTTGTTAATACCAACAAATGCATAATTTTGATGCAATATCTTCATGGAACCACTGTTAACGAACTTTCTGATTCTCAAATTATAAAACAATGTAAAGAAATCGGTCATATGGTCGGGACCATGCACAAAAATGGAATAATGCATGGTGATTTAACAACATCTAATTTTATTCTAGTCAAAAGAAAAATTTTTGTCATTGATTTTGGTTTGGCACTTAGAACACAAAAACCTGAAGATCATGCTATAGATTTGAGATTATTCAAAGAAATCTTAAACAGTGCTCATGCCTCAATACTGGAAAAAAGCTGGAAAAATTTCTTATCAGGTTACAAAGCAGAGATTGAAGAAAGGCAGTTTTTAAAAATTCTAAATCTTGTTTCACTTATTGAGAGTAGAGGTCGATATGCAACAGTTGTATGATGTTTTTTTTGCATCCTCAAATCGTCACAAATACACTGAAGCAAAAAAAATTTTGGGGAATTTTGGCATAAGAGTTGGTTTTTTCCAATGTAATTTAGAAGAGATACAGTCTAACTCTCTAAATAAAATTGCACTAAAAAAAGTTCAAAATGCATTTGTACAATGTAAGAAACCTGTAATTATTGAAGACGATGGAATTTTTATTGAATCACTAAAAGGATTTCCTGGTCCATTTTCATCTTTTGTTTTTAAAACAATTGGGAACAATGGAATTCTGAAACTTGTATCCAATAATAGAAAAGCAGTATTCCAATCAGTAATTGGTTATCATGATAAACATAATGGTTCGATTTTGTTCAAAGCGAGTCTGGAAGGAAAAATTTCAAAATTATCTAAAGGAAAAGGTTGGGGATATGATCCAATTTTTATCCCTACCGGAAAGAAAAAAACTTTTGCAGAATTAATTGAAAAAAATACAATTTCCCACAGATACAAAGCTTTGAAAAATTTTTCTAGTTGGTTTCTGCGTATGCAGGAATAATACGATCAATAAATCGTTCCTTGTTTTGTAATACTACAATTCTTGAAATATAACTTTCATCCATAATAGAAAATATTTCACTCTGCTCTGCCATTTCTTTTGCTATAAAACGAACTTCATCTACCTCAAGCATATTTTCACGTTCAAGTCTGTTCGTTGAACGACCTATATGCATATACGATTTAATCTCAATAAAATTAGCACTTGATTCTTTTATCATTGAAGCAAAAGATGGAATCATATCTACATGAGTATTATAATCTCGAATTAGAGTAATTCTTAGTACAGTACGGGTGTCAAGATCTTTTAGCATATGTAAAGTAGTATTCCACCTCTCCCACGAATCTTTGTATTTTGGTCGGTTAATTCTCATAAAAGATTCAATATCTGAGGCATTTGTCGAAAGATATAGTTGGGTTGGAAGTGCATCTTCATCTTGAAGTCGTTGAATCATATCTGGTTCTTGACCGTTAGTAACTAGAAAAATTGATTTTGTCTCTTTTAATGATTTTAGATATTTTATGAGTTCAGGTAATTTAGGATACATTGTTGGTTCTCCTGAAAGTGATATTGCATAATGATTTGGAATAAGTGATTCGTCTAGTTTTTGCATGTCGTTATTTGGATTTCCATAAAAACCCATGATTAATTTTCTTCTTTCCTCCATTAACTTTGAAAGAATTTCTTCTGGTTCCGCAACTCTTTCTGGTTCCATCCTCAAAGAATCATAAAACTCCATAGGTCTCCAACAATAGACACATCGATTTTCACAGTGCATACCTGCAGGAGAAAACTCCATACATCTATGAGTTGAAATTCCATAGAATTGATGTTTGTAACATACACCTTCATTTTTGAAAGATTTTTTTGTCCAGTGACACAAACCTACAGTAGAATGATCTGATACTCCATACTTTGCTTTTTTTAGTTGCTGTACAATTCTTGGGCGAATCTGGATTAGCTCATTTTCTTCTTCAACAGTTTCACCAGAACAGCTCATGCGATTAGTCTTAGAATGATTTACTTAAACTGATCGCAGAAATTTACATACCAAATGAATTTTGTCAAAAATCCACTTAGTCTGAAAATTTTTAGAGTGAGGTTTAATAACCGGATCGTGAAGATATTTTTTAACATTGAATATAAAACGTACTTTGAGTTTCATCTTTTTGCTTATTTCGACTTTAGCAATCATTCCCACATTAACAGCCTATGCAGAACCTGACTTGGATAATGATGGTGTTAATGATGAAGATGATAGCTGTCCAAATCTTCAAGAAGACTATGAAGGTGCAATTGATGGCTGTCCATCAAACTTTGTTCCATGGTATGACAAAGATTTTGATGGAATAGAAGACCATATTGATGCTTGTCCAAACGTTCGAGAAACTTACAACAAATTCCAAGATGAAGATGGCTGTCCTGATTCTGCTCCTGGTACTGGTCCTGGAGGAGCACCAGATACTGATGGTGATGGATTTATAGATTATGTAGACTTGTGTCCAACACAACCTGAAACATTCAACGGTGTTCTAGATAGAGACGGCTGTCCCGATGGATTAACTTATTCAACAGACACCGATCAAGATGGAATACCTGATGCAGCTGATTCTTGTCCACTAAGTGCAGAGATTTACAATAAATTCCAAGATGAAGACGGCTGTCCTGATTCAGTTGATGATGTTTCATTTGTAGATTCTGACAATGATACAATTGAGGATAGATTTGATTTCTGTGTTTTCGAGCCTGAAACTTTTAATGGTTATAATGATTCTGATGGCTGTCCTGATACAATTAGCGATTCTATTTTTGTAGACACTGATGGAGATGGAATAGATGATAAATTTGATACATGTCCAAACGAACCTGAAACTTTTAACAGATTTGCAGATTATGACGGCTGTCCTGACTCATTACCAAACTTTGCAGGAAGTTTAAATGATTTTGATGATGATGCAATCAAAGACATTGATGATGCATGTCCACTAGAACCAGAAAGATATAACGGATACCAAGATGAAGACGGTTGTCCTGATATTCCACCTTATCTAGTAGACAGAGATTCTGATCAAGATGGAATTAGTGATAGCGTAGACCTATGTCCTAACGCTAAAGAAACTTACAACAAATACCAAGACGATGACGGTTGCCCTGATTATGTTGTAGATACCAAAGGAACACCAGATACTGATGGTGATGGAATTAACGACTTTGTAGATATTTGTCCAACAATACCTGAAACATTTAATGGCGTACTAGATAGCGATGGTTGTCCTGATGATATAACATCAAGAGATACTGATAGAGATGGAATTGCAAATGAATTTGATGCTTGTCCACTTCAAGCAGAGACTTACAACAAATTCCAAGATGAAGACGGTTGCCCTGATTCTGTAGCAACTTCTGGCTTGTCTGACGCAGATGGTGATGGAATTCCAGATATTTATGATAAATGTGCATTAGCACCTGAAACTTTTAATGGTTATAATGATTCTGATGGTTGTCCTGATACTGTACCATTACCAGACTTAGATGCTGACGGAGTTCCTGATGGTAATGATATGTGTCCTACCGAACCAGAAACATGGAATAGATACCAAGACAATGATGGCTGTCCAGATACCTCTGAAGGAATTGATGCAGACTCTGATAATATTGCAGATAATATTGATGCATGTCCACTAGAACCAGAAAGATACAACGGATACCAAGACGATGACGGCTGTCCTGACATTCCACCTTATCTAATAGACAGAGATTCTGATAGAGACGGAATCTTAGATAGGTTGGATCAATGTCCAAATGTTAGAGAAACTTACAACTTTTTCCAAGACGATGACGGCTGTCCTGATTATGTTTCAGATGATAAAGGAGCACCAGATACTGATGGTGATGGAATTATAGATAATTTGGACTCGTGTCCAACACAACCTGAAACATTCAACGGTGTTCTAGATAGAGACGGTTGCCCTGATCAAACTCGCTCACTAGATGCCGACAGAGATGGAATTTCAGATGAATTTGATGCTTGTCCACTTCAAACAGAGACTTACAACAAATTCCAAGACACCGATGGATGTCCTGACTCTGTTGTTACTTCCATAGTCTTTGACGCTGATGGTGATGGTATAGAAGATATTTTAGATAAATGTGCCTTACAACCGGAAACGTTTAACGGATTTGAAGATTCTGACGGTTGTCCTGATTCAACACCACTACCTGATGCAGATGGTGATGGTGTTGCTGACATTAAAGATATGTGTCCATCTCAGCCAGAAACATGGAACAGATATCAAGACTATGATGGATGTCCTGATGATGTAACTCAAATTGATGCAGATCTTGATAACATTCCAGACTCTATGGATGCATGTCCACTAGAACCAGAAAGATACAACGGATATCAAGACGATGATGGCTGTCCTGATATTCCACCTTATATAATAGACAGAGATTCTGATTTTGATGGAATAGTTGATTCACTAGACTCTTGTCCAGCACAAGCAGAAACTTACAACAAATTCCAAGACGATGACGGTTGTCCTGATTCTGTTCCTAGCACTAGTCTTGGAGGAGCACCAGATACTGATGGTGATGGAATAATAGATGTATTAGATATCTGTCCTACACAAGCTGAAACATTTAACGGAATTTTAGACAGAGATGGATGTCCAGATGATTATATTCTTCCTTATGATTCTGATCAAGATGGTTTACCAGATGCTATAGATGCATGTCCACTTATTGCTGAAACTTACAACAAATTCCAAGACGATGACGGCTGTCCTGATTCAGTTGACTCTTCAAAAGCATTAGATTCTGATGGCGATGGCATTTCAGATGGATTTGATGTATGTCCGTTTGAGCCTGAAACATTCAATGGTATTTTAGACACTGACGGTTGTCCTGACTCAACACCACTACCTGATGCAGATGGTGATGGGGTTAGTGATGCGATGGATATGTGTCCAACTGAGGCTGAAACATGGAATAGATACGTAGACTATGATGGCTGTCCTGACACAGTTCCTACAGTTGAAACAACAAACTTTGATTCTGATGGAGATGGAATCTATGATCAAGATGACCTTTGTCCAGCAGAGCCAGAAACTTGGAATAAATATGAAGATTCTGATGGCTGTCCTGATATCTTTCCAGGACATTCATGATACAAACATGATTTAGATTTGGATGGAATCATAAATGATGCGGATCAATGTCCTGCTGACCCTGAAGATTATGATGGCGACAGAGATCACGATGGTTGCCCTGATCCATAATTAATAATTTTTCAAAAACCATTTCCTCATTATTCCAATATTATTAGTATCCAAAATGTTTGGCAAACTCTGATTTACAAACTAAATTTTACCGTGACGTTTAATAAAGACGTTTAAACAATTTTGTTCGGAGAGTATGAGAAAATATTACTTACTGGGATTTCTATTACTTCTAGTTTTTACTATAAGTACAATTCCAGGTCTCACTTATGCAGCGGAAGCTGATATTGATAATGATACTATTCCAGATGAAGTTGATCAATGTCCTTTTGTAAAAGAAGACTTTGAGGGAGCAATTGATGGCTGTCCATCAAACTTTGTTCCATGGTATGATGCTGACATGGATGGAATTCAAGATCATTTGGATTCTTGTCCAACTGTAAAAGAATCATGGAATAGATATCAAGACGAAGACGGTTGTCCTGATACTGTTCCTGGTACTAGTCCTGGAGGAGCACCAGATACTGATGGTGACGGCTTTATTGATAATTTGGACTCGTGTCCTAATCAACCAGAAACATTCAACGGTATAATGGATCAGGATGGTTGTCCTGATGATTATATTCCTGTAAGAGATTCTGATCAGGATGGAATTCCAGACTTGGTGGATTCTTGTGTATATGAACAAGAAACCTATAACAAATTCCAAGATTCTGATGGCTGTCCTGACTCTGTAAGCAGGTCTGTTACCAGTTATACATTCCCAGACTCTGACGGTGATGGAATTGAAGACAGATGGGATCAATGTATTGATGAAGCTGAAAATTATAACAACTATCTTGATTGGGATGGATGTGCGGATACTCCTGGTTTTACTTCTAGTGGTTTAGCTGATTCTGATTATGATTCTATTCCAGATTCGGTAGATCAATGTCCTACAGAACGTGAAAACTTTAACAAGTTTGAAGACGATGACGGTTGTCCTGACACTATTAATTTTGTTTCTACTGGTGACACTGACTTTGATGGAGTACCTGACAATGTAGATTTATGTCCATTTAGTAGAGAAACTTATAACAAATTTTTAGACGATGACGGTTGTCCTGATTATATTGCAGATACAAAAACAACACCAGATTCTGACGGTGATGGAATTATTGATAATTTAGACTTGTGTCCTGGTCAACCTGAAACATACAATGGTATAATGGATCAGGATGGCTGTCCTGATGATTACCTGTTCCCATATGATTCTGATCAGGATGGAATTCCTAATTCACTTGATCTATGTCCAACAGTAAGTGAAACCTATAACAAATACCAAGATGAAGACGGTTGCCCTGATTCTGTAAGTGAATCCATTACCCGTTATACATTCCCAGACTCTGACGGTGATGGAATTGAAGACAGATGGGATCAATGTATTAGTGAAGCTGAAAACTATAACAACTACCTTGATTGGGATGGCTGTCCTGATGTTCCAGGAGTAACTCTTGGCTCATTGATTGATACTGATTATGATGGAATCCCTGATGATGTTGACCAATGTCCAACAGTTGGTGAGAGATACAACGGATTCCAAGATTCTGATGGATGTCCTGACATAGTAGATTATACTTCATTACTTGCTGATGCTGACTTTGATGGCATTTTAGATAGTAATGATCAATGTCCTAACGCCAAAGAAACTTGGAACAAATACCAAGACGATGACGGTTGCCCTGATTATGTTTTAGATACAAAAGGTGCCCCAGACTCTGACGGTGATGGAATTACAGATGTTTTAGATCTATGTCCAAATCAAGCTGAAACCTATAATGATTATCTTGATTGGGATGGCTGTCCTGATAAATTTAAGATTCTTTATGACATAGATCGTGATGGAATTCTAGACGTGGTAGATGAATGTCCAAGTGTAGCTGAAACCTATAACAAATACCAAGATGAAGACGGTTGCCCTGATTCTGTAAGTGAATCCATTACCAGTTATACATTCCCAGACTCTGACGGTGATGGAATTGAAGACAGATGGGACCAATGTATTGATGAAGCTGAAAATTATAACAACTATCTTGATCGGGATGGATGTCCTGATGTTCCAGGAGTAACTCTTGGTGAATTATTAGATACTGATTCTGATGGAATCCCTGATTTCCAAGATCTATGTCCAACAGTTGGTGAAAGATACAACGGATTCCAAGATGAAGACGGCTGTCCTGATATTGTTGGATATGAATATTCAGCAGATGTAGACTTTGATGGCATTCCTGATAATTTAGATCAGTGTCCTAACGCCAAAGAAACTTGGAACAAATACCAAGATGAAGACGGTTGCCCTGATTATGTTGCTGGAGACAAAACCATTCCAGATTCTGACGGCGATGGAATAATTGACCTACTAGACTTGTGCCCTTCACAACCAGAAACTTACAATGGAATTGCTGATGGCGATGGATGTCCTGACAATTTCAAATCTTCAATTGATTCTGATCAAGACGGTATACTTGATTATCTAGATTCATGTCCAACTCAAGCAGAATCTTATAACAAATACCAAGACGAAGATGGATGTCCTGATTCTGTATCAACATCAGTAACTACCTATGAATTCCCTGACTTTGACGGCGATGGAATTTTTGATCTAAAAGATCAATGTAAAACTGAACCTGAAAACTATAATGGATACTTGGATTGGGATGGATGTCCTGATGTAATACCCTCGGGTCAATCTGAAGGAACTGGCATTCATGACGCCGATCAAGATGGAATTCCTGATGCTGCAGATTCATGTCCAACCTCGCCTGAAACTTGGAACAAATACCAAGATAAAGACGGTTGTCCTGATGTAGTTCCAGAACAATCAAGATTTGCTCATGATGATGATCTGGATGGAGTCCTAAATGATGAAGACATGTGTCCATTAGAGCCTGAAGATTATGATGGCGATAGAGACCAAGATGGTTGCCCAGATCCATAATCACTTTTCACCAAACTAGTTTTATGAAAATTCCATTTTTTTGCTTAGATGCAAATTAAAATGGGTTTTAATAATCAATAACTATGAATTCAAAATTACCAAATTTTTCTAGTAAAGCGTTTTTAGCTCCAATGGCTGGTGTAAGTGATCCTGCATTGCGATTGTTATGTAAACAAATGGGTGCGGGACTAGTTGTAACTGAATTTACCAATATTCATAGTATTATTGCAAAAGAAAAACAACTACAAAACCAGCAAAAAGAAATTACTGAATTTTTAGAATTTTCAGAAAGAGAAAGACCATTATCAATTCAATTATTTGGATCTGATTTGAATTCCTTAAAGATAGCAGCTCAAATTGTCGAGCCGTTTTTTGATATCATTGATTACAATATGGGATGTCCTGCACCTCATATTACACAACAAATGGCAGGAGGTGCTCTTTTACAACAATCAAGTTTGACAAAGAAAATTTTTCAAACTTTAGTTAATGCAGTAAGTAAACCTGTTACGTTAAAAATGCGAGCAGGAGTAACATCTGACAGTCGTTATCTATTCAAAGATATTGCAAAAACCGCAGAAGAAGAAGGAATCCAAATGATAACATTTCATCCACGAACAGTAAAACAAGGTTATTCAGGAAATGCAGATTGGAATTTAATTAGAGAACTCAAAGAAATTGTTAGCATTCCTGTTGTGGGAAATGGTGATATCGCCACACCCGAAGCGGCAAAAAAAATGACGGATGAAACAAATTGTGACTATGTGATGATTGGAAGAGGCGCTATGGGTAATCCCTTCTTATTTGAGCAAATTAATGACTATTTTAAAAATGGCAAATATCGTCAATATTCATTTAATGACAAATTAGATGCATTTTTTGAGTATCTTGAATACACGACTCGGTACAAAATAAAATTCTCAAATATCAAGAGTCAAGCAATACATTTTACTAAAGGTATTGTTGGTGGTACAAAATTACGAGCACAAATTACATTAACAAAATCCTTAGATGAATTAAAAGAAAAAATGCGTACAGCTTACACTAAAGCATAAACTGACAAGACTAGTTACTTAACCATCCAAGTTTACTAAAATACGCGAACATCAAACCTGCAGGAATTAGCGATGCCAGAATAACTATGATGAAAGTAGTATATGTCCCCATAACCGTATCATCAATTCCTCCTGGCAAATTTACATTCATCCCATAAAATGTTCCAATCACAGTAGCTGGCATTGCCAAAGTAAAGATTATGGTAAGCAATGCAAGAACTTTGTTTGTTTTTTCAGTACTTAGCATAAAGTCGGTATCCTTGTAAATCTCCATTGTCTCTTTTGACTCTTCTAAGGTATCAAGTACTTTGTCAATGTGGTCTATTACATCATCAAAGTAAAGAGTAAGATCTTCTGTTGCTGAGAATCTTGGTACATGTTTTGCTGTTTCTAAAACAATTTTTTTTAGAGGATTGACAATTCTTCTAAGCATAGTAATCTCTCTTCTTAGAACAGATATTTTTCGAGCTGATGATTTTCTTTCATCAAAGACTCCTTCTTCTATCTCATCTAGATTGGCAATAACTCGTCTTAGAGTATGAAGTAAATCATCTACTAATGCATCAATTATTTCATGAAATAACACACCAGTTGATTTTCCTAAAAGTCGGTGTTTACGTTCTGGATCAATGTCTCCTTTGCAGATGTTCACCATCTCTATAAGGGGTTTAAGATCTCCTTGGTGCACAGTAATGAGAAAATCCTTTCCCATGAAAATTGATAACTGACTATACTTTGGCATTACTTGTTTTGAAAATAGTGGTGGAAAATGAAGTATCAAAAAGACATGTTCATCATAGGTATCTAATTTTGGCATTTCAAATTTTGTTATACAGTCTTCTACGTTTAGAGCATTAAGGTTGTAATCTCTTGATAGATTTTCAACGTATTCTCTATCCGGATTCTGTAGATCTATCCATGAGAATCTTTCACCTTCAATAACTTCGATCTTTTTCTCGATGTTAGAATCCTCTAGGGATTTTTTTCCAGAACGAAATTTTTTGGTGATAAACTCTCGCTTCAATTCGCCAGTTTTGCTTAAACTTCAAATTTAAAGCTGATTATTCATAATTCGTACATTCTTCACAATAATGCATGACTAAAATATCGATTCATTCGTAGACTGGATAAATTATTTGAAGGGCAAGAAGTATGCTGTACCAAACAAAGTGATAGTTGCTGCTGCGATCATTGCAATCCACCAACCTTTTCCGTCCATAACTCAATATTTTGTCCAGTCGATAATAAATCTAGAGGTAAATTCTCATAAAAATTTCAAAAATTAAAGATTATTACAGGAAAAAACTTTCAGAACTTTCGTGGCCTCCGTCGTATAGTGGCTAGTATAGGGGACTGTGGATCCCCGGACAGGAGTTCGATTCCCCTCGGAGGCCCTCTCAAATTTTCTAGAAAAGACCGTACTTACTTGATTCCATCTCTTCTTTGATGGCAAGCTTGAATCTTGGAATGTTATTTTCCATTTTATGGGTTAACCAAGTTAGAAATTTTTTCTCAATTCCTTTTCCTTTTAATCTTTCAAAGTCTGAACCCATCTGATCTGCAAGCTTTTGAACAATCTCCCTATTCACACTAACTACAAAAAAATGCCATCCAAAGGCAAACTCAGAATCTGTTACTACAAATCCTTCTTCCCCATGAACCATCTCTTCTAGTTTTGCTAATATTGAGATAATCTCTTTACTTGTTTTATCATAATCTATAGCTGAAACATTGATGTTAATTCTTTCTCTCATATTTTCCAGAAGCTTTACACAAAATAAAAGGATTACAGAGTTTATTTTTTCAAAAGATGCTCAACTTCAATATTGAAATAGGTTCTCAAAATCCCAATGTAGGTTTTTATCGATTCGGGCATTTCATCTCCACAAGCAACACCAAGATTTTTTGCATTAATCCAAATTACTAGAGACTGCATAATTGTAAGAAATCTATCATTTTCAGATTCTTTAGACTCGATTGCTTTTGTGTAACGTTCTGCATTTTCCCATGCAGTAACAAAATCTATGCATTTTACACCAAACACTGCTAACAATTGTTCTTGAAGATCTTTTGCTTCTTTAAATGGTACTTGATTAATGATATATGGAAAATCTACTTTAGCAGGAAGACAATCAGGGAGTGGTCCCCAAATTGTGACTATCTTACATCCTTCATTTAATTTTTCAAATTTTTTCACCATTTTTTGAATAACATCTTCTTCTGTAAACCAAAACAAAACTACAGTAGCATCTTCAAAATTAGAATTTGTGATATTTTCACAAATGAATTCACAATTCAAATTTTTGTTTTGATTTTTTGCCTGTTCAATCTTGTTTTTGTCAATATCTATTCCCACAGATTTTTTTACATTGAATTCTTCAGATGCAATAGATACTCCTTTTCCATCGCCACATCCAAGATGATAAAAAATATCACTTTCACTCAAATCTGCTAGCTCAAAGATCTCTCTAAAAGAATGATCTGGAAGCTGAACATCATCTCCTGAGATAATTCTTTTGGGAAGCGATTTAAGATATTCTTCTATTTTCACAGACAAAATTAATTCAAATTGAAATTTATTCCCTTATGCTTTCCAGTTTTGACACAGCTTGCCATAACTGCGTTCGAACGTATGAAGGCATATTTGGATCTTGAGTAATATCGTCTAACATACTAATTGCATTTGCAGCTCTTACTGACTTTGAAAACTCCTCCTTTTGCATATCATTAATTAAATCAGAAATTTTAATTTTGATGGTTTTTGGAGTTGCAGAGTTTGAAACAATTTGATCAAGCGTGTCTATAGATTCTTTTAATGCCTGTTTATTTTGATTTTCGTCTGCCATCTACTTCACCATCGTTCTCAATTGATTAATCTTAATAATTTTTCTACTTTTACGCTATATATGAGAATCAATGGTGCCAAACCTTCTGATAAAGAAAAAATTCTTGATTTTTGCAAAAATACCTTTTCTTGGGGTGACTATATTCCAGAAGTATGGGATTTTTGGATTAAAGAAGGAAATCTACTTGTGGCTCACTAGGATAATATTCCAGTAGGAATTTGTCATTCCTCAATTGATTCTAACACAAAACAAGTATGGATTGAAGGAATACGTATACATCCTGATTTTCGAAGACAGGGAATAGCTAAAAAATTAGTTTTAGAATCTGAAATTTTAGCTAAAAACAATAACTGCGAAAACTCTTTCATGTTAATTGAAGTTGATAATTCCAATTCACTCCGTTTAGCGAATAATCTTGATTATGAAAAAAAAGATGTTTGGACTTTTTATCAATTAAATCCTCAAAAAAATTTATCTAAAGTTAGATTTTTGAAAATAGATGATTCTATAATACAATTTCTTTATTCTAAGGATTATTCTTATGTTGATTCATGGAGATGGCATCCACTAGATGAAAATTCTATATCTTCTTTAATTGAAAAAAATAATGTTATCATTTCAGAATATAATGATAAAATTACTAGTTTAGCTATTTTTAATGATTCACGACATTTTGATGGAACACTTTTGGTTACACTTCTAGAAGGAGATTCACATGAAATTATAAAAATTCTAAAATACATTCAGAATTATGCTTTTGAAAAAATGTATAAACGAATACGGATTCTTACTAAATTAAATTCTTTACCAAATTATGAAAACTTAAAAAAACGATTTTTATTTAGTCTCATGAGAAAAGATCTAACTCATTGACTGCTTTCAAAGCGTACAGTATTACTTAAAATCCCCACTCCTTCAATCTCCATCTCTATTTTATCACCATCTTTGAGAAATCCAAAATCAGGATTTCCTAATGCTACTCCTGCCGGTGTCCCTGTAGATATTATATCTCCTTTTTCCAAAGTCATTACTTTGCTTAACTTTGAAATGATCTCTGGAATTTTGATGAACATCTTATTCGTAGAAGAATTTTGTCGTATCTCTCCATTGATTTTTGTTACAAGCTTTAGATTATCTGGCTGAGATATTTCGTCTGCTGTAGTTATCCATGGCCCACAGGGCGCAAATGTATCAAAACTCTTGGCACGTGTGAATTGCTTGTCTTTGAATTGAATATCTCTTGCGGATATATCATTAAGTATAGTATATCCAAAAACTGTATTCTTAGCCTCGTCTTCGGTGACATTTTTACAAGTTTTACCTACAATTACGGCTAGTTCAACCTCATAATCTAACTGTGTTACAAAATCAGGGCAAATTATATCTGAATTTGATCCACATAAAGCAGTTCTAGGCTTCATTATAATTACAGGATTTTCTGGAGGTACTAATTCCTGTTCTTGAGCGTGGTCGGAGTAGTTAAACGCTAAACATAGAATTTTTGGTGGATTTGGAATAGGTGGAAGAATTTGAAAATTTGAGAATTTTTTCCCATATGGAAATTTTGACTCTTGATCTTTAATTTCATCTAACCATCCATCAAAAAGAAATTCTTTGATGCTCTGTGGTAACGGAACACCAGTTTCATAAGTTATCTCTTCTTTGGTAGCAACACCATCATCTTTTACAAAACCATAAGTTTCTTTTTTTGATTCTAATAATCTTGCAATTTTCATTTTTAATCACTTGTGAGTATAGATTGCCTGGTTTTGCGAATCTTTTCTACAATATCCAAATCTAACAAATTGAATTTCAGCTCCTTCAGCTAGATTCAAGTAATGTGGTTCGGTTTTTACATGTAGTTCTTCTAAACTTTCATTATTGTAATCGTTATCTATGAACAATTGTTTTGGAACAAAAATCTTTAGTTCGTGTGAATTTTTTTCTGGAACCCATTGTATTTTTGGATAATCTACATTCATGTCATCTCCAATATATTCACCTTTAAGTTCATGATCAGTTTTGTTAAGCACTACATTTCCTAATCCCATTAATCGTATCTTATCTCCTGAATTAAGATTCATAACATCTTCTTTAGATAAGAGCAAATTTTCATCAAACTCAATTTTCCTTTTTCCCATATCTTTTGTTGGATGATTTGGAAGTTCGATAAATGACATAGGAAGATTTTCTACTATTAACTTTCTTGGATTGATTACCATGTAAAGCCTAATGCTTTTAGCATCAATTATTTTTCGATTAAATGATTCAAGAGTATCAAAAGGCGCAAAAGTATCTGCTTTTGTAAATCCTAGAGATAAGATGAATTTTTTTATTGCCTCTGGTGTTATGCCTCTTCTCTTCATTGCTTCAAGTGTGGGAAGTCTCGGATCATCGTACCATGAAACTTTGCCATTTTCTATGAGCGACTTTAAAACACGCTTAGAAACAGGCATTCCCTTGAATTCAAGCCTAGAAAACTCTAGCATTTTGGGTTTTCGCATTTTCATGGCATCAAGAATAGCATAATACAGCTCATTTCTCAATTCATATTCTTTTGATCTAAATGCGTGTGTAACACCATCTATACTGTCTTCAATAGCTACTGCAAAATCATAACTAGGCCATACACGATATTTTTCACCTAATAATGGATGTTTTCCTTCAACGATTCTGAATAACACAGGATCTCTCATGACTGTGTTATCTGATTGCATGTCTCCACGGAATCTAACGATTGCTTGGCCAGGTTTGTATTTATCAAACATCTTTTTCCATCGATCTTGATTTTGTTCTAGTTCTCCTAAACTACACTTACAATCTTTCATCTCTCGTCTGTTTCTACTAATACTCTCTCGTTTGCAAGTACAGACGTAAGCATTTTTAGAATTAATTATCTCAAGACCTTTTTCTTGAAGAAGTTCAATATCATCTGATGTATGTTTAATTATATCATATTTGATTCCAAGCCAATCCAATCCAACTTTAATTGCAGCATAATATTCTAGTCGTTCATTTTCAGGATTGGTGTCATCGAATCTTAGAATTTTTTTACCACCATAAATATCAACATATTCTGAGTTAATTAGCGCGGCTTTTGCATGTCCAATGTGCGGATAACCATTTGGCTCTGGAGGAAATCGCGTAACCACATTTCCTTTTTCTGCTCCTTCTAATGGTGGAAGAGATGGTTCTTCAGCTTTAGGTTTTTCTTTTACTTCTAAGAGTTCAGGAAAACTTTTTTCAATTTCAGTCTTTTGTTCCTCTAATGATAGATTATTAATCTCTTCAACAATTTTTGAAATATCTCCAATAATTTCCTTAACTTTATTTCGATATTCCGGTTTAGTTCCTAGAATTTTTGATAATACTATTTTGTCTTTTGTTTTGCCATCATGCTCAAAGGCATTTTGCAGTGCAATTTTACAAATATCATTTTTTAATTCGTCATCCAAATTACAAACTCCTTTCTACTACAAAATCAAGAAGAGCAATCAATTCTTTCTTGGCTGGACCAGAATAACTACTAAGAGATTTTTTCGCTGTTTTAGCATATCTTAACGCCTGATTTCTTACAGTTTCCTCAATTCCTAAGGCACGAATTACTTTAACTGCTTTCTCAAGATCTTTTTTTGAAGTTTTTGGATTTCCAAAAGATCTGAGTATAATCTGCTTTTCTTGTCCTTTTGCTTTTTTTATTGCAAGTAAAATCGGAAGTGATTTTTTTCCTTCACGAAGATCATTCCCTACAGGTTTTTTTGTAACTTTTGGATTGCCCATCACTCCAATCAAATCATCAGTTATCTGAAAAGCAATGCCAAGATTTCTTCCAAAAGATGAAAGATTTGATACGTCTTTTTGTTTTGCTTTTGCACATATAGCTCCCATAGAACATGATACATCAAATAATGCTGCAGTTTTTTTTGTAATCATTGTAATGTATTGTGATTGTGTTGGAATCTTCTTACTTTCAGCCATCCCAATATCTAGTAATTGACCTTCACAAACATCAACACACGCCTTTGCTAATCTAGAAATAAGTTCAGTAGTTCTACTACCTGGAAGCTTTGAGATAGAAATTGTTTGATATGCTTTTGAAAACAAGACATCACCAGCTAGTATGGCAACTGGCATACCAAATTTTTTATGAACTGTTGGGACTCCATGACGCATTTCATCATTATCCATTATGTCATCATGAACAAGAGTAAAATTGTGTATCATTTCGATTGCACCAGCTGCTGGTATAGCATCCTTACTCTTTCCACCAAGAATTTGACAACTTTTTAGAACCATATATGGTCTAAGTCTTTTTCCACCACTAATGATTAGATGTGCAGCTGCATTATAGAGCTGCTTTGGATTACCAACTAATTTCTTACCAAGATAATCATTTACGGTTTTTGCATTTTTCTTCATAGATTTTGCATTCATTACTTTACTAACCTCCAATTATTGTCAGGCAAATGGTATTTTATCGATTCTTCTAATGTATGCTGTAATTCAGGGTTTACCCATGAGGATAAAACGGATTTGTGCTTTTCTAACATTTCTTTTTCTGAAGATGGAAGTAGATATAATGCAATTAACATCCAAGGACAGAAAATTTGTGGATTTTTCTGAATTTCTTCTTTAAGCTCATCAGCAGTAGTCCATTTTGAATCAGAAATCTCATCTTCAATCAAACTAAATTCTGAAGAGGGTTTTACAATTCCAATTAGTGTACCACAGATTTCGTTTTCTGAACCTACATCTTTGTAGGGAACATGATACTCAAACTTGAACAAATAATCCATTTTACATGAAATACCTATCTCTTCAAGCATTCGTCTTTCTGCTGACGAAACATACGTTTCTGATTCTCTTGGATGACTTGCTACTGTCCCATCCCAATCTGTAGGCCAAAGCATTTTTTTTGGACTTCTTTTTGTAAGTGCTAACTTCCCATCTTCATCATAAATTAGTGCTGTAAAAGCACGATGTAATTTTCCATTTGGTAGATGACATTTTACTTTTTCTTCGGTGCCAATAGGATTATCATTTTCATCAACTAGAATTAGAAACTCTTCACCCACGTTCAACAGCCTCTAAATAAAGTTCCTTCAAATTTTTTTCTTTTAATGGCATCTATTAGTCTTTGAGGTTTGTTACCATTAACAAAAAATACATTTAATCCCATTTTAGATATTTTGTATGCCTCCTCGATTTTTCTTGTCATACCTCCAGTAACATCCATTTTATTTTTTGAAATTTCAGGTTTTTGTCCTTTTAATTCATAGATATGTTTTTTTGTTTTAAGATCAGAATATAATCCATCAACATCTAGAACAAAGATACTTAATCTTGGTCTAAGAATTTTTGCAAGCATTGTCATTATTTTATCTCCAGATAAGATGAATGATTTATTTTGTCCATACCAAAGCGCATCACCAAAAGTTATTGGAATAAGTCCAGACTTGGCAATTTTTTGCATCTCTCTAATTTTTTTCGGAATAGCTTTATCACCATTAACAAAATCTGTTGGAGGAAGCGAATAAGGATTCAATCTGTTTTTTAAAAATGAATCAAGAATAATTTTATCAAGCTCGATCATGGAATTTTTTACAACTGAAACACCATGAATATTGTATTTAGCAGGTTTTGTATGCATATCATATTTTACAGACCAATAATGGCCAAAAGAACCTCCACCATGAACAATTATCATGGGCTCATCAATTTTACGCAGGCTAGCAGCAATCTTATCGATAGTTTGCCTCCTAGGTGTGAGGGGTTTTTTTTTATTCGTGATAATAGAGCCACCTAACTTTATCAGAAGCATATTTGTCATCTGAAAAGTAGGTAGTTAAAAAGTATCCAGTCCTGTAAAATCTATTTTTGCCGAGAAGCAGTCATAATTATTTTTTCTTAAATTATCCAATGTTTTTTCAAGATTTGATTCATCCGTTATTGCAATAATACAACCGCCTCCTCCTGCACCTGTTAATTTTGCTCCATAGCACGTTTCTTTTGCAACTTCGATCATGGATTGAAGCTTTTCATTAGACACTCCAATCTGCTCTAAATATTTCTGATTTTCAGACATACACTTACCAAGTACTGATAGCTCATTATTTTTTAGCGCGTTACGTACGGTTTCAATTAATTTTGATTCATTATCACATAATGTAGAAAAAATTTGTTTGTTTTCTTCTTTGAATCGTTTGACTCTGGATACTACTTTACTTGTAGAGTGTGTTTCTTTAGAATTTGCTATTACTAAATGAAAATCAGATTTAGACTCAATTTTTTTAAAACCAGATTCTTTATCATACTCAATTATTCCACCGTGAGTAGAAACAGTACTGTCCGCTCCTGAAGCATCTCTGAAGATAGTTCGTTCAGATTCTATTGCCAAGTCTACAATCTCTTCTTTTGTCAATTTACCAAATAAACCCGAAATTGAACCTGCTGCAGCAACACAACATGCAGATGATGATCCTAATCCAACACCTGAAGGTATGTTTGATTCTATTATTACTTTTAATCCTCCTTCATACTGAAACTTGGCAATCATCTTTTTTGCAATATATGTAAATGGTCTAAAAGCATTTTTTACTTGATCATAACTTCCAGATGAAGGTATGCTTACTTGACCTAAACTTGATTTTATTACGATATTATTATCATCTGTTTTCACAGAAGTTACAGTAACCCTTCTATCAATTGAACCTAGAATTGCTTTTAATCCATATACCACAAAATGCTCTCCAAACAAAATCACTTTGCCTGGAGCAGAAGCTATTGATTTCAAGTGAAAATTATAGAGCCGTAACCAACTACGGAGCTCTTATCTCCTGTAATGTCTCCACTTGTAGCATATTTTAGTAATGTACCTTTAGTAGCACCTAATTCCTTGCATGAAATCATAGTAGATGCAATTGCTCCATATCCACATGCTGTAACTTGTTTTTTGTGTAATACATCGTAAAAATCATCAACATCCATTTTCAAAATTGGTTTAATCAATGCCTGATCTTGTTTGTAGGCAAAGTCATTTGGCTCATAATGAGTAAAATCTGAAGAACCAATAATCATTGTTTTTTTCTTTTGAGAAATTTTTGCAATTGCTTTTCCAACTTCTATGGCTGTATCTTGATTTTGATTAATCAAAGCTATTGGTAATATTTTGAATTTATTAGAAAAAGTTTCTTGTATTATGGGAATCTGAACTTCTAAACTATGTTCTTTTGTATGGGAAAAAAAATCTACTTCAATTATTTTTGAAAGTTTTGAAATCTCATCTGCAGCTTCAGAATCTACTTCAACTGTTCCAAGAGGTGTTCCCCACGTACAATCTTTCATTGTAGCTATTCCGCATCCAATTCCCCAATGATTCGGTCCAACTATGATGTACAAATCTGCATAAGAAGATGAAATTGAATAATAGGAATGACATGCTATGGGACCCGAATACATGTATCCTGCATGTGGACAAATAATGCCAAATATTTTCTGTGATGATTCAATTGGTGGCAATATACCTGGACCATATGGGTGCAAAAAACTATCGTGAATAGATTTTTTTAGTTCGTTTGTTTCACCAGGATAGAACATTCCGGCTACGGCCGGTGTTCTCATCTGCATTAGTCTATTGCCTCTTCCGTGATTTTTGTTTCAAAATCGTCTATTTCGTATTTCAATGATTCATTTTCTTTTAGCTCGCCTTTTTCCATTAAAATTTCACGAGCCAATAACCAGTAAACTGTTGCTAATGATTTTCGTCCTCTATTATTTGCCGGAATTACTAAATCCACTTTAGAAGTAATGTTATCCGTATTAGAAACTCCAATTACAGGAATTCCAGCATTTGTTGCCTCTGTAATTGCTTGGTTATCTACTTGAGGATCAGAAATCAGCAAAAGCTTCGGTTCAATGTAATATGGTAATGAAGGATTGGTTAATGTACCTGGCATGAATCTACCTAACATCTTAATAGTTCCAGTAATCTCACAGAATTTCTCAATAGGTGTATTTGCATATTCGCGTCCTGAGCAAACTATCACATTATCCAAACCAGTTCTATTCATGAATTTTGCTGCAGTCTTAATCCTGTCTAATGAAATGTCTAAATCAATCATGTATAGGCCTTCAGGACTAGACTTTGTGATGAACGGTTTCATGAATTTTGTTTTAACTTGAGTTCCCACTCTAATTCCTGTAGATAAGATTTTTTTCTTAATATCTTGTGGTTCTTCTTGTTGGCTCATATGCGATTTTAAATCTCATTCATACCGCGTATTAAATCATGCTTTGAAAGTCGTAAAAGCTCGTTTAATTTTGCTATTCTCTCGCCACCAACCACACCAACTTTGAGCATTTTTGATCTAGTTGCTATACCTATATGAGAAATATGACTATCCGTAGATTCACCAGATCTGTGAGAAGTTATTAATCTGATATTGTTCTGATTTGCTTCTTCTGCAAATTGTAGTGCATCATAAAGACTTCCAGCTTGATTTACCTTGAGAATTGCTGCATTACATGATTTTGATTGAATGGCTTTTTGAAGAATTGTCTTATTGGTTACAGTCAAATCATCACCTACTATCAGGGTTTTTGGAAATTTTTTAGTTAGATCCGACATGTAATCAAAAGCTTCTTCATGAACTGCATCTTCAGCATAAATCAGTTTATATTTTTCAATAATATTTGATACAAATTCAATTTGGTCTTCTGGCGAATTTTCAAAACCTGCTCTATCATACACATACATATTTTTTTCTTCATTCCATTGAGTTGAAGAAGCAAAATCTACTCCCAAAGAAACTTCTTTTCCTAAAGTATATCCCAAATTCTCACATGCTTTAGTAGACAGTTCCAAAGCTTGTTCATTATCTAATTTGGGGGCCCAACCTCCTTCATCACCTCTACCATTAGTAAAGTGTGGATCTTCTTTTTGCAGAACGTTACGTAATTCTTTGTGTACTGCAAGGTTTGTATCAATCGCATCGTGAATAGTTTTTGAACCAATCGCACAAATCAAAATTTCTTGAATGTCTGGAGTTCCAGGTCCAGCATGTGCACCACCTCCTAAGATATTACCCAAAGGAAATGGAAATTTGAATTCATTATCATTTGATAGTAATTTGAAGAGTGGGGTTTCTAGAGCCTTTGATGCTGAATCCATCGATGCAATAGTTACTGCAAATGCTATAGCCCCCCCAATCTTTGAATAGTTTTGAGTGTCATCTATGGAATGAAGAGTATCATGTATGGATTTCAAATCATTTGATTCTAATCCCACAAATTTACCAGAATTTTCATTAAAAATTCGTGAACTTTCTTCAGGACCTCCACTAGGAAAACTTGCTACCTCATGTTTCCCAACACTTGCTCCTGAAGGAGCACAAACTCTACCTAGAAATTTATTATCAGACTCAATATCAATTTCGATTGTTTTACTTCCTCTACTATTGTATAGAACACTACAATTAAGTGAGGTAATCTTTGGCAAACTATTCTAGCTCAGATTGAACTTCTTGGTTTCTTCTCCGAATTGCCTCATAAAATGGAAGAATTTGTTGAATTGTTTCAACTGTTGTTAACAACATTCGTCTACAACAATATCTTTTGATACCAAAAGAATCAAGAACTTTAGCTGGTTCTTCGCCTGCTTTAACTTTATTTTGATAATCTTCAAACTTGTCAGCGATTAAATTTCCACAGGTAAAACATCTTACTGGTATTAACATATTTCCGCAAAGTAATCAAGGATTATAAAAACCCTGCATGAAATTTTTGATGCGGGTGTCGCCCAGCCTGGCCAAAGGCGCTAGCTTGAGGGGCTAGTCTCTCAGGAGTTCGTGGGTTCAAATCCCATCACCCGCATACCAATTTTTAAAATTACTTTTTTGATTTTTTAATAGCATCAATAAGATCTGCCCTTCTAATTTCTTCTGTTAATGCAGATCTTGCATCTTCGACAAGAATTCTATTGACATCTAATTTTCTTCTAGTCTCTTTTACCATCTTATCATATATTGCCAATGGATACAAGCACTGATAGAGATTTTGCATAATATCAAAAATTCTTGAAGCATCTTTTGAATCTCCAGTACGAATTTTATCATAGATTAATCGTTTCAACTCCCCGATACAATCCAGCAAACCAAGTATGTATGATTCATTTGAAACTCCGATTGTTTTAATGGATGGGATATCTTTTTTTTCAAAAATTGCAATAAGCGAAAAAGCTTCTACAAGTTCTTGTTCGGGGGTTATGAGATAACGTTTGAGATCACCTACAGCTTTTTTCTTAAGCAAACTCAATAATTTCTTGGATTCCTGGACTTTCTTTTTTGCAGTTTTCAAATCTCCTTTATGTACTGCTATGATTGATTGACTACATGATATAATCACCTCACGAGAATTTCGAATTAAAATCTCACGAGAATCATGTGAAACTTGTAATGACTTCGAAATACCATTCAACGATTTTTTTACATTTTTCATTGACATGATAGAATCCTTTAAAAAACTAAGATAAAGCCGTTTGCCAAACTCTTATTTTAGATATGATTTTCTTGTAAATTATGGAAATCTCAGTAGATCAAATGTATCAAATTGAGAACAACGGTCATGACATGGGATTTTTAAAAAAATTCATGATGGAAAATGCTGGAGCCATAGCAGTAAGACGACTAGTGGAAAAACTGGGAAATGTTGAATCAAAGAATATTCTGATTTTTGTAGGCTTGGGAAATAATGGAGGTGATGGTCTAGTTATGGCAAGACATCTAGCTGGTTATGGTGCAAAGGTTACAGTAATGCTTCTTGGTTATCCTGAAAAAATTAAAACTGAAGAAAGCTCTTGGAATTGGTCCATCTTAAAGAAAATGCCTTCTGTAAAATTAATGTCTGGAGATTCTTTTGATTTTGATTTTAAACCTGACGTAATAGTTGATGGCATTTTAGGTACTGGAATATCTGGTGATATACGAGAACCTTATGCATCTGCAATAAATTTTATCAACAAATCTGATTGTTACAAATTTGCAGTTGATGTACCTTCAGGATTGGATCCTCAGACTGGAGAAACTGCCAATATTTGTGTAAAGTCTGACATGACAGTAACATTTCATAAAATGAAACATGGAATTCCTAAAAGAAAAGATCTAACTGGAGAATTGTTTGCAGAAAAAATTGGGATTCCTCCTGAGGCTGAAGAGGGTGTACTATGAAAGTTCATCAAATTCAAGTAGGAAACATGCAGAATTTTACCTATATTGTTGAAGATGAGGATACTAGCGAGGCAATCATAATTGATCCTTCTTGGGATCTTATAGAACTAGAAGTAATAATAAAACGAAATAATCTAAAAATAAAATACATAGTTAACACACATCATCATTTTGATCATACTTTGGGAAATGAAGCAATGATCAAATCTACGGGCGCAAAAATTATTCAACATGAGGCCTCAACACTTGATCATGACATTTCTATCTCTGAAGGTGATAAGATAAAGTTTGGAAATTGTGAACTATCTGTAATTCATACTCCTGGACATTCTAAAGATAGTATATGTTTAGTAGGTGATGGAAAGATCTTTTCTGGTGATACTTTATTTGTTGGAAATTGTGGGCGAGTTGATTTACCTGGGGGAAGTGCCAAAGAATTGTATCATAGTTTGCATGATATACTCCACAATCTTGAGGATGATTTAGTTTTGTTTTCTGGTCATAATTATGGTTCTATGCCTACATCTACTCTGGGTCAGGAAAAAAAGATGAATTTTGTTATGCAAAAACGTACTGAACAAGAGTTTGTAGAAATGATGGGGCAGTGATTCATTAGTGAATGATATTGATATTTTTGGCAATATAGAAAAAGGAAAAACCTTCATAGATTCACTTCAAAAAAAAGACTTTCTTTTTTCACTTGTTATATCGTACACAGAAACTTGTGAAATTCCAGGAATAACATTTGCAGGTTCTGATCTAGAATCTATTAAATTTACTCCTCCTGCAGATGCTGAATTTCTTCATTATGGTTTCTGTAAATGTATCAAGAAAATCCCAATGACTCCTGATGGAAAACCTACGCCAGCTTTGTTAACTAAAGTTGCATTAGAGTCTGCTAGTATACCTCATATTGTAGTTAATGCTGGGAGTAAAATCAACCCTCAAATTCCATATTTACAAACTGATTTAAAACCAGGAAAAAATATTACTCAAGAACCAGCCATGGATGAATCTGACGTTCTGCATGCTGTTGATTATGGTAGAATTATTGGAAGAACACTTGCTTCAGTTACAGACTGTTTGGTCATTGGTGAAAGCATTCCTGGTGGTACTACAACTGCACTTGCCTTAATGAGAGGTTTAGGAATTGATGCGAAAGTTAGTTCAAGCATTCCAAAAAATCCTATTGAACTAAAAAATCGAATTGCTGAAAATGCTTTGAAGCAACTAGATTCAAAAGATCCACTTGTTATTGCTAGTAAAGTAGCTGACCCCCTGATTCCTTTCATAGCAGGAATGATCAGTACTGCAACTGAAATAACAAAAGTAATTTTAGCAGGAGGTACCCAAATGGCAGCAGTTCTTTCTCTTGGAAAATCTCTTGGATTTAACAAAGAAAATCTTGCAATTGGAACAACTTGCTATATTACTAATGACAAGACTGCAAACTTTTTAGATATTATTCAGAAAACTGCTGATATACCAATTTTGGTTGTAGACCCAAAATTAAGTAATTCAAAAATTGAGGGACTCAAAGCATTCTCTGAGGGATTTGCTAAGGATGGAGTAGGAGCAGGTGGTTGCATTATTTCTTCAATGCTAAAGACAGGAATTAACTCTAACAAATTTCTAGAATTGGTCGAAAAAGAATACCAAAGAATCTTTACTTCACAGTAACTGATTTTGCAAGATTTCTCGGATAGTCAGGATCTGTATCTTTTTCAATGGCTGAATAATATGCTAAAAGTTGAATTGGCACAATTTCAGTTATAGGATACATTGATTCTGAAATACTTGGAATTTCTATCCAATGATCATAGATGTCACTATTCTTATCAGAAATTCCTATAATTTTTGCACCTCTTGCCTTAATCTCACTAGCACTGGTAAGAGTGTCATTATATGTAGAATCATTTGGATTAATTATTATCACATACACATTAGAATCCATCAGAGCCAAGGGTCCGTGCTTTAACTCTCCACCAGGGATACCTTCTGCATGAATGTAAGTTAATTCTTTCAACTTTAATGCTGCTTCTAAAGCGATTGGATAATGAATTCCTCTACCAAGTACATAGATGTCTGAAATCTCTTTAAGCTCTTTTGCTATAGCCTCAATTTTTGAATGATTTGATAGAATTTCTGTAATTGATTTTGAGATTTTTTCAAAATCTACTCCAACACAACCATCACATAGTTTTTCAGTAATTTTGTAAATGATTGCAAGTTGTGATGTGAAGCTTTTGGTTGCTGCAACACCAATCTCTGGTCCACAATTCATTCCAATTACCAATGATGATTCTTGAACAAGCGAAGATGTTAACAAGTTTACAATGGAAAGAATTTTTGCATTTGCTTTTTTGGAAATATTTACTGCTTCCAAGACATCTGCACTTTCTCCGCTTTGAGAAATTGCAATTAAAATGGAATTTTGCTCTATAGAATCAGGTGAGAAGGGTAATTCACTGGAAATTATTGCCTCTAATTTTATTTTGGCGTATTTTGACATGAGGAATTTTGCAACTAGTGCTGCATTGTAGCTGGTACCACTTCCTGTAATGTAGACATTTTTTGCATGCTTGATGTGATCAGTTGTTTGCTCTATTGCTTCTAGACTATTTTCTCCAGCTTTGAGAATTGTATCAGGCTGCTCTGAAATCTCTTTAAGTGTATAGTGAGCATAATCTCCTTTGTATGCGTCTGCAAATTCTTTGGATACCTTGGTAATCTGCTTCTTAACTAGCGTTCCATCAAAATTGCAAATTTGTATTCCCGTTGAATCAATAATAACAAAATCTCCATTATCTATGTAGATTGCATCATCTGTTTGTTCAATGAATCCTAAGACATCACTTGACATAAAATAAGAATCCTTTCCAACACCAATGATTAATGGCTCATGAAATCTTGCAGCTGCCAATACTCCATTTTCAAACATGGCAACAAAAGCATAATGTCCTTTTAATTCAGTAACAGTTTTCATTAAAGATTCTTTGACATCGGAAGTTTTTTCAAAATTCTGTTGCAATAAATTAGCAATAACTTCACTATCAGTTTCACTCTTAAATGAAAAACCTTCTTTTTGCAACCTTTTTTTTAAATCGGCAAAATTTTCAATAATCCCATTATGCACTATTGCAATCTTTCCTGAGTTAGAAGAATGAGGATGAGCATTTGCATCGGTTACTTTTCCATGTGTTGCCCATCTTGTATGGCCAATGCCAATACTTCCTGGTAAGTCGTCAAGATGTATTGAAGAATTAACTTCTGAAACTTTACCAACTCCTTTCTTTAATGAAATTTGATTAGAGGATTCTGTTGCAATACCAACACTGTCATATCCTCTATATTCCATACGTTTCAGACTCTTTACTAGAATTGGGGCGGCTATCTCGTCTCCATAATATCCAATTATCGAACACATAATCTGTCTAAAACAAATGATGATATTTACGGATACTTGTAGACATTTTCTCTTTTATCATAATTTTTTTTAATCTACCGTTAAACAAAGAACTTATTCTTCTGGTTTTTCAGTTGAAGATTCTTTAGCATTAACTTCTTCAGATGGTGTTTCTTTAGCATTAACTTCTTCAGATGGTGTTTTATCAGTTTGACTTGGTTCTTTTACAACTGATTCTTCAACAGATGCTTCTCCAACTGTTTCTTCAGGAGTAGCTTCTGATTCACTTTGGACTTTTTCTAAGAGTTTGTGCAAAGATGAATTTGGAACTAATTTGACATTTTTTTCTTCATTTACTGTAACGACATATGATGGAATATCGACTATTCGGTCACCAATCATTATATGTCCATGTACGACAGCCTGTCTTGCTTGATATGGTGTCTTAAACCCAAAATTTTTCATTACCATTGTTTGTAATCTGCGAGATAACAAATCAGTTACTTGAAGATTTAAAACATCATCAAGTGTTGAATCCTCACCAACAAGTCCAACTCGTTTTAAAGAATTCATCAGAATCGGTTCTTTTTCTTCTCTAATCTCTTGTCTTAAAGCTAATAATGAACGAGCTTGATTTCTTACTCGTGAAAGCTGGGTACGTGCTTTCCATAATTCTCTTTTTGTTTTTAAACCAAATGTTCCAAGAGTCTTCAACTCCTCCATTTTTAGTTCATAATTAAATGGACGTTTTGGTTTTTTCCAAAGTCTTCGAGGATATTTAGGATCTCCCATTTTTTACACCTATTTTTTCTTCTCAGTTGGAGATGTTTCTTTCTTTTCTTCTTTTGGAGCTTCTTTTGCTTTAGCTCCATCAGGTGCTGTTCCTTCAGCTGCAGCAGGCGCTTCTCCTTCAGCTGCAGCAGGTGCTTCTCCTTCAGCTGGTGGTGCTCCTGCACCGCCTTTTGCTGGCATTATTTTACCGCCTTTTGCTACTCCTACAGCTCCTCCCTTTCTACCCGATGTTCTAGTTCTCTGTCCTCTAACTTTTAATCCAAACATATGACGATATCCTTTCCAACTTGCGGTAAGTCTTTCTCTTTCTACATCATTTCTAACTGTAAATTCTATGTCTGAAGTGATAAGATGCCTATCATTACCTGTTTCCATATCTTTTCTTCTGTTAACAAACCATGCTGGAAAGTTTGCTGATAATGGATCATTTAGTATCTGTTCAATTGATTGAACTTGGGAATCAGAAAGATAACCCATGCTGGTGTTTGGGTCAATTTTTAAAGAATCTAAAATTGCATTAGCAAAATTGTATCCTACACCCCTAATTTGGGTAAGCCCTAACAAGATCTTTTTATCTCCTGGTATATCATTTCCTAAAATCCTAATAATGTGGTTATATTCTTGAGTAGTCAAGTATGCAAGATTCTTAGTTACCCCGATAAAAACCCTGCTCGAATTAGGTTAATTCTTTTGATAACCCCCATCATTTGTTGCTAATATTATAAATTCTACTTTATACAATTGTAATAATTGTCCGAAGATATTAAAAATATTGTTGAACAAAGTTTCAATTCTTCCCCAAAATATACTGAAATTAAAGTTGGTTTTCCTGAGGACTACTCAGACATTAAAACAATCAGAGATCTTCTAGCTATTAACTACAAACTAGTTGGTGCCAAAGAGCAACTTCGTAGGAATTTAATAACTTTAATTAAAACAAATGATCCAAAGTATCCCGGTATCATAGGTTTTGATGATGATGTGGTACCTGCTCTTGATCGAGCGATATTATCATGCCATGATATTTTTCTTATAGGGCAGATTGGACAGGCTAAAACAAAACTTGTAGAAACTATAGCTGAAAACTTGCTATCGCCAATACCAATTATTCAAAATAGTATCACAAATGACTGTCCTTTTGACTTGCCAAAAGAAAAACTAATTTCATTTTTACTAGATGAAGAGGAAACTAATCGTACATTAAATTTTTACATCAGTCCTGAAAGTGAAGAAAAAATTAGAGATAACAAACTTGATACACCTATTGAGTGGATTGATGGAAAATCACGATTCAAGTATGTTCTTGCAACTCCGGACATATCTGTAAAGGATCTTGTAGGTTATATCGATGCTATCAAAGTTGCAAAGAAAGGCATAGAAATGTACAAAATTGATTCTTATTCTCCAGGGCAACTAATGCAAGCTAAGCATGGAATATTTTGTATTGATGAACTACCGGTTCTTGATCCTAGAAAACAAGTTGCATTATTGTCAGTCCTTCAAGAAGGACGTTTTACTACTGGATCCTATCCCATAATTTTTGAACCAAAGACTGCATTCTTTGCAACTGCAAACCCTATTGATTATACTCATTCAGGCAAAGTAATCGAACCATTGTATGATAGATTAAGGAGTCATATCCATACACATTATCCTCAAACTATTGAAGAAGAAATGATGATAATTCTTCAAGAGGTAAAAACATCAACTGGTTTAATTTTAGAACCGATTTTAAAGACTTTAGCACGTTTAATCCAAAAAGCACGTTCTAGTTCACTTGTTAATCAGGAAAAAGGAGTAAGTGTCAGACTTGGCATTCATGGACTCGAGCTATTGGTTGGGGAATCGGAAAGAACACGAGCATTATCTCATGCAATTATTCCCTCTCCTAGATTTTCTGATTTTCAGTGTTTAGGGCAAGTAGCAAAGTTTGAACTGGTAGAAATGGATGATACAATAGATAATAGACAGAAAGTATTTTCTAACTTTTTACAAGAGGCAATAAAAGAAACTAGTCAAGAATTTTTAGAAGGAGAAGACACATCATTACTAGAATCAATAAAACAAGAATTTAACGATAAAACTTTTCAGGTCTCCCAAAAAATGATCTGGAAAAATGGACAGACTTCATATCAAAATCAACTTGAGCAATTCCAAAATCTAAAAAAATTATTAGAATTAAATCTAGAAAAAATTAAGAATATACAATCAAACTTTAAAAAACAAATTGAACAACTTGACATTAAATCAGACTTGTTAGAAATTCCTGAAAATAATGAAAATGAGCTAAATTCCGTAATTCTTGAAATACTTTTAGAAGGATTATGCTGGACTGAACCAAAAATTCTAGATAAAAGAGAGACTGGCTATGCATCTGCATAATTCCCACAATTTAGTATATTTTGCAAGTAAATCAGAGAAACAAAAATCAGAAAATGAGGATTTAATATCAGATAAACAACTAAAACGAATTCTTCAAACTGTTGCTCAACAGGCAATGAGAGAAAAATCGCCTGATATCAATGAACTTGAATCCATCTTACAAAACTCTATTAAAGAATTTGAAGAAAAAAATCATCCTTCTGAACAAGAAAATGAAGATGATGGCTCTGCATCAATTACAAAATTACTACAAGAAAAGGGTTATCTTAAAGATGAAAAAAATTGGTTAACCAACAAGGGATTTTTTGAGATTGGAAAACAAATCTTACAAGATGTCATGAAAAACTTGAATTCATCTGAATATGGGTTACACGAAACAAAATATTCTGGCGAAGGAAATGTTATGATGGATACAACCAAAAAATTTGAACCAGGCGATGAAATAAAATATCTTAGTGTTCCTCAAACAATTCTAAACTCAATAAATAGACTTTCAAAAAAATCTGACAAAATTAATTTTCCACTATCACTTGAACCCGAAGATCTTGAAAAATATGAAATACTAGAAGATGTGCGAGCAGCAATTGTTTATTGTATTGATTTAAGCTCTACAATGAAACAATCACTTACTAAGAACGGTAAAAGTAGAATAGAAGCTGCCAAAAAAGCTCTTTGGAGTTTATACATTTTAAACAAAAAATTCTTTCCAAATGATTCGATATACGTAATAGGTTTCGGTTCTATGGCATCTATCGTTAATCCATTTGATATTCCATTTTTAAGAACTTATGATGCAAATGATAATTTTTTACATTATACCAATTATCAAGCCGCGCTAAGACTTGCAAGAAGGATTTTAGGCAAAACAACTACTCATAATAAAAGAATTGTTCTAATTACAGATGGCCAACCTAGTGCATGCTATATTGAAAATGAGCGTCAAAAAAATGAAATAACCTCCGAAAAACCATATTCAAACTTCTATTCCCCTGATAAATCTGTAATTTCCAAAGTGCAAAATGAAAGAAACATGAAACTAGATACTGAACCAAACAGGCTTGTTTACCTCTGTTACAGGTACAAAAAGGTTGATCCAAAAATAGACAAAAGGACCATAATTGAAGCCAAAAAATGTAAACGCGAAGGCATTGATATTGATACTATAGTAGTTAGTGAGGAAATTGAACTTTTAGACTATGTTAGAACATTTGAAAAACAATTAAGAGGCAAAACATATCACATTAACCAAGAAAATATGGATCAAATTCTTGTAACAGATTATCTTGATAACACTAAAAAAGTTTTAAATTACACACAAAATTGGTGATTTTGATGGATAAACCCTTTGACAGAAATAAAATAATTGAATCTATGTTTGATCCAATCACATCTGGAATTCTAGCAGAACTAGAAGATGGCGGCAAAGAATTATCTTATTTGTCTCAAAAAGCAAAAGTTTCAGAAGATGAAGTAAAAGAAAGATTATCATATTTTATTGAATATGATTTTGTAAATACAAATACAGAAAATGAAAAAATAATTTATTCAGCAAATAGTCAAAAATTAGCCGAATTAATTGAAAATAACGAAAATTTTGATGATACAGTAGATGAACTAACAAAAATGAATAGTTATCTTAACTAAATTTTATTCTACGTTTATTCTTAACTACATAAATGCCAATGGTTACCATGCCAATTAATCCTGCAATCAAGAGATAAAATCCGGCATAATTTAGAAAAGTAATGTTGTCCGATGGCATATGGCCTATTGCTCCAAAAACCTGGGAATCTTCTACACCCGAATTTTCTATTACTAGTTTGTGAGAACCTATGGATATAATTTCAAATGTTTCTTGATATCGATCCACCTCTATTGTTTGTGCGATAATTTGCGTATCAACAGGATCAAAAACCTTGATGGAAATTGTACCTTCCTTAAAATCCAAAATGTTAACAGCATAAATGCCTGTTGTACTTGTTGAAGGATCGAGTTCAGTAATGATCTCTAATGATCCACCAGAAGCAATTATGTCATCACCCTGACTTAGATTTTTTGTAGTCCATTCTGCGGCATAAAATGATAAAACAAGTCCTCCAATCATGAGACCTCCAACAATTAGAAGCATCATTATTGGCTTGTTCATATCCGTCCATGCCTAAACCGTTAGTTAAAACTTGGTTTTTAGGCACATTTTTGTGGTTCTTTAAAATTAGACTTGTATAATAAAGTTAGTTTACTGCAACAAAGTTAGCCTAAACTAAATTTTAAATAAGTGATGTTTGGATTCAGTTTATGAAATCACGATCAAAAACAATGATGCTTACATTATTTTTAATAGGAATTATTGGAACTCTTTACTTGATTTTTCCAACAATTTCTCAAGCCCAAGTTGAAGAAAAAACCTTCGTTACTCATGCTGGGGGAGTTATAAAAACTTCAGGAGAGGTAATAGATCCTGTATATGCTGGTACCACTGTTGATTTTGATCCAGACAAGTTTTTACGTGAATTCAATTATGGAAGGGTTTCGCAATTAGAAGATGGTACGACAGTTCGTGAATTTACTTTAATCGCTGAAGATCAAAATGTT
>CAWTZF010000016.1:0-10639 GCA_963920015.1 uncultured Nitrosopumilaceae archaeon | reverse complement strand
ATATGGATTTACTTCGAGTAGAGAGTGGATTAGGTGCATCAGGTGTACCACATATTGGAAGTTTAGGAGATGCAGTTCGAGCTTACGGAGTTAAACTAGCTCTTGAAAATTTAGGCTACAAATCTGAATTGATTGCATATTCAGATGATTTGGATGGATTAAGAAAAATTCCAGAAGGATTTCCAGAATCTCTCAAAGAACATTTGGGAAAAAGGGTATCTGCTATTCCAGACCCATTTGGTTGTCACGATTCTTATGGAATGCATATGAGTAGCCTTTTGCTTGAAGGTCTTGATGATTTAGGGATTGAGTATAATTTTAGAAGAGCTAAAGATACCTATGAGAAAGGATTACTAAAAGACCAAATTCATACCATCCTAATCAACAGTAAAAAAATTGGGGACTCAATTTCTGAACTTACAGGCCAAGAAAAATTCCAGAATGTTTTACCATATTTTCCAGCATGCGAGAGCTGCGACAAACTTTACACCACAGAATCCTACGAATATCTCCCAGATGAAAAGAAGGTAAAATACAGATGCAAAGATGCAACCATTGGCGCTAATGTTGTAAAAGGATGTGGGCATGAAGGAGAAGCTGACATTACAAAAGGACTTGGAAAGCTAGCCTGGAAAGTAGAATTTGCTGCTAGATGGCAGGCTTTTGATATTCGTTTTGAGGCATATGGAAAGGACATTATGGATTCTGTAAAAGTTAATGATTGGGTAGCAGATGAAATTTTGAATTATCCACATCCCCATCATGTAAAATATGAAATGTTTCTTGATAAGGGAGGAAAGAAGATTTCAAAATCATTAGGAAATGTTGTAACGTCACAAAGATGGTTAAAGTATGGAACACCAAAATCTATTTTATTATTACTTTACAAAAGAATTACTGGTGCAAGAGAATTAGGATTTGAAGACATTCCTTCTTTGATGGATGAGTATAATGAATTAGAAAATATCTTTTTTGGAAAAACAAAATTAGATAATCAGGCAAAAGTGATAAAATTAAAGGGGCTTTATGAATATGTCAATCTTCTTAATTCTCCAAAAAATCCTACACCATATGTAAGTTATAGATTACTAATAGAATTATCAAAGATATTCAAAGATGATAGAACACAACGTATAATGAAAAAACTAATTGAATATGGAGTTCTGAAGAATCCTGATTCAGAAATTGAAGGGTTAATTGCTTTAGCTGGAAACTATTCAGATGACTTTGATGAGCAAGAAAAAATAGAAATTCAATTAGATGATATCACAAAAACAGCTCTAAAAGAATTAGTTGATGTATTAATCTCTGAAAAAGAACCAGAGGATCTTCAAAATAATATCTATCAAATAGCAAAATCAAACGATGTTCAACCCAGAGAATTTTTTAGAATACTTTATCAAATTATTCTAAATACGAATAGAGGACCAAAGATTGGCCCATTTATTTTGGATATAGGAAGACAAAAAGTAGGACAAACAATTCAAAATTACATTTGATTTAACATGGTCCATAGTCAATATAATAAAAAAAGAAGTGGTGGTTTCTTTATGATAATTTTAGGTGCATTACTTTTCATGTTAGCTCCATCGCAACTAACTGATTTTCCCGAATTAGGTGGAGCTGTAATAATTTTTGGTTTCATTATAGGAGGAATTGGTTTTTACATTCAATTTGTAAAAGGAAGGAGTAGAGTGAAAAATGGCACAAACTGATTTGAGGGTAGGTATTCAAAATGGGTTGGTTTAAGCGGTCTAAAAACCAAGAAAAGGAATCCTTAGAAAAACAGGAAGGCCAAAATGAAGCACCTCCTGTTCAAGAAAAAAGCCATGAGAAGATACTCAAAGAACAACTTGAAAATGAAATTGCACAACTACGAAAAGATATCAAAATAAAGCTAGAAACCCTGGACACGATCACAACTAAGCTTGCTAGCGTCAAAGAAGAGTATGAAACGGTTGTTAGCAACTTAATGTCGATTAAAAAAGAATGGAATGCGAAAAAAAATGATGTAGATTCTTTTAGCTCAAAACATGACGAAATCACATCAAAGATTGAATCATTGAAATCTCAAGAAAAAGAAATTTTAACTTCTCTTGAGCCTCTTCAAATTGAAAAAAATGAAATTTTATCAAAGATTGAATCATTGAAATCTGAAAAAAATGATGTAGAAAATGAGTTTCAAAATACTCAGACAAATTTAATAAATGCACGTGAAGGGTTACAAAAACTTCAATCCCAAACTGAACAAAAGAAAAGCGAAGTTGGAATGGTAGATAAGGAAGTAAAGTTTATCGAAAATAAATTATCCACTGTTGGAAAAAATATAGATACTAAAAATATTGTTGAAGCCGCAAGCGCAGTAGTTGCTTCAGCGAATCAAAAATTGCATATGGCAGAAAAAGAACTAGAGATAATTAAGAAATTGTTAGATAAAGAAAGAAAAGAACATCGTGAAACAAAAAATCAGTTAGAAAAATTGCGTAAATCAACTACAGATAAGAAAAATTAGTTTATTTTAAAACGATTGATAGTATTTTTTCCATTTTTCTTTTATTTCTTCTTCAGAATATCCTAAATCGTATAATGGAGAAGTGATTTCATGAATATCTTCTACCTTTACCTTTACTACTGCTGCAATTTTGCTTTGAATTCCTTGTTCTTTGTAATAGGATAACATTTCAGAAAACTCTTGACCATCTTTGAGAATTGTTGCAGTACCACTAAGAAGATATCCTCTACGGGTAATTGGATTAATTACGTTAATTTCAACGACATGATTGTTTTCTAAATTCATTGTAGTTTGTGGAGATTTTATATCTGCAAAAATAATGTGTTCATCATCCCATCCAAATATTGTTCCTCTAGGGGATAAATTCGGAGTGTTATTTTCATTAATTGTGGCAACAAATCCCAATTTTTGTTGTTTTAAGAAATTTTTGATATCCTGAGTGATTTTTCCCATTTAGGTCGTAATTCTTTTACAATTAATTAAAGTTGAGAATCTGAATTTTATTTTAATTTGTTAATTAATTCTTTTTTAATAAATTCGAATTCTTCTTCAGAGATCATTCCTTTTTCTTTAATTTCAGCTAATTTTAGAATTTGTTCTACTACTGAGCCATCAGTGGAATTATTTGACGTAGCATTAGACGATGATCTGGTTACTGGAGAGCTTTCATTTTTTGAATTACTTGCATCATTATGATCTTCTTTAATTTTTGTTGTAACCTCCTCAAGAAGAATGTTCTGAGGACATCCCACCATTTGCATATGTTGGGTTAATTCTTCACCAGCATATTCAATTGAAGAGGGTTCTTTTGACATATATCCGCAAGTGTTACATACAACACGAAATTTTCCATTTGAAAAATTAGGTTGTTTATCTGTTTTTTTGACATATTCGACATATCGTGTTTTAATGCATTGATGACTTTCAGGTGACATATGTTCAAGACAGAATTTGAATCCACAAAATTTGCAAATTGATTGAGATGTTAATTCATCATTACAAAATAAACATACATTTTCTAATGTTCTTTGAGTTTGTGATTCTGTCACGATATGCCTAAATTCCTAAAAATTCTTAAAAAGTAGTAGCTTTTTTTCTTGAAAAAACTAGTCATCAGTTAACGCATAAAGTCAACAATATAGCCATAGAAGATATAGAATGCAATACCGCCGCCAATAATTCCTACCCATATTGCAATATTTTTTGCAGAGGCCATGGCAAAAATCGTCTAAAAGAAGTAAATGAATGTATTTTATTTTTGAAAATTTATTTCTCTGAGAATTTTGTATGGGGTTTTCTTTGATTCTTCAGGCAAAATTCTCTCAGTGTTGCCTGCAAAAATTTCAATGTTTCTCATGATATCGGAAAATGCCTTATCATTTTCGAGCATCTGGAGATAAGATTCTCCTCCTTCCCAATCACTATCAGTGTTACAAGTATAGACTATCCAGTGATATTTTCCATCAACTAGAAGAATATCAAATGGATATGCTCTACAGTCAAAAGGCCTTTGAGAATAGATTGAGCATTTTTTTCCTAAATCATCCCAGAAAATACAATTGGTCGAGTTTTCTTTTCTCTTAATTGCATTTACTTGCATTCCTTTAATTGTAATTTTTTTTAAATAATTTTCATTTGCTTTCCCAATCTTTTTCAGGTCTTCAAAATCTTTTCCAAAAACGAGTGGTTCTTGAGAATTTGTGCAGCAATTCTGATGGGGGCAACTTCCGCATAATTTTTCAAAGCTTTCTGTATATTTCATTAATGGAAATTTGTTAGATTACTTTCTTCAATTTTATCATATAATGGTTTTGTGCTTAATGAGAGCATATACTATAATCCAATATGCGGTATACCAAAACAAATTGACTGGATGTTGAAGAGTATATTCTCCAAATATTTCCAAATGATAATACCACACATCTCCTACCGTCAAACCTAAAATTCCAATTACAAGAAGTAACCATGCTACACCCAACACGCCTTCACGGAAAACTTTAGCGCCAAGTATTGCAAATACCAAAGTTACAGATGCGCCAGCAACAAAGATCATTCCATAATAAAAGTCAAAATTTGCTTCTCCTAGTTCTCCAATAGCTGTAAAACCATACAAAGAAAGTAAACCAATTGGAATAGATACCATCCAAATTTTTGTGAGTGCGTTTGTTTTTACATTAAAAAATCTGATATTCAAAATAAGATGAGTTAGAGTTAGTGGATACAAGGCAAAGAAGAATGCGTCAGCTATGGAAGGATATGGATCAAGGTTTAAGACCAAATCATAAATCAAGTACGTAACTTCTGCAAGAAATACGCTCAAATAGGCAAATGCAAGAGCAGAATACGCCTTGCCAAAAACATGAGTGCCTGAATATCGTTTGGCAATGAAAAATCCAGCTATTGCAACTGAAAGTGGGTTTACAAAAGATATAATCGATATTATTTCATCGGCGAGTACCTCTTCTAGAGAAGAAACTGAAAAATGAAAAGCGATAGTTACGCCAATAATTAATGCTAAAATCTTGATGTTAATTGGGCTCTCAAGCCTTTCGGAGGCTTTAGGTGGCTCCATATTTGTCCCCACACCGACGATGACTTAAGTATATTCTTCTTGTATGATTGTACGATCTATCTATGAAGGTCTGAATTTTAATTTTCATGCAACCTTGGAATTTTGGTGGGTAAATTGCTGTTAATTGTTTCAATAATTTCTTTTATTTTAAATGGTTTGTACAGAATAGCTGTTGGATTAAGAACCATAAGCTCTTGATTTGTTTTAATTGTTTTATCTGTGGAAATAATTATTACTTTAGCTTTAGGATTAATTTTTCTAATATTCTTTAATGCATAGATTCCATCAAATTTTGGCATGTTGTAATCTACAAATACAAAATCAGGTTTTAGCTCCTCGAAAAGTGATACTGCTTCACGTCCATCATATCCCCAACCAAGAACTTCAATTTTTTTAATTTTCAAATAGTCAACAAATACTGAAACAGTATCATGGTCATCATCAGCAATTATGGCTGAAATTTTTTGAGACATTGATGTTCTAGAGAACTTCAGATGGATCGTATGCTCCAAGTTCTTTAATTCGTGAAAGTCGTTTGATCACAAATTCAGCTGTTTCTCTAACGTCAGGACTAGGATCTTCAAGCGCTTGTTTAATCAAATCTTCTGCTTCAAATGCTCTCATCAAACCCAGAGATTCAATTGCTTCATGTTTTGTTAAAACACTATCATCATGAAGTGCAGAATGAATTAGAATTGGGATATTACTTCTCATGTTTCGTGCGGCTATTTGATAACAGGCTTCATGTTTTACAACTCCATTCTTATCATTTTGTAAAATCCATCCCATCAAATCTGAAACTCTTTCATACAGTACAGGGTTTAATTTGTCATCGGCAAGTTCACCTGAAATCCAAACTGCATCCCATCGTAGTGACTCGTCTTTTTCTGTTTTGATAATTTCTTCACAGCGAAGAATACGTTTTTCTGGTGGTAAATCTTTGAGACAAAGTTCATCCAGTAATATGTTATTCATTACCATTTATGGGAATAAGTTCAACCTAATAATTATTGTTATTTCGTTACAAGGAAATATTAATATGCATTTATGATTAGATGACTTCATGGGTGGTTTAGATCTATTACTTAGCAAGTCATTAGAAAAGACTATTAGAGATAATCTAGGCGAGCATGCCTCTCAAAAAATTGAAGGGAGATTATTTGAGAAATATGGCATATCAATTACACAGTCAATAGAGGAATTCCAAAAAATTGATGCTGTTTTGAGAGAGTTCTTTGGTGCAGGAGCAGACGGATTAGAAAAGAAATTCCTTGAATCAATCTGTAAATCGAAAAGTAAAGCCAAAGGTAGTAACTGGCTCACCTTAGAAGACACTTCGATTAATCAAATTATTCTAGAATCGTATGGTGATGATGATAAAACACAGATATTAAATTGTGTTAGTGATGAACCTAAAATCATCTCAGAAATTCTTGCAGAGTGTAAGATTCCCCAAACATCAGGATACCGAAAGATTAACTCTTTGATTAAAAATGGACTGCTAGTGATAGGTGGTACCTTAGTTTCTCATGATGGGAGAAACGTCAGTAAGTACAGATCCTTGTTTGATAATGTAAGAATCAACATTGTGAAAAATAAGATTACTGTGGACATTCTTCTTGATAGACCAAACTTCAATGATAGTACTGTCTTACAGGTAATTTTTACTAGTTAATACCAAAAATCGCCATATTTTCTTAAAAAATAATCGTATTACCAGTTTTGACTCGGATCATATTATAAGGGATTAAGTTATTTCCGATTGTGGTAATGGTGTTTGGTAGTTGGGACTACCTCTAGTAGTATTTGAAAAAAAACCTAATCCGAAAACTTTAGGATACATACTCATTTTATCGTCAGCTGTACTGTTTGCATTGGTTCATGTAATTGGAAAACCTCTGCTGGGACAATCGGGTGAGGGGTTTGAAATTAATCCAATTGCATTAGCTGCAACAATTTACATAATCAATGGATTATTTTTCACTCCGTTTGCAAGAAAAACAAGTTCTGTCCGCTCACTTGGAAATAAAAATTTGATATTAATTGGAATAATTGCCATTGCCGAAGTTTCAGCATTAATATCATATTTTTTTGGTTTAAAGGAAGCTACTGCTATAAATGCATCCATTTTCAGTAATGGTGAAATTATCTTTTCATTACTAATTGCAATTACAATCTTTCGTGAGAGATTAAACAGAAAAGAACTAACGCCATGTTTTATGATAATTTTTGGAATGATGATTTTACCAGTTGGTTATGATTTGTACAATAATGGCATGGCTCTATCGGATCTTGTTTTTGGCGACATGTTGATAATTTTATCAGGATTATTATATGCAATAGATGTAAACATTTGCAAATATGTAAGTGACAGAGTAAGCTCCAAGAGAATTGCTCAGCTTGTTTCATTTATGGCAGGAGGTTTTGCTGTTGGATTACTTTTTGTATTTCAAATTCCATATGATATTGCTCTTGAACAATTAGCTCCAATTAGCTTAATGGCTATTCTTGGAATAGGCTTGGCAACCTTATTCTTTTTAATTTCATTAAGACTAATAGGTGCAGTAAGAACTATACTGATTTATTCTACAACATCAATTTTTGGAGTGATTTTTTCAGCTTTATTTTTGGCTGAGCAGATTACTTTAGTGAATGTTATCTCAATTGTTATCGTTATGACAGGAATTTATCTACTCCGAAATAGACTTGGAAAAGAAAATGAAAATCATGAAAATGAATTGTCTGAAAATAGTATTCCTGAAACCTCATCAAATTATCATATTCGTAGAAAGAAATTACCAATAATTTCACCACATAAATTCAAAGAATCCAGAATTCCAGTTAGATTTTCTAGTATGCTAAAATCAAAAATCCTGCTTAAATTTGCATATATTTACGAAGGAGGATAGTCTCAAATTCGTGATCTTCTCATCAAAGAGAAGTATGTTTAGAGTTTACAAGATGAGATATGAAATGTTTCAATACTGAGATTGGTTGTTATCATAATCAGGTAATACATTTTGAAGGAAAAGGAAAATGTTTGATGAAAGGTTGTAATTGTAAGGAATTTAAAAATGGGTTAAGATGAAGTTTCTAAATGGCTTTTTGATGTTTAATTAATGCATATACAATTACCATAAATGAAAGAATCCAAAGCACATTTACTGGATGATTTCCAGTATACATTCCAAACCATTCTATGTAATAATACCAAATGTCTGCTAAAGTGAAAATGAAAATTCCAATTGCTAAGAGTAACCATGCGGTTCCTAAGACACTGTGACGGAAAACCATGGCTCCAAGAACAGCTAATGCAAAGATGGGAGCTTCAATTGCAACAAACAATGTCCCATACCAGAAATCAAAATTAGCTTCTTCAGTATCTTCATAGAAAAAGAATGCAAAAGAAAGAGTTATTCCAACTGCAATAGCAGCAATGAAAACTTTAGTTTGAATATTGATATCTCGTTTAAAGTATCGGATGTTGGTAACTAAATGAAAGATTGCAAATGCTGGAAAGAGAAGGAAGAACCCATCAGCTGGTGATGGATATGGATCTTCATTTAATACCAAATCAATATAATTATAGGCTACATCTCCAGCAAATAACAAAAAGTATGCTATTGCTAGGGCCAGATATGCTTTTCCAAAAACTGTTGAACCCCAATATCTTTTAGAAACTAGTAGAGCTGAAACTCCACAAGCAAAGGCACCAATAGAATAGAAATAGTCAGTAATCTCAATTGCTTCATCATCAGTTGGAAGAAAGGTCAAGTATACTAAATAGACAATAGCTAAGGTAGCTATTAGGCCCAATGCCTTACCAGTAATAGGCGATGTGAGTGCACTTGTAGAAGTACCTGACTGACTATTCAAATTTCCCCCAAGTAGTATCGACTAAGGCAGTACTTAAAATCATAGCATCATAACTAGCTAGGAACGCAAAATGGTCAGAAACTGCTCCTTTTCTTCCTGGGGAATGCTGTTGGGATCAATTTCCTCGTAGATTTTATCAATTACAGCAGTGTATGCATTTCCATAGATATCCATTAGGACGTTTTTAAGACAATGAGGATTACTAAAGCAGTCAAAAAGATAACTGTGATAATCAGTTGCTAATCTAGTTTTAACTATCTCATATTCTGGAGTGCCAATTTTTCTTAGTGCCGTCTCAATAGCCATTGCGGTAACTCGAGAGTGTAGATTTAATTGTTCAGAGTTAATTTTTTCAATTTCCTTTACTTTTTGTACCAACTCAGAACAAGTACTTTTTTTGCGTTCAAGTTGAAATGATGGATATTTATTTTTAAGACCAATATCAAATGCTTCAACAGTCCTGAATTTGTACTCTGGGAGTTTCTTTACTAACTCATAAAGATCTCCGCCAATTATCACTGAATTCTTTTGGGCAAAGTGATTGATTTTGGAACACATGTTTACAGAGGAGCCAAAGATATCTTCAGACTGTAAAAGATCGGATTTAGCAATCATTATTGGGCCATAATCAGCGCTAACTCTATAATCCAACCTTGGCAAGTTTTGTTCTACTAATTTTTTGTTTAGTAGATCATGAATTTCAGTAATAGCAAGGCAGCATTCTAATGATGCATGTATACAGATTTGTTTTTCTGATTGACATGACTTTGGGAAATAAAAAAGAATGCTGTCACCAACATTTTTTACTACTTTGGCCTCATATTGTCTCGCAACTGCGATCATAGTATTCAAAAACATACTATAGTATTGGCAGAATTTTTCATTAGATAATGAAGCAGAGATCCTTGTTGAGTTTACAATATCTACCATTGCAACACAGCAATGATCTTGTTCGCCAGAGAACGAAACAGAGTTTTCCCGTTTGCCATTAATTTCAATGGATCCATTTAGTTCAGTCCCAATTCCTGGAATTATGAGTTTACCGGTGATTGCTCTGTTAGTTGTTGTTCTCATATCTGAGAATTAGGTAAGCCTTATTAATAAAGATACCTGAAATCACTACGTAATAGTTATATAAGATGTCCTTAATTTCCCTATTTTGGGAATTACTAACATAATTTAACATCATGTTCTTATAATTAGGAGTCATCAATAATAAGGCGATCAGTAATTTTGTTGTAATTCTCAAATAGGGGAAAGTATAAAAGCGAACTATGCTAACGTATTAGCATGAGCGCACTAGATAAGCTTCTAGCTAATTCGCTGTCTTTAATGATTACTGAGAAATTAGGTAAAAAAACTGTTCAGAGAATTGAGAAACGAATTCAAGAAAGATATGGAGTAGATTTCCTTGATGCTGTAAAAGACTTTCAAAAAATGGATGCCACTCTTAGAGAATTTTTTGGCCCTAGTGCTGATGAGATGGAAAAAGATTTCTTACGAGATTTCATTTCCTTTGATAAATCAAAAAAGAGTAAATCATGGATTGTTATTGAAGATCAAAAATTAGCTAATCTGATTCTGGTATCATTTGGGGATCTGGATAAAAAATTAATTTTAGAAACATCACTCAGACAGCCCAACGTAATTTTGAATATTTTAGAAAATTGCAACATGCC
>CAWTZF010000015.1:0-21588 GCA_963920015.1 uncultured Nitrosopumilaceae archaeon | reverse complement strand
CAGAGTTTTTGTTTAATCCAAATTATGCAGTTTCATACTTTGTAATCCCCGTTGCTGTTCTAGCTGGAATTATGATTGTATTGCCTAGATTCATGAATAAAGGTAAATTTCCAAAAGCCCCAAAGTCCGATCTAATTGAGAATCAATCAGGAAACGAACTACTTGATCAAATTATTGCCGAAGGCGGTCAATCAAATATTGTAGAAGCATCTTCTCAACAAACCGTACAAGAGCCTCCAGTAATGTCAGAAAGCTCAAAAGATGTAAAACTAGATCCAACCTCAATTGGAAATGTAAATGCAGAACTCGATGCTTTACTAAAAGAAGGAGACGATCCTAGTATCATTTCTCCAGATATTGTTAGTAGTACTACATCTGGACTAAACGAAGGAAATATTCGTGATATGATTGATGAGAAATTCGAACCAGTAGAAAAAGATCTCTTCTCCTTCAAAAAAGACTTGAATAAAATCAAAGAAGACATGAAAATAACAAAAGAAAACGTAGACGGTCTTACTGAATCATTTGAGGGAACACTTACTGATATGAAGGCATTTCAAGCCGAAATTGCAAACCCATTGAACTTTATGAGAAAATATTTCGAGTCAATTGATATTAAGAGTCTATCAGATCCTTCACTTCCATTAAGACAGATGACTGGTGAGGTACAACAGATTGCTGCATTACCACAGCAACCAGTAATGAATCCACAACAACCAGTAATGAATCCTCAACCTACACAAGTTTCACAACCAAATTACCCTCAAAATAATTCTGCTCCGAATCCAATGGATTCTGTAATGAAGCCACTCTTTAGTGGAAATCTTAGTGTTAGCAGTCTAATGTCAATTGTAGAGCTAGCTGGTGAGATGCTACAAGAAAATGGTGATGATTGCATAGATCTTTTAGTTGAGCAATGCAAGCTAATGGGACTCAAAGACGAAGATGAAAGTACAATATACAATATTATTGACATGCTCAAAAAATCTGATCTTAATGTAGATGATACTCTAATTCAGTTATACAAATTTGCAAAGATTGTTGGAATAAATGACAAAGAAGCTGACGCTCATTATACTAAACTTCTTGCTACTAAGAGGAAAAAATCCAAAAAAGGTGACTAAGTCTGGCTTCAGGAATTATAACGGAGGGCATCTTAATAGTAGCATCTGTAATTATAGCAACTGCACTTGCAGGAGTTGTAATGTCACAGCTTGGTGTCTTTGAATCAACTTTTACTGCTACTACTGAAGCACAAAAAGATCGGTTACTGACCAAAATCAAGATAGTTTATGCTACAAACACTACAGATAACCAAGTTAATGTTTGGATAAAAAATGTTGGAATCAATCCAATAGTTAATGCTAATAAAACTGATGTTTACTTTGGAGAAATTAATGCGGTTAATGTTGTTTCATTAAATACAAAACAACAACTTGATGGTACATGGTTTTTTGATGGACCACTACCACAACCCATATGGCAAAAATTCGATACATACAGCATTAACATTACTGATACTGACTTGGTTCCACAAACAACTTACCTAGTTAGTATTACAACACCAAACGGAGTTTCTGATGAATATATCTTCTCTACTACTGGTAATTAATTCGAAAAGGTGGGTGGTTAAAAAATGGGACTAAGCATTGTTGTAGCTGGTGGCATAGTTATGATTGCAATAATGTCAATGCTGTTTGTAGTGCCGTCTGTCATAGAGTCAATTGTAGAAATTGATGATGTTTCTTTTCAGGCCTTGATGCTAAATGATGACATTTCAAAAACCTCAATTGATATCCAATCACTAACAGTCCTAGATGACATTGTAAAATTTGGTCTATTTGATGACGATATTGAAAAACTATGGAATTATGATGACTTTACTCTAATTGTAACGTATGACGCTGATATTTCAGGCACTAAAACTAAGATAACTGAGGAGTTTACCTATAACTCGACTGCATCATTTCAGGGAACTGTACAATTTGCAAGACCTGATGGGGAACTTGTACAGGAATGGGATCAGGAAACTAACTGTCCTGCAGAACCAAGTCACTATCTCTGTATAAATGAGGTAATACGTGATGATACAGACTATGTCACCTCAAAAAAGGTGAAGGATGCTCAAACGCAAGAAGTAGAATTTAGCTTATCAGATCCTAATCCAACACCAGGTGCAGGAAGTAAAATTATTGTAAGTTATACATTCAGAGAAGAGGATCAGGGAGATGATCCAGATCTAGTTGTAACATTACGCCAGGGAACTACTTCTATTGCAACATGGACTGAAACAAATCAACTACCACTTAGCTTTGCACTAGCGTCACGACTATTATCTGCTGCCCAAGTAAGTAGTATCAGCGATTATGATGATTTAAGATTAGAATTTGTGGCTGATTGTAATAGCGCAGGTTGTGGAGGTGGAAATGAAAGAGTTTCAGTATCTTGGGCAGAAGTAACAATTCTCCCATATATGCTGGCCAATCAATGGATCATAGATAACATAACAAGTGACATCATGGATCCTCGTATACTTAACCATGATGAAAATGCTCAGATACTGGCAAAGTTGTCTTACTCAGTTTTTTCAGGTGGAGATGTTATAGTTGCTATCTCTACTGATAAGGGCGTACTTTCTTCGTCTGCAATTATAGCTCCATAATGACATCTTATTGTTTAATGAATCGTTCTGGGTTTACTTTAAGCCAATCAAACATTATTTTAATCCGTTCATGTGGCTGACTTGGATTTTGAAAATTAATGGCAGTTGAAAATTCTATTGTAGGTCTATCATCAGTATTTAGAACTGTTTTAACCTGTACAATATCCTTGTAGCTTATCAAGTAAAAATCGTTTTCTTTAATTTTTAGCTGTTTTTGACTGCCTATAAAGACAAGTTGCAAAAAATCATTTTCCTCCATCTGGTAAACATACACGTAAGGAAAGACAGAATGAAATGTATTGTAAAATATGTTCAAGTCCTCTAGAGTCATCTCGTATATTGGAACCCATTGTGAAATGATTCCATCTTCTGACAATCGGTCATTTGCTAACATAAAAAATTCCCTAGTGAAAAAACTTCCTTGATTTTGGAAGGGATCTGATGGTTCAGAAGTAATAATATCAAATTTCAGATCGTTTCTAAGCAACCAATTTCTTGCATCATCAATTATTAGATTGTGATCTATTTTTTCAAAAAAATAAGTAGATGCTCTAGCTACAGCTGGATCAATCTCTAGAGTAGTTGTCTGAACTCTATGTGAAAGCCAATCTGAGGTTATACCGCACCCAAGCCCAATGTTTAATGCATTTTTTGGGTTTCCATAGTTATACTCAAACAAGTCATAAGGGAAAAATGCTAATTTTTCTAATCCAATTACTAGTTCTTTGTCAGTAGAACACTGTGTTTTTCCATTAATTCCTAAAATTTTGGTCTCATCAATACTAGTGACCATCACAGTAGAGTAAAGACTCTCTTCATATGACAAAATTTCTTCATGTTCTAAATAGAAGTTAATGTCTTCTAATTCCAGCTCAGGATCAACGTGGAAAAAAATTCCATAGTTCATAGTTTGTGCATCATAACTTGGAAAAAATACAACAAATAGTACCACACCTACAGCTAGAAAACTCAAATGTCTATACTTTAGATATTTTTTTCCAGTAAGTATTACCATTCCAATTCCAACATTAATCAAAGCAGTAATTATTATGCTGTTCTGTATGCCCATAACTGGAATTAGCAAAAACCCGGCTGCTAAGGTTCCAATCATTGCACCTGTACTGTTAACTGCATCGAGCTTTCCAACATCTTTCCCTATCGTTGAGAATTTTTCAGAGTATTCCTTCATCATTATGGGAAGTGTGGACCCCATAAGAGCTGCAGGAATTGAAATTAAAAGCATCGACATGAGAACTTGAATGAACATGAAGAGATGCTGATTTGGAAAAGTTATCTTGAATATTTCTAGGTACATTCCTGGAAGATATGAAAAGATAGGCAAAAGAAGGATACCAAAAAAACCAATTCCAACTTGAACAAATGCAAAATACTTCAGGGGAGAATTCATTCTATCAGCGTATCGTCCTGCGATCCAGCTTCCTATTGCTAGACCAAAAATGAATGCTGCAATTATTGTTGAAACTGCATAAATTGTGGTTCCAAAAACAAGTGAAAGCGGCCTTATCCATATTATCTCATAAATTAGGGCAGTCATTCCAGACAATCCAAAAATAATTAAGAGCAGCTTTCTATTCATCTGAGAATAATTTCTAAATTTTTACTTTAACGGTTCTTATGAAACCTAATTGACCTTGTTATATCGAATTATAGGATATTTGCATCTAACTTAACAAGTATTTTTTTTCAAAAATTCCGTTCAGAAAACTCAAACACCATCTTATATCGATTTTTTGGACAAATTTATCATTGAACCTAGGTAAGGAACTAGTTAGTATTGAAAATATTCTAAAGGAAGTGAGCATTCGTGCCTGAAATTATTTCTTGTGGAAACGAAGAGTTTGATAGAATGTTTGGCGGAGGAATTCCATTTCCATCACTAATGCTAATTGAAGGCGGTCATGGAACTGGAAAAAGCGTAATTGCAGCTCAGTTCATGAAGGGTCTCTTAGATAATAAAAAAAATGTTTTGTGTATCACAGAAAATACTGTAAAAGAATACATTGAAAACATGAAAGCAATTACATTTAATTTCTCGACTCCATTTTTGCAAAACCGTCTCACCATAATGCCACTTCATATGTATGGCGTAAAGTGGAATAAAGAACAATCCCAGTACTTGCTTCCAGTAATTGGCAAATACATGGGAAATAGCTTCAAAGAAACAAATGTTGTAGTAATTGATTCAATGACTTTGCTTACAATTTTTACAGATAATACAAAAATTTTAGAATTTTTTACGCAATGCAAATACCTGGTTTCAAGTGGGATGAGTATAATTCTTACAATGCATCCAGATGATATTCCAGCAGATATTGCCCTAAGAGTTAAAGGAAGTGTTGATTGTTATCTGCAACTTGCTGCAACAACCATTGGTGGCAAAAGCGTCAAGACACTCAAAGTTATCAAGCTAATTGGTTCTAAAGAACCATCAGAGTATTCATTTGCATTTGAAGTCGACATGAGTTTTGGAGTAAAGATTGTACCAATATCTACTGCAAATGCTTGAGGCACATTTACAGGAACATGGTGGAATAAATTATGCCGTTTGATCTCTCTACTATCAAAGACGACAATTTTGTTGTGGTTATAAAAAAATTTCCACATCTTTTAGACTATATGGAGAAATATGCTGCAATGGGAAATCCATTACCATTATTTACAGACCGTCTAAAACCTGAACACAAAAAACTCAAAGAACCAAATCTGATTTATCCAATATCAGACCAGGCCTTCGTTCACATTAACCCTCATACAAACTCTGATGATGGTTATGTGGAGTATGTTATCATAGAGCCACCAATGCCTGAGAGGCAGATTATTGAGATGGCAGATAAGCTATTTGCAGTCCAGTCAGGTGGAATGAGTCCACCTGTAGAAATTACAGAACGATACAATATGGTAGAAAACTATCTAAACAAAGCAGTTACTCTTCAGGATCTTCCTGTAGACTATGATAAACTTGGTGATGCTTACAAGCTAAAATCACTACCACTTGAAAAAAAGAATTGGGTTGGATTGCGGTATCATTTTTTGCAAAGACGTGCTGGAACTGGTTTACTAGATCCATTTTTATCTGATCCAAATCTTGAAGATATCTCTATTGTAGGTGCAGGTAATATCTATGTCATTCACAAAGCATATGGTGCATTAAAGTCACCATTGTTTTTAGGCCAAGAAGAAATTGATGAGCTAGTTATTAGCATGTCTGAACAGTTTGGAAAAACTGTATCTCATGCAAAACCAGTGGTTGACGCTGTTTTGCCGGATGGATCCAGAATCAATGTTGTGTTTGGAAAAGATATCAGCAGAAAAGGAACTAATGCAACAATTAGAAAGTTTGCAAGTACTCCACTATCAATTACACAAATTCTAACATCAAAAGCATTTGATTATCGAGAAGCTGCATACATGTGGATGATGATGATGGAGGGAATGAGTATCTTTATCAACGGAGAAACTGCATCAGGTAAAACTACAACTGCTATGGCATTATCCACATTTATTCCATCCAACTGGAAGACTGTATCCATAGAAGATACACCGGAACTTACTTTACCTCACGCTAACTGGATTACAGAAGCAACAAGAGATACTGGAAATCCACATTCAAGTGTTACAATGTTTGATTTGCTCAAAGCCGCCTTAAGACAGCGACCTAACTATATCATCGTAGGAGAAATCAGAGGTGCAGAAGGAAACATTGCATTTCAAGCCATGCAGACAGGCCACCCTGTAATGACTACTTTCCACGCAGGAAATATGACGTCTCTAGTCCAAAGACTCTCAAATGATCCAATAAATATTCCAAAAACCCATATGGAGAACCTCAATGTAGCAGTTTTCCAAGGTGCAGTTCAGGGTCCTGGCGGAAAAAGAGTTAGAAGAATTCTCTCAATTAACGAAATTTTAGGATATGATCCCCAAGCAGGAAACATCATGTTTATTCCAGTATTCACTTGGGATCCAGGAACTGATACTGTCAAATTCAAAGGAAAAGGAAGTAGTGCACTATTCGTTTCAAAACTTCTTGAAAGAAGAGGAATGGCAAAAAAACATGAAGCACTACTTTATGATGAGCTAGAACTTCGTGCAAAAATCTTAGAAAAGATGGTTGAAAAAAAGATCTTCAACTTTTATGATGTGTTTGATTCTATATCTCACTGCAGAGAAATAGGACTAGATGCATTTTACAAAGAGCTTGATTCTCTATGATGCGATTAAAACTTTCAACACTAAAAGAAATTTCTTTATCAAGCGGTGAACAAACAAATGAGAAATTTGTCTACTTTATGGCATTTTTGTATGGAATCTCAACTGGTGAAGTAAATGCAGTTGATATGGTTAAAACTGCTTCAAGAAGCAATTACGGAAAATTTTCTCAAAGCTTTCTAGATGCGTATGAACTTGGTGTAGGATGGGCATACGGATTATCCACTGCACTTGAGATGATGAGTAAAAAATATGAACAGAAAAAAGAAAATCAGATAAGACAGCTCTTAGGAAAATTTGCTCAAGTAGTAAGATTAGGAGATGATCTTAATTTATTTTTAAAAGGTGAAATGAAATCTACTATTTCAAATTATGTAGTCTTCTATGACAGAAAACTAATAAACATGAATTTATTTCTTGAGATGTTCTATACTCTAATGTCAACTTCTGCTTTCATGATATCTGCAAACTCTATATTGACAATGTTAATGGGCGCAACTGATGCAGAAGACGTTTTGACATCTTCTTTGTTTGGTGTTTCAGTTGCTATGGGCGTGTTTGTTTTCTTGATGTACAAAATGTTTCCTCGTGATAAACTGGGATATGGAACAGCTGATGCAGATCTCAAATTCAGACTCAGAGTTTACATGTCAGTAGGAATGAGCGCAGCAATTGGCATCGTACTATATGCTTCAGGTGCAGTTCCCACAAGTCTCATTGTTGGAATTGCGTTAGCTCCATTACTATACCCAGGAATGGTTGCCAAAAAAATGGAATCCAAAATAAGAGAACTCAACGAAGTATATCCTGAATTCATACGACACTTTGGAGATATCTATGCAACAGTAGGTTCTATGGGTCAGGCATTAGATGCTGTTTTACGAAGTGACTTTGGTGCAATTCAAAAATACCTTATCGAATTTAAGAACCGAATCAAAAATAGAATTGATCAGCCACTAGGATTTGAGCTATTATCACGTGGTACTGAAAGTGAGATTATCTCTAATGGAAATCACGTAATGTCTACTGGTCTAGAAAAAGGAGCCGATGTTAATGAGACAGGAAACGTTATTGCAGATATTACTATGAAATTCAATGAACTAAGAGGCAAAAGACAACAAACAGCAAAAACATTTGAAATGATTACCATAATTCTTCATGCCCTAACACTTGCTGTTTTTGGTTTGATGAATAAATTAACTTCAATCTTTTATGATTTAATCAACACTGTTGATATCACAAACAGTACATTTCAGCTAAGTCCAATCGATCCAGAATTTATGAATGCTATGCTTCCAATTATGATCCTAGTAATATCACTTCTTAGTGCAATGGCAATTAAAGTAGCTCAAGGGGGATTGTACAAGACTGTATTTTATAACATTGCAATATTAGCAATATTAGGCTCAGTAGTTTCATATGGAATGGACTTCTTCTTATCAGACTACCTAGAAAGTAATGTCTTAGACTTTGTAAATTCAGATACGACACCTTAATCGAATGTCAGCTTTGCCTCGTACAAACTGTTCAAGCAAATGAACTAGGAAATTTTTGTAAATCTAAATTCTACTAAGATTTACGAACAAGCGACTAGAATCTTAGTTCAATATTTCATCCAAAAAGTTTGTTCAGAATAAACATCTGCAGGATTATTGCTTCGTTTTTAAATCAAAATGTGCTGGAAAGGTGTTTGTAATACGTGCTAGAGAATGATTATCGTGAAATGTATGTATCTGAGGGTTTGGAACAAATTGAGATTATTAACAATGCTCTACTAAAATTAGAAACAGAACCAGACGAATCTGAGTATATAGATTCCATTTTTCGTTCTGTTCATTCTCTTAAAGGAATGGCAGCAACAATGGATTATGAACAAACAAGAGAGCTTTGTAAAAACATTGAAGATACTTTTGATGATTTAAGAAAAGGAAGATCCAAACTCTCTCTAGATTTAACCAATGCTCTCTTCAAATGTATTGATGCTTTGCAACAAATGATTTTAGATGAGAACAAAAAGATAGACATTCAGCCATATATCAAAATGCTTGAATCTCCTGTTGAGGCAAAGATTACTGATGTTGAACTAGCTATACCACCGAATTTACCATCGATTCGTGTAAAAATATCTGATATTGATTCTTTGGCAAACTTAGTTGGTGAAATTTCAATTTTTAAAACAAAAATAGAAAACTTGATTGAAAAAGTGGATTCTGACGAATCACAAAACTTGATGAAAGAACTAGAGAACTTTGTAATTGATCTTAGACATCAAATTACAAAAATAAGACTTGTTCCAATTGATCATATCTTTGCAAGATTCACAAGATTAGTTCGTGATACATCTGTATCTTTAGGTAAACAAGTAACCTTACACATGGATTCTAGTGGAATTGAGATTGATAGAACTGTGTTAGAAGCAATTACCTATCCACTGCTACATATTTTACGAAACTGTGTAGATCATGGTTTAGAAAAACCAGGAGAACGAGAAGCATCTGGAAAATCTCCAACTGGAAATATCTACCTTATGGCTTACAATATGGGTGATAAAATTGGAATTAAAATTCAAGATGATGGCAGAGGAATTAATCTGCTAAAAATAAAGGAAAAAGCTATTGAAAAAGGAATCATTACTTCTGAAAAAGCAAAACGAATGTCTACTGAAGAGATCATCGGGCTTATTGGAACTCCTGGATTGAGTACTTCACAAAAAGTCACTGATATTTCTGGTCGAGGCGTTGGTATGGATGTCGTTATAAAACAAATTCAAAAAGTTGGCGGAAATATGAAAATAGATACTGAATTAGGAAAAGGTACTACAATTACCCTTACAGTCCCACTTGCTTTGACTCTAGAGCCAGGAGTTCTATTTCTAGGTGATAAAAAGAAATCAATTACAAAATTAAGCTCAAAAGAAATTCAACAACTTACCACTACATTTGATGAATATATTGCCTCAAAAACTTCAGCAGCACTTTCCACATTATTTTCAGAACCTATTACACATAAAATTACAGTTTTAGAAAAAGGAATCTCCAGTATTAGTGAAATCAAAATTCCCAAAGATGAAATCATAATGTGTGGTGTTAGACTTAATGGAAAAGGCGATACGCACATCGAGATATGTTATACTATCAAATTAAAACATGCAAAAAAAATTGCAGCAAAATTACTTGGTCAAAATGATATATCCGAAATTGATGAGTTGGGAACTTCGGCAATTCAAGAAGTAGCAAATATTATGACTGGTTCTTTCTTCAATGCAATAGCACATGGAACTGGATTTAGGGTTGAGCTTTCTACACCTGACTTTAATAGGGGCGAACTTGAACCACTAGTTAACACATCTGCTCAGGATCTCAATCATCCCGTTGATTCAGCAGTTATTGCAGATGTCCAATTCACTGGAGAACATAGTGACATCAAAATTCACATGATAATTCTACAAGATCCTGATAACGCAAAGAAGCTTTTAGATTTTAATAATAATTTAAAATCAAAAGAAACAATTGAAAACATTTCTGAAAACCTATTTTCTTATGATAGTAATTTAGAGATAGATGCAATAGTAGATGCGGCACTAAAAGAGAGAGACAATTAATGATCTGGTTAGGTTTCAATTTTTTTAAAATGTGTGATCGACTCGAACAAACTCAGAAATATTACAATAATGAACTATCAAAAATTATGCAAACAAGGATGGGATGGTTATGAGTAACAGTGGTTGTAGAATCTTAATTGTTGACGATGCATCATTTATGAGAACTGTTCTAAAAGATATTGTAAAAACTAATGGTCTTGCGTCACAAGTTATAGAAGCAGCAGATGGTGTTGAAGGAGTAAGGAATTATCAAAAATACAAGCCAGATTTAGTGATCATGGATATTAACATGCCAAAGGCAGACGGCATTCAAGCACTACGTGCAATTATGAAGCTTGATCCTCATGCTAAAGTCGTTATGGTCTCTTCAGTTGAACAAAAAGAAATTGTTCAAGATGCAATAAGACTTGGAGCAAGAGATTATGTTGTAAAACCATTTGATCGCTCATCAGTTCCACTTGTTCTAAATAAGGTTCTAAGGCAAAGATAACTCAATTTTTGAATTTTTACTTAATGATCCAAAATAGGACTTGATTTTCCTAAATTAGACCATATTGGATCCATTTTACTCAACCATATTCCCAATTCTTTATTGACAAAGCATGAACAGTACACTTGGGCATGATGGAGGGGCAACTACGTACCAAACAAGTACTAGCATTAGTTTTACCCTTTTTCGAAAACCAAGACTTTTCGAAAAATGGTAACCTAGTATTACTCCCAGATTGCACTGGGAGAGTTCTAAGCGTTGAGTAATGCAAGAACATCTGGATTTTCTGATAGAACAATGATCCTGTTAGTAATAGCAGGAGTATCAGCTACTGTCTCAGGTTCCTACTTTGTTTTCTCAGATGTTTCAGGAGAAAATAGTGGATTAGGTGTTGGTGATGGACCAAGAGGTCTTGCAATTAATCCATTTACAAATACTGTATACGTTGCAAACTATGTATCTGATACAATCTCTGTAATTGATGGAGATACTAACATCGTTCAAGATACTGTTCAATTAGATGATGGGGGTCTGTTTCTAACAGGTGGTACTGCTCAAGTTGCTGTAAATCCTTACACTAATCTCATCTATGTTACTCAGAGATTCTTAGACTCTGTCGCAGTAGTTGATGGACTAACTAATACTGTCATTGATTCTATTCCAGTTCAAAGTGGTCCATGGGCAATTGCAGTAAATCCAAATACAAACCTGGTCTATACAACTAATCTATTCTCAAACACAGTATCTGTTATTGGAGGCAGTACAAATCAAGTAATAGCAACAATTCCAGTAGGTAGTGGAGCCTGGGGAATTGCAGTAAATCCATTTACAAACATGGTTTATGTTGCAAACAGCCAATCAAATACAATCTCTGTAATTGATGGTTCTTCTAATACAATTATTGATTCTATTGCAGTAGACATAGGTCCTTGGGGCATTGCTGTAAACTCTTTTACTAATCGTGTTTATGTTTCTGGATTAGGTTCTGATGAACTAGTTGTAATTGATGGTGCTCAAAATATCATCGAAGATACTATTATTGTAGGCACAGGTTCCTGGGGAGTCACAGTTAATCCCCTAACTGATACAATTTTTGTTGCAAATGAGGCGGCAGGAACCATTACTGTTATTGATGGAACAACAAATACAATTACTAGTGTTTTAAGTTCAGAGACTTCACCTAGGGGAATTGCAGTTAATCCATTTACTAACAAAGTATACATCACTAACATATTTTCAAACCAGATTGGTGTAGTTGAAGGACCTTCAACTACTATTGATGCAGATGCAATATTGAGAATTCTTAACCAAATTGGTTCGAATTATGATGTTAGCCCTGACTTAGTTTATACACTTCTTGAAGTTGCTGCACTAAACTATGAAACAACTGAAAATACTCTAGTTCAAGTCATTCAAGGAATTACAAACGGATATAGTAATCTTGATCCTCAAATAATTTCAAAGATTCTTGATAATCAAAGCTTTGATTATCAATTAGATATACAAGCATTTGAAGAAATCTTTGATAACTTTGAATCTGATTTTTCCATTGACACTGAAAAAATAGATTCAATCATTGCAAACATGGAAAACAATCAAAACATTGATTCAGAAACAATGTTTTCAATTCTAGAGTCTGTAATACTAAGCTATGAAGAAATCAATCCTCAAACCTTTGCAGTAATTATGCAAAAAGTTGATCTCAATAACCAAATTCAACCTGGAACAATTCACAATCTCTTAGATAACATTGATCCTGATCAGAATGTCGATTCAGATGTACTTGCAGATGCACTAAATGGACTAATCTACAACAATGAGATGTTTGATGGCTCTGAACTTGATATTGATGCAATAGCAAGTGCGTTGTTTAGTGAGTTTGAAGAAAAACCAGTTTACCGTCAATTAGACCCTGAGGAAATTCCTGCATGGCCAAAGATAATTGCAGCTCACTTCTCTGATGGCGAAGTAGAAACCTCTGAACTAGATGATTTTTCTATTGACTGTAGTATAGAGGCTTTTGAAGCAAATCTTGACTTTAACAACCTAGATAATGTATTCAATATCTGGGCTTCCATACTTCCACTATGTGCCATGGCAGAAATAGGACAATAGAATCTAGTTTTTTAAAGAGTTACTAGCTTGACCGTGTCCATTTTTTTGTTAGTCTGAAAATCACGTGTGATGGTGCTAACTCTTTCAGCTTCACCATCAATTAGAAATAACTCCATACACTTGTCTCCTTCTATCTTGCTATGCAGATGAGTTGTGATCAAATCTTCAAAATTGTGTTTTATTCCCGAAACTATATGATCAAACTCATCATTATGTACTACAAGTAAAATTGCATGTACATTTCCAGAAAGTTCTGCCTTTTGTTTTTCTTCAGCAACAAAAGTTCTAATTCCAGCCCTTATTGCTTCAGAACGTCCTGAGAATCCCATGGACTTTTGTAACTTGTCTAATTCGGTAAGAATTTCATCATTTAATGAGATTGAGACTATTGGCACAGCTATAATGTTATTAATTTTCTTATAAATTTATAGGTAAAATTATTAACTTTTCATAGATTTATTAATAATTTTGCTTAAAATTGTTCATGGATAATCAAGTAAGAGCAGCCATAATTGCAATAGCAGTAATCATTCCACTCTCTGGATTTGCAATTTGGAATACTGACAATTCTAATCTAGTTGAAACTGCAGAAGGTTCAAAAAATATTGTTGCGCTAACATCATTTTATCCACTATACGAATTTACTTCAGAAGTGGGCCAACCAAATGTTGACGTTTCATTATTAGTTCCAGCTGGCGTTGAACCACATGATTGGGAACCTACAATACATGATATCGAACAAATGCGGAAAGCTGATCTTGTAATAATTAATGGAATAGGATTTGAAAACTGGATTAAAAACATCAATGAAATTAATTCTCAAGCTCTGATTGTCGATACAAGTGAGGGCATTGATTTTATTTCATCATATGAACCCGATCCACATATTTGGTTAAATCCCATTATGGCAAAAATTCAAGTTCAAAATATTGCTCAGAATTTAATTAAAGTAGATCCTGAGAATGCAAGGTTCTATCAAGATAATGCTGAAGTATATCTTTCAAAACTTGATGTCCTTGATACAAAAATAAAAAATGAATTAATAGGATGTAAAACAGATTTTATCGCATTTCATAATGCTTTTTCATACTTTGCAATTCAGTATGGATTAAATCAACATACGATTGTAAAAACTGGTAATCATTTTTCAGAACCTTCCTCAAAAACACTTGAGGATTTAATTAATCAAGCAAAAGAATTTGATACCAATATTATCTTTACAGAGGAGGGATCTGATACAAGAACTTCAGAGGTCATCGCTAAAGAGTTAGGCGGAAAAGTTCTTGTTTTATCTCCGCTGGAAGTTAATGTAGATAATTCTAATTATTTTGAAAAGATGGAGCAGAATCTTTCTAATCTAAAGGAGGCATTGTGTTAATGAAAGTTGTAGAAATAGAAAACCTCACAGTAAAATATCCTGGTGTAAAGGCACTTGATAATGTCAATTTTTCAATTAACGAAAATGACTTTCTTGGAATTATAGGGCCCAACGGAGCAGGAAAGTCTACTCTATTTTCATGCATGCTTGGACTACATCAAAAATACGACGGAAAAATCCGTTTTTTTGGGCAGGATATTCGCAAATCTAGAAGCTATCTGAAAGAAATCGGTTATGTTCCTCAAAAGCCAGTCTTTGAAAAGAACTTTCCTGCCACTGTACGAGAAGTTGTAAGGATGGGGCTTCGAAGAAATATGGGTGAAAAACAAATTGATGATGCTCTCAAAAATGTCTGGATACATGAGCTAAGCCACAGAAGAATTGGTGAGCTATCTAGTGGGCAGCAACAACGTGTCTTTATTGCCAAAGCACTAGTAAATAATCCAAAGATCCTCATCTTAGACGAACCCGTAACAGGAATTGATACACAAAGTACAGAGCTATTCTATGGGATTTTACAAGAATTAAACAAAACCCAAAGCATCACAATAATCTGGTCTTCACATGATATGGATGCTGTCAATAAACTAGCTAACAAAGTAGCATGTTTGAATAGAACTTTATTCTTTCATGGAATCTCACATGATTTCTTTACCAACGAGGAGCTTGTCCGTCAGTATTCTGAAGCATCAATGCAGAAACATATGCATCATCACGAAACAGCATGACATTTGAAATTCTAACATATGGATTCGTGCAAAGAGCACTTATAGCTGGAGTAGCCATTGCTTTACTTTGCTCTGTTGTTGGATTATTCCTTGTTTTGAGAAGATATTCTTTGTTTGGTGATGCAATAGCTCACTCCTCATTCGGTGGTATTGCGGCAGGAGTGCTTTTGGGAATTTATCCACTATGGACTGCATACGCTGTTTCTTTGGGAAGTGCTTTAGTAATTACTAGAATCAAAGACAAATTCAACATTTCTGGTGATGCCTCTGTTGCAATATTGTTATCAACTGGAATAGCTGTTGGATTAGTTTTGATAAGCTTTTCAGGAGGATTTACAATTGATATCTTTAGTTTTCTTTTTGGTAGTATTCTTCTTGTCAGTGTAAATGATACAATTTTGATCTTAGCTTTAACAGGAATTGTTCTAGTTGTAATTTTATTACTATACCGAGAACTTGTTTATTCTACATTTAATGAGGAACAAGCCAAAGTAAGTGGAATTCCAGTAGAGAAAATCAACTATCTGATTATCCTAATTGCAGGCGTAACTGTAGTCACATCCATCCAACTAGTAGGAATATTACTGATTTCAGCGTTATTCGTAATTCCTAATGTAACGGCAATCATGTATGGTCGTGGCTTTAAGCATACAGCTTTACTCTCAATTGGATTTGCAGTCTCTTCTGTAGTTGGAGGAATTTTACTATCTTATGTCTTTGATATTACTCCAGCTGGAACTATTGTTTTGCTTTCAATTGCAATCTTTGGTGCAACAATAGGAATCAAGTCACTAGGATTAATTGAAAAACAACTAGACTAGCCTTCTTCGGAGATCAAAGAATTGATTCTTCGTTTATCTCTAATGCTCTTTACAAAGAACAATAATATTGCAATGATAAAAAGAAAATAAAAAAGGAAAGTTTTTTCCTAGATTTTTGGCATTAAGCTAAGCTTTGATTTTGCAGTGACTGCAATAATTGAAACAATTGCAACTACTAAAATCAATGTAGCTATTGTACCGAATTCTGGTACAACTTGTGCTGTATCCATCTGTCCTATAGGGCCAGTAAATGGCTTATCAATACCAAATCCAAGGAATTCAACACTGACATCTACTGGCATTTCATCAGAAGCTGCCATTGGTAATGCCATTGATGTGTGAGTCATTACACCATCGTGATCATGAACTCCAGTATCATCTAGAATTGTTTCATCTCCTTGTGTTGCCATAACATTGTAGTTAACATGCTCAACAGAGTTTCCATCCATATCCGTGATAGTTACAGTAACATCCATGGTTTCACCTGCATTTCCTGGAGTTGTTTCAATTAATACCATCACTCCATCAGAAGCTGCCATTGCACCTCCAACAGTTATAGTGCCTACCATCCATGGGTGTACCATACAGAAGTATGGATATTCTCCCTCCTCATCGAAAGTATGCTCAAATGTTGTACCTGCCATAAACAGACTACTATCAAAGTTTCCATCTGGTCCATCTGCAGCTGAACCGCTTGTTACAGTGTGAGCTGCAGTATCATCGTTACTCCAGACTACGGTTTCACCAACATCAACGGAAATATCAGCTGGCATGAAACATTCGTTTGTCTCTTCACAACCTGGAACTGAAGAACCTGCAGGTGCACTTACAGTAACCTCTGCAAAGGCTGCTGGTGCTGCAGCTATTCCAGCTACAATAGCAAAAAGAACGAAGAATGAGCTAATAGCGTGTATCTTCATTAGCCACAATACTTCATGGGTAACATAAAAACCTCACTTGGATTTTCAAAACTTATGGTTGCTATCTTCTTCTAATCTAGATATCTTCAGAATTAGGAATTTGATCGTATACTTAAATAAGGAATTTCAACAATTGACTCTTATCTTTGAAACTTCCTTTACTATTAATTATTGTAGGAATTTTTACTATCCCACTAGCTATTGATCAAGTTTATGGTCATGGACTTGGTGGTGATGTTGCTCCACCAATTGACTTTGGAGGAATGTCAGTTACAGTGAGTACTATGCTGGATCCATCCGATCTTACAGTAGGCGAGGTTGATGATGCAAATATTGCTGTTAGATTTTTTGATACTCTAACTGATGAAACTTTTGAACAAGTAACTTACAGAGTTGAAATTTGGCGTAATGGTGAACTTTTAGCTAGAAACTTATTTTATGATGCTGATGGACTCTTAAATCTTAAAGTTGAACCAGTTCTAAATTGTGCAGAACCAAGACTAATTGATTGTGCTAAATACTTTGGCTCAGAGCATGCTAGTGCACCTGGAGCATTGTATGTTCAGGGTGAAGGAAGACCACTTATCCAAGGAGCAATTTTTGATAAAGGTGGTCTTTACAACATTCGAGTAGATATCGAGGGTGCATCTAGCCCAAGAACTTTGATAGCTCAAGTTTTGAGTTATGATACTTTTGTGAGTGTTGCACAAGAACAAAGCTTTTTCATACAATCAGCTCAAGCACAACAAATTCCTGTTGTTGTGAAAACTTACTATGATGATGTAGATAATTTCAATTACAAAATATCTGATGATTCTATCTCATTTGATATGCCATTTGACTGGGATCCTAACTACGTAGAACTTGTTCAAGTCGTTCATGAAGAAATTAAAGTTCCAAAAAGTTTTGAACCATATTCAGAAGGAAAACAATTCAAAGGTTATGTAAATGGAGTTGAGGTAGATAACAGAGTTTTGATACTTGATCCATACTCAGATGAAGATACAAACATTATACACTTTATGGTGTCAGGAAATGAGTTAGCGCGAATCAATGATGTTTTAGGACCAAGCAATTATGATAGTGGAATAATGAAATTTAATCTAGTTCCTCAAAGTGAAGTGCAAAAAAATTCTTTTGAATTTAATTTAGATGGTCAAAAGGCTGCTACTGTAAATGTATCATGGGACAGTACCTATGGTGCGGGTGATGACATTCCATTTAATGTTGTCTTCTTTGATGAAAATAGAAATTTACTAAAAGATGTTAGATATGGATTTTCAATAACAGATCAAAGCGGAAATGAAATTTTCTCGAATTTAGGTAATGATCCTCAGAATCCAGGAATAGTAACAGGTGAAGGAATTGATATTCAAAGAATTGTCATCCCATCACAGAACCTTTACTCATTTAGTTTAGCCATTTTTGGAACAACTATTTCTTATGATCAGACTTATGCAGGAATCGGCTCAAGCTCTTTTGAAGTAGGAGCAGGTGGTGTACCATCAATGCTTCCAGATAATCAAATTGTTACCAAAGTCCAAATTCCTGATTGGGTTAGGAACAATGCTGGCTGGTGGGCTGAAGGTAGCATAGATGATTCAGACTTTGCAGGCGGAATTGCATTTATGATTAAAGAGGGAATAATACAAGTTCCACCAACTCAAAGTACAGGAACCGGAGAATCTGTAATCCCTGATTGGATTAGAAACAATGCAGAATGGTGGTCAGAAGGATTAATTTCCGATGATGACTTTGCAGGTGGATTACAATTTTTAATTGCAAATGGAATAATATCAGTATAACAAAGGTAAACTAGCATGAGAGATATCAACGAAATAATGCCAAAGATTCCAATCATGAAATGGGGAGCTTTAATGAACAAGTCACCAACTAACAACAAAGTTGATGAGATGAACAAAATGTTTCCTCACAACGGCAAATGGCATACTGTCTTTGAAGAAGAAGATCAAGTTGTCGTTGATGGAAAACGTGTTTGGAAAAAAGATCCTGAAGCTTGGACTTAATTAAAACGATAAGAAATCAGATAAAGCACCCATGATGTGTGTATTAGTTGAATATTTTATGGAACAATATTATTATACAAATTTTAGGTGAGCTCAGATAATCCATGCTTCCACTTAGAGATGAAAATCCTCATCCTCCAGGATTCAAACCCATACTCACAATTCTCCTAATTATCATCAATGTGGCAGTATTCTTCTATGAAATTGCATTTACTGGACAATTTTGGGAATTTTCTAATCAACGAGCTGCAATTTTATTTTTTGAATGGGGCGCTGTTCCATCATGTATTTCTGGTTCTGCATTTATCATACAACCTGGAATGCAAATTCCATGTCCTAACATACCATATGTATCATTGTTGAGCTCAATGTTTCTGCACGGCGGATTAATGCACTTGGGTGGTAACATGTTGTTTTTGTGGATATTTGGTGATAACATTGAATTAAAGTTCGGCAAAACAAAGTTTCTTGCAATTTATCTTGTATGGGGTATTGGTGCAGGTTTAGCTCACATTGTAATTGATCCTAGTAGTTCTATTCCTGCAGTTGGCGCATCAGGTGCAATATCTGGTGTATTAGGTGCATATCTTGCAATTTATCCCAAAGTTAGAATTACAACATTTCTAATGCTTGGTTTTTTCTGGAGAATGATGCACATACAAGCAAGATGGTTCTTACCATTCTGGTTAGTCTTCCAAAACATTTTACCATTCGTAATAAGCGGATTTGGTATAGCAGGTGGTGGAGTTGCCTTCATGGCTCACATTGGTGGATTTGCAATTGGATTTGCAACAGGTTATCTATACAAGAAAACACACAGATCTGAATTTTCTTATGGTACGCGATACGGGTGGAAAGGCGGTAGGTAATCTAAAATTGATTAAAACAAAAATTTTGTTTCTTTAAAGAATAAATTCCCAACAAACAAAGCCAAATCATGCCATTAATCACAGTCTCAATGTATCCAGGCAGAACTCAACAACAAAAAGAAGATTTTGCAAAAGCTATAACAAAATCTGCAGTTGAGATTCTAAAGACAAAAGAAGAACACATTATAGTTGTCTTTGATGAAAATCCTAAAGAAAATTGGTTTCAAGCAGGAAAACCACTATAATCTTTTTTTATCCTATTCATATTTACAGAGTCGATGACCAAAGTTGCTGTAGTACAATTCAAAGCTTCTACTAACAAAAATATTAATCTAAAAAAAATAATTAATTTTATTAAAAAAGCAGCAAAACAAAAAGCAGAACTTTGTGCATTTCCTGAATTTATGATGTTTTATACACCATCTTCACAGACTCCTTCCAAATTAGCCAGTAATGCAGAAACAATTCAAGGCGAATTTGTGACTTGTATTGCAAATGCAGCTAAAGAAAACTCTATTGAAGTAGTTGGTACATTTTATGAGAAAAGCAAAAAGAAGAACCGAGTTTATGATGCCTCATTTCTAATTGATAAAACTGGAAAAATTATTTCTACATATAGAAAAATTCATCTGTATGACGCATTAGGTTTTAGAGAATCTGAAAAACTACAAGCTGGGTCAAAAATTATCAAACCAAGCAAAACTAGTATTGGAAAATTAGGAATGCTAATCTGTTATGATTTAAGATTTCCAGAGATGGCTAGAGCTCTTGCATCTGCAGGTTCTGAGATACTTGTTGCTCCTTCTGCTTGGGTTCAAGGTAATATGAAAGAAGATCATTGGATAACAATTAACAAAACTCGTGCTCTAGAAAATGGATGTTACGTTATAGCGCCTGATCAAGTAGGTAACATTTACTGTGGACGAAGTTTGGTAGTAGATCCTTTTGGTAAAGTTTTACTTGACATGAAAAAACGTCAAGGAATAGATTTTGTTAATATCTCACTTGACAAAGTAAAACAAATCCGCAGAACACTTCCACTTTTAAAAAATCGACGAACTGACATCTATTCTAATTTTAAAATCTAGTTCTACAAGAAAAATTTGAGCACTGTTTTATCCATTTTTGTTTTCTGGAATATCTGAAAATTATTAAAGGCCAACTACATTTCTCACAAGCCATCTTTATTGCTCTCAGCTTGGCTTTTTGCAAAAGAGGTGATGAGGCTTTACAGCCATTATAATAATTTGAACAACCCATGAATCTTTTTTTTGTTTTATTAGATCTAATTACCATGAGCTGTCCTATATGACACTCCGGACACTCTACCAGACCATTTTTTGGAGAGTTTGTACCCAAAATAATATATTTTTTCTTTCTTGTTGACCAAGATAGATATCCATTTGAATCAAAATACTGTACTACCTCATTTTTGAAAACCTGGGTTTTCTTCTTAGTTGGTTTTACAATATGGCAGGACTTAATAATTTTTAGAGTTTGAACGGTTTGAATTGTGCTTTTCAATATCACTTTTTGTGTCATAATAAATTACTTCATCTGTTATTACATTAACAATTTTTATAGGGAAATTGGTCAGTGACATTTGTGGAAAAGGTTTGTGTTCTTGGTGCTGGTAGTAACAAATATAGTAAATTAGATCCCGATTGTTTGAAATTGATCGCTAAATTGTTCATCTAATACATGTTAAGATGTATCTAGTCTTTTTTCCAGTCTTTAGAATCTAATC
>CAWTZF010000014.1:0-8343 GCA_963920015.1 uncultured Nitrosopumilaceae archaeon | reverse complement strand
GTATTCTACCATTATTTAGATCATCATATACTTTTTCTAATTCAGTGAAAAATGAATGGATGAACGGTATAGCTGATAACGAATTTTTTTCATCCGTTAAGCTAGCAATACCATAAAAATTTTCTGTATTCTTGAGATTTTTTTCTATCGCTTTTGTATTGATTTTAAAATTAATTCCTACACCTAAAATTAAATTTTTTATCTTATCTGATTCTATTGATGCATCAACTAACATTCCTGCAAGTTTTTTTCCATTTATTGTGACATCATTTGGCCATTTTAGCTTTGGTTGAAGATCAAATGTTTTTTGAATTGCGTTGGCTAATGCAAGTGATGATGCGATAGGAAATAATGTTACTACACTAACATCAAATGTAGGATGAAAAATTATCGATAGCCATATGCCTCCCGATGGAGAAATCCATTTTCTTCCCAAGCGTCCTTTTCCTTTTGTTTGCTTTTCAGCAATAATTACAGTACCATTTTCTTTCAAATCAGATGCTATCTGCATCGCATAATTTTGTGTAGAATCAATTGAGTCAAAATAGTATACTCTTTTTCCGATGAATTTGGTTTTAATCCCATCTGTTATTTCCCAAGGAAGTAACAAACTAGTTGATTTCACTAGTTTGTATCCTAGTTTTTGTTTTGATTCGATTTTGTATCCCAACAAACGGATTTTTTTAATATGTTTCCAAACTGCGACTCTGCTAATTTTTAAAACATCACTCAAATCTTGTCCAGATAAATATTCAGGACTATGAGATTTCAAAAAGGATAGAACTTTTACTAGACCAACATTATCATATGAGTTGTATATCAAGTAATTTTGAAGTAAAACTAGTTCAATTTAATTATTCAAAATAATTTGAATGCATTCTAAAATCACTAAATCAAAGTAAATGAACACTTTTTTTATCTAACAGTTCGTATCAAATGATAGAAAAACTATCATTTTATGCGTAGGAAATGCAAGTAATTTCTATAGTTATTTTCTGTAATGTGTGTTCACAGAATGTGCTCTATAGCTTTCTGGATATCTCCAGCATTAATTACACCGCCTTCCATCATCGCTTCAAGTAGTCTGAGAACTTTAAGTTCTCCTGTAGCTCCGGAAATTGTTTGTGGAATAATCACACAGATGTCAGAAACTACAACGGTAACTTCATTATCCTTTCCATATTTCCAGTCTTTTGGAATGGCAATGTAGTAATTTTTGAAGTCATTGTTACTTAGATCTTGATATAATACTTCTACCATTAGAAGACTATTGCATCATGAAATTAAAAGGTGTATATAATAACGGATTGATATGACAAACGATTACATCAAAAACCTTTTGACCCAAACTCTTGATGCTCATACAATTTTAAATAAATTAAAGGATGAACCAAAAGACCTGGAAATTATTAAAAAACAGGTTGGAAAGATCGAGGGAGCTCTCAAGGTGTTATGCAATAAAATCAAGGAATCAAATAATTTTTCAGATGATTATGTAAAACTATCCAAGTCTGCCAAGTTCTATCTTGAAAATTATGATTTTTACAATGTAATTGAGGCATACAAGTTGTATGACGAAGACCCACAGAGAATAAAAAACGTGAGAACTTTGGTTATCAAAGCACTAGAAGAAAAAAAGTTAATTGAAAAAATTCAGGATATGTTAAAGAATCAAGATTAGAACTAACAAATGGCTAAAAAGACTAGAAGGTATTTTGTACACCCAGATTTACCATTCTGATCGTGTTTTAACTCTAAAATCGTCAAATAAAAAACACAATTATCGTAATGCACTTTAGCTATAAAATGATATGATAACAGGAATACAAGGTACGGATGAAGAAGAAAAATAGTCTAATTATTACAGCTATAGCTGCAGTCATTATTGGAATTGGATTAGTATTTTTATCAAATGATGATCAAAAGATAATTGTAAATGGAGAACTGATGACGGTGATAGAGGTGGACGAGATTCCATCAATTTTTAGCATTTTAGTCAGTGAAGAAAATTATCAAAAAGTACTAAATGGAGAGCAGCCAGATAGTGCTAGAGTCCTATTAAAGCCAGAGAACAATCATCTTTACATTCAAGTTCGTGATTCTGTAATTATTCAAAACACGGTTGTAGTATATCCGATATTTACTGCAGCAGCATATGATGAACCAGGTTTTTACACGTATTATCGGGGAGAATGTGATGAAAGTTGTTTAATAAAAGAAATTGGAGGAAGAGATGAATATCGACTTAATTACAATAATAGTGGAATTGGAATTCAAGTTCTGAATCTTTTAGCATACAAATTCATAACGGATCTTGAAATTCATAAAAATCCAGAGGTGCTTGATGAATTCGATAAAGTTATAATTTTACACAATGAATATGTTACTCGCACTGAATTTGATGCAATCACAAACCATCCAAATGTAGTTTACCTATATCCAAATGCACTTTATGCTGAAATAGAATTCAATGAAAATGATAACACGATAAAATTAATTCGAGGTCATGATTATCCAGAATCTCAAATTCTCAATGGTTTTGATTGGGAGTTTGATAATACGCACCCATATGAATTCGATAATGAATGTGAGAACTGGGAATTTTATGAGATTGACAATGGCGTTATGTTGAATTGCTATCCCGAACTCAAAATACTTGGCGATTTAGAATTGTTAAAGGAGCTTAAATTTATCGGGGTATTTGATGAAAACGAGTCATAAAATTTATCTTGAATTTTCTTAGATGGTAAAACCCGAGTAAATTATTAATTGATTTAGTTCACATAAGAAGTGTGGATAGAGACACATATTCTGATGAAGAGATAAGGCAAATCTTAGCGTTAAAAAACGTAGCTGTAATTGGAATGTCAAAAAATCCTGAGAAAGCTGCACACTATGTTCCGAAATATCTTGCATCAAATGGATATAACATAATGCCAGTAAATCCAACAACATCTAAAATTCTTGAAAAAAAATGTTATTCCAGTATTAATGAAATTGATGAATCCATTGACATTGTTGATGTCTTTAGACCATCAGAGCAAGTTCTCCCAGTGGTAAAAGAAGCAATTGAGATGAAACCAAAAGTGATATGGCTTCAGGAAGGAATACACAATGAAGAAGCTGAAGAGTTAGCAAGAAAACAAGGCATTAAAGTTATTTTTAATAGATGTATGCTTGCAGAGCATCAACGGTTATTCTAATTATGACAAATTTTGAAAATTTTTACAAATCGCTTTTAGAACTTACTAAATCATTTGAAGAAAAAAATATTCACATCAAAATTGAAGAAGATCTAAATTCAGACATTGTAAAGATTTTTGGAGAAAAAATTTCGTCATTATCTAGAGCAAAAAATGGTTTAGATGATGTAGAAGAACTTGCATTAACTACTGCAGAACATCACCCATATTGGAATCTTTTGTATAATTGTTCACAAATTTCAAAGACTACTCTTGAGAAATGGAATCAAGATTTGACAAGCGATGAATTAGATGAAATTGAGTGGTCAATAAATGAATTAAAAAATACATGTGAGAAGATTAAAGCCAGATTACAGGAGAATCCTGAATTATAGATAAGGATGTCAGTCAGAGATAAATATTCAAAATCAAAATCGAAGATATGGTCATTAAGATAGGTCTCATTGGAAAAACAAATACTGGTAAAACAACCTTCTTTAACTCAGCAACTTTATCATCTGAGGAAATTTCGACTTATCCTTTTACAACAAAAAAACCAGCCTCAGCTACAGCTTACGCTATAACAAGATGTGTTCATCCTGAATTCAATGTTCAGGATAATCCAAATAATTCAAAATGTGTTGATGGATGGAGATACATTCCAATTGAGATAATCGATTTACCTGGACTGATTAAAGATGCATGGAAGGGAAAAGGTTTAGGTAACCAATTTCTTTCAATTGCTGCACAATCTGATGTGCTATTACATGTTGTTGATGCTTCAGGTGGAATCGACTCTACTGGAAAGATCGCTGAAGTAGGTTCAGGAGATCCAGTTTCTGATTTTGCAGATATAGAAGAAGAGTTGATAATGTGGTATCGTAAAATTTTTGAAGGAAATCGAGACAAAGTTTCAAAACTAATTCGTTCAGGTTCAGATATGATTGAATCCATAACTGATCTTTACAGAGGAGTAGGAGTAAACCAGAATCACGTAAAAGACACTCTCAAGGCAACAGGCTTGGATGATAAAGAATTTGATGAATTTGGAATAGACGATAGTAAGAAATTCGCAACTCATCTAAGAAATATATCAAAACCTACTCTTATTGTGGCTAATAAAATTGATGCAGAGGGGGCAGACAAGAATTTTGCTCGATTACGGGAACGATACAATGATAGAATAGTGGTTCCAGCAAGTGCAGATAGCGAACTCAGCCTTCGAAGAGCCGAACAAAAAGGATTGATAAAATATTCTCCAGGTTCTGAGCAATTCGATATAATTAAAACTGAAGAACTCAATGAGAAACAAAAACATGCATTAGAGTTTATCAAAAAAGACATTATGGGAGAATACATGCGCACAGGAGTTCAATTTGCAATAAACATTGCTGTTTTCAAATTATTGAAGATGAATTCGGTTTACCCCATAGCTAATGTAGAAAAACTTTCTGATAAAAAGGGAAGAGTTCTACCAGACTTGATTTTAATGAAAGATGGTTCTACTGTACAAGATTTAGCGAGAGAAATTCACACTGATTTACTTAAAGGTCTTCTTTACGCAACGGATTTACGATATAATTTGAGATTGCCTGTTAACTATCAACTACGAGATCGTGATGTAGTTTCCTTTGTTAGTACATCTAAAAAATAGCAAGATCCTCTGATCAAATTTTGTAGATTTGATCAGTAGCTAAATACTATAATATCCTATTTTTTAATTTAAACTTATTCTACATGTCGGTAAATTACTTTGAATTCTTCGGCAAGAGTATATGATAGATTAAGTAGATGACATAACTCGGTCATTGTTTTTTTATCATGTGATAACTGCCGGAGAATGGTTAATGCTTTCATATCTGAATTTATTTCTAGTTGTTGATCACCGGTCCATGCTTTAAATGCATGAGAAACATCAAGGCAGAAATTTAGTAGAAATTCTTCTTGATTTTTTATAGGTCTCATAGATGATGGGACATTCCACAAAACTGCTTCAGCTAAAAGTCCAAACTCATTTTTTCTATCATTGAGAAGCATGTCAAGTGCTTTTTTACTTCTTGAAAGTTCAAATCCCTCTTGTTTTAACATTCCCAAGAATAAATTACGAATATATGAAATTTAAGTACTAACAATATTTTCTTAAAATTTATTCAAAAAAACTATTGTTTTGATTACAAATGTTTGATCTGAGGGAATCTTTATTCTTTTTTTATCCAGATGGTTTTGTTAATCTCATCCTTAATTTCTATACCTTTTGCCGAAAGTTTTTCTCTTATCACATCAGCTTCCTCATACATCTTTTTTTCTCTAAACTCATTTCGTTGTTGAATAAGCAATTTAATGCGATCCATTTCTTCTTGTGATGTTTTATCAATTTTTAATCCAAGAGAGTTCATCATGTATTCTAATACAGAAAGAATTTTTTTAGAAGTTGAATTGGTTAATGAATCTTCTAAACCTAAAGTAAAAGTTATTAATCTATAAAATGCACTAAGTGCCAAGTGGGTGTTTAAGTCATTATCCATTGCTGTATTAAATTCATTTTTAAATTGTTCAATTTGTTTGGAAATATCTAAATCATCAGCTCCATCTTTTTCACATTGAATAAGTTTATGAAACACAAGTCGAGCTTTGTTCCAATTTGTTACATATTCTCTTAAAAGTTCTTCAGAATAATCTATTGGTTTTGAATAATGAGTACCAATACAAAATAATCGTATTACATTTGGACTCCAATTTTCTAACATGTATTTTACCGATTTTATGTTACCGAGTGATTTGGACATTTTTTCACCATTTATAGTAATCATTCCAACATGTAGCCAAATTTTTGCAAAGGGTTTTCCTGTAAATGATTCAGATTGGGCGATTTCATTTTCGTGATGCGGAAAAATTAAATCTTGTCCACCTCCGTGGATTTCAAAATTCTCCCCAAGATATTTTGTGCTCATAGTTGAGCATTCAATATGCCAGCCAGGTCTTCCTCTGCCCCAAGGACTTTCCCACGATGGATCATCATTCGCAAACTTCCATAATGCAAAATCAACACTGGATTTTTTTTCTTCATCTACCTCTACACGTGCCCCAGAAACAAGATCCTCAATTTTCTTCTTGGATAATTTACCATAATTTGGAAATTTATCGATAGAGAAATAAATACCATTTTTGGTGAGATATGCAATTTTTTTATTAACTAAATCTTCAATTAGATTCAACATGTCTTGTATGTGCTCAGTGGCCTTTGGGTAAATGGAGGCTCTGATGACGTTTATTGCATCAAAATCTCTAAAATAATTCTCAATGTATCTTGAACTTATGGCTGATGCACGTACAATTTCTCGCTTTGCTCGATTAATGATCTTATCATCGACATCAGTGAAATTTTGAACAAGTTGAACTTCAACTCCTTTTGATTCTAAATATCTACGTAAGACATCAAAAACAATTACAGTTCTAGCGTGTCCTATATGCGATTCATCATAAACGGTCACACCACAAAGATAAATTCTGACTTTTTTTGATATGTCTAATTCTTTTTCTGAATTACTTAGTGTATCAAGAATTTTCATAATGATTCACCAAAAGGTTTGACAGTTGCCACTCTTTTATGTTCACTGTTTTGGTAAAGTTGATAGATTTTTTCTACAGTTTTTATTGATATGTTAGTTTGATTTGCAGTATCTTCCAGAGATAATTTTTTAGCAAACAAACAATACAAAATTGAATCAATTTCATCATATTCAACTCCTATCTCTTTTTCGGCTAAGTGATCTTTCCAAAGATAAGGACTGCTTTTCTTTGACACAACATCTTCTGGCACACCAAGAAATCGTGCTATTTTTCTCACTTGTGTTTTGTATAATGAGATTATAGGAACTATATCAGATGCACCATCACCAAATTTTGTAAAATATCCAATTAGATATTCACTCTTGTCACTAGAACCAACTACAAGATAATTAGAAGAATTTGCATAATAATAGAGGATGTTTGTTCGTACTCTTGCTCGAAGATTACCAATAGCCCATTCATTTGGCTCTAAGTACTTTGAATATTCGTAAACAATTGGTTTGATGTCAATGAGTTTGTAATCTATGCCAAGTTCATGTACCATCTTAAGGGCATCTTCTGTTTCAGTTTTTGGAGTAATGTCAGTATCAGGCATTATCAATGCATGTGTTTTTTCCTTGAATTGCCTTGCACAGAGGTATCCAATTACTGCAGAATCAATACCTCCGCTGAAACCTAGAATTAGACCATTTGCATTATTTTTTGAGATTTGTGTTTGAATAAATTCTTCTATTTTTTTTGTAATTGATGCATAATCCTGATTTGTTATTTCATCAAGTATGTTTTGATTCAACAGTAAATATTTGAAAAAATTGTTTCCATAAAAGTTGTGTTAAATGTCGACATAGATTCCATCATCTTTGACTTGAACTTCATAGGTCTGAAGTTTTACGTCTTTGAGATAGTCTAATAATTTTCCAGTTTTAATGTTATAATGCCATAAATGTAAAGGACATTCTACGACATCACCCTCCAGTTTTCCTGGAGAAAGAGAACCGTCCTGATGGACACACAAGTCATCTAATGCATGAAACCCATCTTGGTTAAATATTGCAATTTTTTTGCCATCTACATCAAAGGACTTACCGGATCCTGATTTTATGGAATCCTCTTCTGCAACTTTTTTCCAAGCCAATAATATGGTCAAATTTTTGACACTTATTTACATTCGGATGTTTGCTTGATAGGATTTTATAGGCTGGAAAGTTCGCTTTGATTATTGAGTAAAGTAAAGAATACAAAACTTGCCAAACAGGGAAAGCTTTCCTATGAATGGGCAAGAGACCATATGGAGATTTTAGATAATACTTTAAATCGATTAAAAAAATCAAAGCCTCTTAAAGGAATAACAGTAGGATTTTGTTTGCATATTACAAAAGAAACCTCAGTTTTACTTATGGGTGCAAAAGAACTTGGAGGCAATGTTGTTGCATGTGGTGGAAATCCTTTGACTACCCAAGACGACATTGCTGCATTTTTAGTATCTCAAGGAATTCATGTTTATGCTTGGAATGGTCAATCTACAAAAGAGTATGATTGGTGTATCCAACAAGTTCTCAATCACAAACCAACAATTCTGACGGATGATGGG
>CAWTZF010000013.1:0-6770 GCA_963920015.1 uncultured Nitrosopumilaceae archaeon | reverse complement strand
TCGTACCCATTCAAATTTTTCATGAAATCTTTTGTAAATTTGAGTAAATTTTTCCCCATTTTCTATAACCTCAACTTTTCCTTGAACGCAAACAGCAGTGTGTCCTCCATGTTTGTATATATCAACTACCAGGGCCATTTTTGGATTCTTTGAAATATTCAAAAACATCCGTGTTTCATAGTCTGTAGATACTAGAAAATTTCCATCATTGAAGATAAATGAAACTGGTTTGACATGTGGAATATCATCATGGGAAGTTGCTACTCTACACTCTTCCATACTCATTAAGAATTTTTTTTCTTTTTCTGAAAACAATATCATTTGAAAATCTGTTCTCTAATATCTGGAATCTTTTTGTATATTATTTCTCTTACTTTTAGCTGTTCCTCTGGAGTTGGAATCCCTTTTTGTGCTGTCATTAATGCTCCGACCATACCTAATGCCATGCCCATAATTACTCCAAAAACAAACTCATTAGGATTTTCAACTTTAAGTATATCTTTACTTTGTTTGATTTCTTCAAGTTGCGATGGAATAGCTGCAATAGCACCGTTGATTGTTTGCTCAATTAACATTTCTAATTGTTCATCTTCACTCATATATCATGGCTAAATTTTTTGAGTATTAAACGTGCAGCTAGACTTTTAATTGAGAATAATTGGAATTTACCTATGTTTTCCTACTTCACTGTCACAGCAGCGAATAAAACATTACCTGATGTAATTAAAAAATATAATTATGTTTTAGAATGTAAAACCGAAATAATAAAAGCTGAACAACAGTTGCAGATTACTGCCTCAGACAGTTATACATTCGAACAGTATACAATATTGAAAAAAAATCTTAATTCTAAAATGACTAAATTTTATCAAGCAATTGCTGATCTTGAGGATACCGGTGTAGTAGTAAAAAGTATAGATGAAGGTTTACTTGATTTTCCTGCCAAGCGATTTGATGAAGAAATTTGGCTTTGTTGGAAGAAGGGAGAAACAGAAATCAAGTTTTGGCATGAAAAAGACTCTGGATTTATGAGCCGAAAACCTATTGAAGTAAGCGATGAGTCTTTAGTGTAAATGCTTTCAACTTGGTTGCGTGTTATCAGAATTCGATTTTTACTTGCTTCAGTAGTTGCTGTATCTATCGGCCTATCAATTAGTTGGTGGCAGCATTCTACCATTGATATTTTTCAGGCTGCATTAACTATGGGCGGCGTTATGACACTTCATGCTAGTGTGGATCTTCTAAATGATTATTGGGATTTCAAAAGAGGAATTGATACCAAAACAAAACGTACCAAAATGAGTGGCGGTACAGGGGTTTTACCAGAGGGATTACTTCAACCGACACAGGTCTATCGAGCAGGAATTATTTTTCTTATAATTGGTGCAGTTATTGGAAGTTACTTTGTAATAATTTATGGACTAATAATTGCTGTACTTTTGGGATTTGCAGTACTTTCAATCTATTTTTATTCTACTAAAATTGTTGATTCAGGTTTAGCTGAAGTATTTGTTGCCATAAAAGGCACAATGATTGTTTTAGGTACTTATTTTATTCAGACATCTGAAATTACAATAACTCCAATCTTTGCTGGTATTATAGTTGGAATATTATCATCTTTAGTCTTGTTTATAACATCATTTCCGGACTATGAAGCTGATAAATCTAAAGGGCGAAAATCACTAGTTATCGCAGTAGGAAAAAAATCTGCAACAAAAATATTTTGGGTTTTTCCTACTGTTTGTTATATTCTCATTATAATGGGAATAATTATTGAGATTTTTCCTATTTTATCAATAATCACATTGTTAACAATTCCTTTGATGATAAAATCTGGAATTCTTCTCCGCAAACATTATGATGATATTGAGGATCTAGTCCCTTCTATGGAAAAAACTTTACTTTTTAGTAGAATTACGGGCGCATTATTTGTTTTAAGTTTCATAGTAATTTTTTGAACATATCGCCTAACTATATAACTAATTAAAATACAAAAACTATCGATGATTCAAGGTCATGCAACACATGAAGGAACAGTAAATTTTTCTAAAAAAAATCAAAACGTAAACCCAAAAAACTATGTAGTTTTTCAAGGCCTAACTTTATCAAATGTTGGTATTGGTACTTACCTTGGAAATCCTGATCAACAAACAGATGAATTGGTAAAAAATGCAGTAAAAAAATCAATAGAATCTGGGATTAATGTTATTGATACCGCGATAAATTATCGTGCCCAAAAAGCTGAACGCTCTACTGGAAAAGCAATTTCTGAATTAATTAATGAAAATAAAATCAATCGCAACGAAATTTTCATTTGTACAAAAAATGGCTATGTGACAAATGATGGTGATGTAAATTCTGACTTTTGGAACTATGTAAAGAGTGAGTATGTTCAAAAGGGGGTAATAAAAGAAGGCGATATTTCATCAGGATATCATTGTATGACAATCCCATATCTTGAGGATCAACTCAACAGAAGTCTGAACAACCTAGAACTTGATTGTATTGACTTGATGTATTTACACAATGCTGTAGAAGGTCAACTTCAAGATTTGTCGCGAGAGCAATTTGTAAAAAACTTGAAAGACGTTTTTGATTTTTATGAAAATAAAAGAAAAGAAGGCTTGATTCAATTTTATGGGATGGCTACATGGGAGTGTTTTAGAGTTCCTAAAGACAACCCAGTATATTTTTCTCTTATAGAAATTATGCAATTAGCTAAACAGGTAGGAGGTGAAAGCCACGGATTCCGTTTTATTCAGTTACCGTATAACATGTATCTTGATCAAGCTATAATGCTAAAGAATCAACCATCTAACGGAAGTGAAGTTTCTATCTTAGAATCTGCAAAAAACAATAACATTGGAGTTTTTACAAGTGTACCGTTTATGCAAGGAAAATTGTTATCTCCTGGTGCAATGCCAGAGTTTGGTAATTTAGAACCATCAATACGAGCATTACAGTTTATTAGATCAACTCCTGGTGTAATCGCACCGCTTGCAGGACAAAAATCTGAATCTCACGTAGAAGAGAATCTCAAAATTATGAATATTACACCATTTTCGGAATCTGAATTCTTTGATTTAATTAAAAAATTGAAATCATAATCGATTTATGGAAAAATCTTTCCATCTAAAAGTCAATAATGTTTCCTGAAATATTTGGAATGTTTCGTTCCATTGAAAATATTCTTCCGTCAGGAGAAAATCCTTCAACTAGAAGATATTCTGCAGTATGTGGTCTGTCTTGATCGGCATATACTATACCAATTACTGCTAATTCTCCTGTATCTAGGAAATTATCTTCATTCAAGTTAATTATCCAATAAACAAATGCTGAAGTAGTTGTAGGCTTTTCTTCGTCAATGTATGGGTTGATTTGAACCAATCCCTGTTTTTTTGCTTCAACCATTGCATCCTGCATAGTATTGTAAGAATTTTCATTTAGTACGCCAGCATGTATGTTATCATAAATTACTTCACTACCGTCTATTCTGATCAATCTATAATTAAGATGAAATCTTTCAACAACAAGATCAATATGACCTCCTGTTGCAACTGCTATTGGTGTTGCAGTAGTTAATACTTCATCATTTGTTATATTTGCAATCCCTGTAATCTTTCCCTGAATTTCAATTCCCTGTCTTGTTTCAGTAAGTGCCTCTAATAGAACTTCTTTTGTTACTTCACTTGAACCAAATCCTGATGACATAATAATTACAACTGTAACTAATGCAACTATCATGAAAACTGCGAATCCCATATTATACCACAAAGCAAGTCCCCTATGGTAGTGTCCTGACCTAGGACTATTGTTTGTCACAAGAATTATTGCACCTTAATCCAGTATGTTCTATAGTATGTTTGCGGTGAACAAATAATTTCAAAAAAATTACGCTTTGATTATTCTATATCTATAAATAGAAAACATCAAAGTTTTAGATTGTGCCAATTGATCCAGTCTGTGGAATAGAATTAGACGAGGATCTAGCCGTGGTTCATGAGCATGATGGAAAAAATTACTATTTTTGTTGTGATGGCTGTAGAAAAATTTTCATTAGAAAACCAAAAAAATGGAAGAAAAAAACTAGATAGGAAAAGCCCCACACATACGACAAAATTTTCTATTTGATTCAACAGAATATTTACAAAAAGGACATGTTGAAGATGAAGAATGTAACTTTGATGGTGCATTATTATATTTTCGAAAAATTTTGTAATAATGCATAGATTCTTTACTCCTAATAATCACATCATCAGAATCTTGAATTTCTTTTTTCTTTTTTGTAAAAATATCATCTACAATTATTGATTCAAAAAGATGAGTTAAGCCAACAGTTCCAGAACCATCTTGCATTGCAGATTTTTCTCGCCAAACAATCTGTTTAGGTAGCTTATCTTCAAAGATTTTTCGTAGAATCCATTTACCGTATCTAACCTTGTTTTCATCTCTGACTTTGTATTTAACCGATATACTTTTAGCTAATTCTATTACTTTATCATCTAAGAATGGTGATTCTATTTTTATCCCTAAACTTTTGCCTAACTTTATGGTGGGAAAATGCATAACATCCCAAACCCGTTTAAGGTCTTCTTCTAGTTCACTTTCTGATTTATTCTTAAAAAATCTGTATCCTGCAAATAATTCGTCCGCCCCATCTCCAGTAATTAGTCCGCTTGAACCTTTTTCTTTAATTGTTTTAAGAACAATATACATTACAACAGAATTTCGTAATTCTATATCATTGAAAATTTTTAAAATCTTAATGGTCTCCTCAATTGCTTCAAGTAATTCATTTGTTTGAACTGATTTAATATCTAGCGGTAAATCAAATGTGTTTGTTATTAGTTGGCAGTATGTAAGATCAGAAGCAAGAAAATCTTTAGTAATTACTGCAGTTGCTTGTAATTTTCTGTCTTTCAAATAATATGCGAGAATAGAACTATCCAATCCACCAGATAATGCAATATCCTTTGATGTACATGATAATGCTGATTGTTCTAGCGTTCCAAACAGATTAGAAAAAATCTCTTCCATGGAATTTTTCTATCATTGTAATTATAATAGGTTAGCCTAACCAGTTATGCATTCAACCTAAAATTAAGAAGAGTTTGAATTGATAACTTTAAATGTTTTACAAGACTTATTTGTTATAATGTTACTTCCAGCTGAAATAGAATCAAAAACTTTGATTCCAGCACTTAGAGCAATTTTAGCAAAAAAACTAGCAGGGATGTATAAAATTCGTGAAGATGAAATTTCTAAAATGCTTGGTGTAACTCAAGCTGCAATAAGTAATTACATTAGAGGAACACGTGGTGATCCAAACTTGATTGCAAAATTACTCTCTGAAGAACAAGTTGCAAAATTAATTGATGAATTAACCGAACATCTTGCATCAGATATGGCATACACTCCTTCGAGTCTCTCAAAGTTCATTGGATTATGTAACTACATTAAATCAAGCCTTTTGATTTGTGATATCCATCATAATCTGGAATCTAACATAGATGAAAAAATTTGTAAAGAATGCGAAAATATGCTTCTAAAAGGCCCTGGCTCTGTTTATTAAGTAATTTTCAACACAAGAATCTCAATAGTTGAAAATACTCTACCCATTTCTTTGACTTCTTCACTGTCGAGAATTATCTTTTCAATTTTTGAATTCCCTTTCAGCATTTTTTCGGTTATGATATTTGCAATTGCTACTGCATTTGGAATGGAATTTCCTTTGGCCTTTAAAAGAACTTTGTTAAATTTTCCTAATATACTTAAAACATCAACGGCATTTCTCATAACGGGTTCATTGTATATGTTATATACAAAATCATCATTTTGTTGAATAGTATCATCTGTGTTCTGTTTAGTACCTTCCATTAACATTAGCCACTAAAAAGAAATTTTCTGTTCTTTTAAATTTTATCGATAAATCATCCATTTACTGGAAATAATCAATTGGAATATTTTGATAATTCCTATTTGGAAGAACTCTTCTAATTACGATTGGAATTACTCGTTTATCTAGCTCTAGCATTGCAATATCTAATGAAGTAGTTGCAGTTCGAGGAATTGTGACGAATGGAGGTGCACCCAAAGATAATTGCAAAGCTCTGGAACCCATTATTCTTGCCTTTTCAAATCTTGTTAGTGTTGGTGGGCCAATTGTGATTTTGCCCTTTTCTATAGGATATTCTTCAGGCTCGTGTGGAGGATCCACTTCAATTATCTCTCTGTCCTTAATTGTTTCGATCTTCTTTTCTAAATTTTCTTGTTGTTCTTCTGATAACTCTTTTACTTCATTTATTTTTCTAAAAGAATCAAGTGCTTTTGTAAGCCCAGTATCAATTTCTGGTTCATCGGGTTTTTCATCAGTTGAATTATCCTGTTTTTGATTTTCAACTACTACTTCTTGGTCATTTGTCTTAGGCAAGTATAACTCATTTCTAAAAGCGGTTATATATTCCAAGCAGACCAGATGATCGAAATTTTATTCCTAATAATTTGCGGTTATTGATTTTCTAAAGGTATCAACGAATTTATCGACAAAGAGTAAAAATAGAATCCCCCCTTCTTAGGCACTAAAAGTTCGTATTGATTCACGTTATAACGAGGAGTTTGTTTGTTGATTTACAGTTCGTATCAAATGAAATTAAATTCCTAAACTGCGAGCTTTCAACATAGGTTTTGAGTCTAAATCAGGCTAGGAAATAGAAATTCTATACACTTCATTCATTTAGAAATTCAAAATTTTCATTACTTTCTTAGCTGTT